>CAZTWO010000010.1:5550-23773 GCA_964617965.1 uncultured Ruminococcus sp. | reverse complement strand
ATGAAATTAAATTCGTCTTCTGTCGTTCCGTCACGTGATACGATAAAATCGGCATCATTATACAGTGAATAAAGTTCATTAAAACCGGGTCGGATTCATCGAGATAAAACCATTTGCCATTGAAATAATCGGGAAGGTTTTCAAAGAATATTTTATGATTACCGTCAGAAAATTTAATAATTTCCAATAGAGTGTCTCTCTCAAGTACTTCAATTTCAAAGCTTCTTTTGTCGGAATCATCGCGATAAAAGCAATAAATTATATAAATCTCATCATCACAACCGTGAACAGGCTTTTTTCCGTTTCGAAATGCAGATGGTAAAAATATAGCGTCATACTCCTGCTCCGGCGGAATATAGATTGATTCGTGCATTATTTCCATCCCTCAAATATGCTATCTCTATGATATTCCAAAAACTCTTGATTGGGTAAGAATTTGTCCGGCAACCTGATTGATGAACCATGATAGCATGAAAAATATTTTTCAACTGCCTCGCCTTCATAAACATCTCGAATACTATCCGAAACAATGACGGAATACTTTTCAGATATTGTAATAAACCCACGGTCAAATGCCTTGTCGTGCAGAGCATTAAGGCACAATCCGTTGCCCGGATTCGTTTTCTCGCTATCACTGCTTTTACTCCAAGGTTTTATATGGCTTGCAATAAGAAGCTCAGAATTTGACAGACCCGTTAAACAACAGGCATACCCATAGGATGCCAGCACTGAACTGCGAAAAAAATCCTGATTAACTCGTTGTTTTATGAATACTTCCTTTTCTGCTCCTTCCGGCAAATCGATATCGACAACAAGCTGTCTTTTTTCATACTCGGCAAGTAGTTTTTCGCTTTCATATGCAAGTTTATCCCAGTCGGATGAAAACTCTCGAAATATTTCACCATCAAGACGACTTGCATTTGTAAGTCCGACGATACCCTGTTTTTTCAGATTTTCGTCAAAGCTTCCGAAATTGCCAATTTTCATATTAACAGCACTAGGACTTCGCCCGATAAGTTTGGCTATGCGTATTACTTCGGGGTGATTTTTTGAGGATGTTTTGAACGGTATTTTGCAGTAAAGATTAAAGACAATGATCTCTTCGTCTCGTGTCCACTTTTCTGATGTCATACTGTTTGTTTCTCCTGTAAAGTATCGGAAAATATTTGTGCCACATCAAAGTCGCACATTGACTTGATTTCACGTTTGACGATGAAAATCAGGCTTTCATTATTTGTGTGATATGGTCCGTCTCCTTCAGTCCTTCACCGATATCGGCATAAGCATCGGTGGCGAAGATGATATTCTGTTTTGTTGTCTTGTCTTCAAGCAGCCGCTTCAGAACCGGCCGCACGGGGAAAGAGTACAGGTCAATCAGTTTCTCCATTCCGACGCTCCTTTAACTTTTTTTATTTATTGTATCATAACCCCACACCCATTTCAAGCAACATTCCTCTGATATTCGGCAGACCTCGCCTCAAAGTCCATATTAATGGACAGTAAAGGCACCAATTCTGCACTTGTTTTGTGAATATAGTTTGGTGGTTTTATATTTTGCTAATCTCTTTGCGAAGCAATATAATCCAAGTCCGCAGGACTTCCGAAATTCTTAATTCTTAATTCTTAATTGTTAATTGAAAAAAGCCGCCGCAAAAGCGACGGTTTTTTGGCGTCCCCGGGCGGATTCGAACCGCCGGCCTTTCGCTTAGGAGGCGAACGCTCTATCCTGCTGAGCTACGGAGACCTGTATTGAACGAAAAAGATTTTACCAAAAAATACGGTGCTTGTCAACGAAAAGTTAATCTCTTTATAAAAACCGCAGAGCCGACCGGGTGCCGACACTGCGGTTTTGAATGCTGAAATTAAATTTTATTCGAACAATACGACCTGATTTTTCTCTGCGGACTCAAATACGGCTTCCATAAGCTTCATAAGTCTGCGCTGCTGATCGTGAGTGATGAGCGGCTTTGCGCCGTTTCTGATTACATCATAAATGTTGTCGTAATAATCTGTCCACTTTACGCGGATTTCTTCAAGCGGGAACTCTTTGATTGTCTCATTCGTGCGGGGAGCCATTGTCTTTGTTATGCCTGCGCCTGCCTGAATGGGCACTGCGTCAATCTTTTCCCAGTCTTTAATCTTGACCATTTTGCCCTCAAGCTCCCAGTTCTTTATAAGAGCTGTGCCGTTTTCACCGGAGAGATACCAGCGGGGCGGCTCGATGAAGTCGTTTGTGAATACCTCAACAAGGCACTCGGGGCCGTCCTCAAATCTGAGAATTGCTCTGAAACCGTCGTCAACCTCAACATTTGTAACGTGTGTAAGTGTGGCGTAAACGGAAACAAGACGCTTCTCGGGGAACATATACAGAATCTGATCAAGAAGATGTACACCCCAGTCAAGAACCATGCCGCCGCCGTGCTCTTTGGCACTTCTCCAGTCGCCCGGGATGCCTCTTGAACCGTAAACTCTTGAATCTATCTGATGAATTTTGCCGAGCATATTTTTGTCATAGACATTTTTTGCCGTGGCAAAGTCATTGTCCCACCGTCTGTTCTGATGAACGGTAAACAGCTTGCCCGATTTGTTTGCCGCCGCAATCATCTCTTCAAGATCGGCAGAGCAAAGTGTAACGGGCTTTTCTGAAATAACATTCTTGCCGGCTTCAAGTGCCTTTATGACAATATCCTTGTGGCAGTCATTGTATGCTGCACATGTGATAAGCTCAACTCTGTCATCCGCCAGAACGTCCTCATATGTGGCATATGCGTGAATGCCTCTCTCTTCAGCTTTTTCTCGTCTGCTCTCTTTTATATCATAAATGCCGAGCAAGTCGAATTTTTCCATCTCGCGAAGTCTGTCGGTATGATAGCCGCCCATGCCGCCGTAACCGACAACAACTGTTCTTATTTTATCCATAAAATCACCTCTGATTTTTATTTGCGGTGATATATTACAACAAAAAAAATCGTATTTCAATAGTGATTTTGATAATTTTTCATAAAATTTTATTAAACAAATTCCGTTCTGTAAAAATGTTGTACTTTAAATGACGCACGCTTTATGTTAAAATACCCCTATAAACGCAAACGGAGAAAAATTTATGCTTACATTTCTGACGGGTACGAATATCTATAAAAAACGAGAAGAGATTGAACGGCGTATTTTATCGCTTGTCGACAGTGGCAAACGCACGGTGCTTATTGTGCCTCAGCAGTCGGCTTCCGATCGTGACAGGGATTTTCTGCTTAAATACGGCGAGCATGATTCCGATATTCTGGCAATTGAGGGCCTTGAACGCTTTGTTGCACAGATGCTTGAAGACAACGGACTGTCAACAAAGCCGTATGTCGAAAAGGCGGCAAGAAATGTTCTTATGAGCCTTGCGGTTGAAAGTCTGTCGGAGTCACTCGATATCTATAAACGCCACGCATCAAGAAAGAACAATATCGACATTCTGCTGTCTGCCTATGACGAATTAAAGCAGGCGGGCGCAACACCCGAAATGCTCAGAACAACCGGCACGGGGAGCACGGGGCGCAAAGCCAAAGAGCTGTCGCTTATTTTTGCGGCGTTTGAGGCGCT
Source organism: uncultured Ruminococcus sp. (assembly GCA_964617965.1). Lineage (GTDB taxonomy): Bacteria > Bacillota > Clostridia > Oscillospirales > Acutalibacteraceae > RUG806. Next base: position 20,188 of record CAZTWO010000010.1, on the reverse strand, counting down.
TGTAAACGAACGCTTCATCGATTCATCCGACAATATAAAAAAGCTTCTTGATTTTCTGAAGACAAACCGCTGTTTTGAAGACTGTGTTTTCTTCTTTGATGATTTCAGAGGGCTTACACATGAGCAGACAAAGCTTGTGGGGGCAATAGCGAAGGACGCAAAAGACGTGTATTTCTCGGTCTGTGCCGACAGTCTGACCGATGACGGGAACGAAGCATTTGTTCACTCAAGACGCAATGCCGAGGCTATAAGAAAATGCGCTGTGTCTGACGGCGTTCGTGTTTTTGAAGAAAAGATTTCATCCGACACTCTTAACGAAACCGCTATTGATTTTCTGCGTGATACCATGTTTTCACAGGAAGATATCTCCTTTGACGGCAGCGGTGACGATATAACCGTATATACGGCATCGGATGTCTATGATGAATGTTCATTCGTTGCCGCAAACATTAAAAAGCTTATCGAGAGCGGCAAATACCGCTGTCGTGATATTGGCGTATATGAGAGAAACGGAAATTACACCAAAAAGCTTGCGGTCGAGCTTAAAAACTGCGGCATACCGGTGTCTGAGGACGAGAGACGGCCGCTGTCCGAATATCCGCTTGTAAGAATGATTCTGTTTGCGGGTGAAATTGCGGCTTACGGTTTTAACACACAGCGTGTTCTGTCATACATAAAAACGGGCATCACGGGCATAGATGACGACGAGTGTGACACCCTCGAAAACTATGTCACAATGTGGAGCATAGACGGCAAGGCGTGGGAGAGTGAATTTACCGCCAATCCCGACGGCTACGGCATATCATTTGATGAAACGCAAAAAGAAAAGCTTAACGCAATAAACGACATAAGAAAAAGAGCCGTTGAACCGCTGTCGGCAATGAGGTCCGCTTTGTCAAACGGTGACGCAAGAAGCTGCTGTACGGCCGTATATTCTCTTATAACATCAACCGGTGCAAAGGGCGAATATCTTAAGCTCGCAGTTGACCTTAACGAGCACGGAGCCGAAAAAGAAGCTCTGTGCTGCATAAGAGTATGGGACGAAGTGATAAACGCACTCGATGTTCTGTATAAGGCAATCGGCGAAAACATTGTCACCAAAACAAGATTCTATGAGATGCTTTCACTTATTCTGAGTGAAGATTCTTTGGGTGATATCCCCTCGGGGCTTGACCGAATTATTATAGGCACTGCGGACAGAACCCGTTTTCTGTCGCCTAAGGTTATATTTGTAATGGGTCTGACACAGGGTGATTTTCCGATGAGCACAGACAGACAGTCGCTTTTTACCGCAAAAGAAAAGCGTGAGCTGATAGCCGCCGGAATACCGCTTGAAAGCATCCCCGAAAACATATATTTTGAAGAGAGACTTATTGCGTACAATGCCGTAGCGTCCGCAAAAGAAAAAGTTTATCTTACAAGTCCGCTTGTATCGACGTCGGGCGAAAAGAAAGAAAAGTCCGAGGTTATAAATGAGGTCCTAAGGCGTATTCCCAATGCTAAACAAATCGAATTTAACCAGATAAAAAGAGAAGACAAAATTTACAGCCCTTCATCGGGGCTTGATGCTTACGCACTGAATATTGACGAAAACAGCGAGTTTACGTGTTCCGTTTATGAAGCACTTAAACATTTTCCGAATTTTGCGGGCAGAACCGAAGCCGTAAAATTTCTGCACCGAGGCATGCCCGATGAGTTTGCGGACAAAGCTGTTGCGAAAAAGCTGTTCGGCGAAAAGCTGTATATTTCTCCGTCAAGGCTCGAGACATATTCAAAATGCCCGTTTATGTATTATTGCCGCTACGGCATGAAGGCACAGAACACCGAGCCGGCATCATTTGACGCGAGAATAAACGGTCTGCTTGTTCATAAGGTCTTTGAAGAGCTTCTCGGAACATACACAAAAGAAGAGCTTACACACCTTTCTTATGAAGAAAGAAAACAGAAGATAGACGAAGCCGCAGACGAATATATAAAAGAAAATATGGGCAGCACACTGTCAACGGATATTCTGCGTCAGCTTGAAAGACAGAAACGTGTTCTGCTCGATATATTCAACAGGCTTATCGAGGAATTTACAAACTCATCTTTTGAAGTGTCGGATGTGGAGCTTGAGATAAAATATGACGGTGAGGTCGAACCGTATTCCGTAAAGGACGGCGATATAGCCGTTACACTTCACGGCACTGTTGACCGTGTGGATGTATTCAAAGACGGTGACATTTGCTATTTCAGAGTTATCGACTATAAGACCGGGCTTAAAAAGTTTAAACTGAGCGATGTTTTTGACGGACTCAATATGCAGATGCTTGTCTATCTTGTGGCGATATGGGCAGGCAAAAAGGGCAAATATTCGGGCTATCTTCCGGCGGGACTTCTGTATGTACCGGCTCGCACAGGCGGAATTAATGTCGGACGAGAAGCAACAGCCGAGGATATTAAACTGCAGAAGCTTAAAAACGGCACAATGAGCGGCATCATACTTAAAAATGAATCCGTATTAAGAGGCATGGAGCGAAGCGGCGAAGGCATATTTATTCCGCAGAAGGCAACCGAAAAGGGACTTGTCGGCGACATGTACACAATGGATGACATGGAGCGAATAAAGAAAAAGCTCGAAAAGGTAATATTAAACGAAGCGAAAAATATTTCCGAGGGCGTAATTCCCATAAGCCCCGTAAATTCCGGTGATTATGAAGCCACATGCGACTATTGTTCATTTGCCGATGTGTGCAGACGTGAATCGGACGGACAATGCAGAAGTCCGCTTAATATGACATTTGACAAAGTGATAAAAGAGCTAAAAGAAGACAAGGAAAGCGAGGGCGGTGAAAATGGCTGATGTAAAATGGACACCCGAACAACAGAATGCGATAAATGCCGACAGCGGCACAATACTTGTATCGGCTGCTGCGGGGTCGGGCAAAACCGCCGTGCTGACCGAGAGAATTGTCCGTCTGTTAACACGTGAAGACAATCCCGTTCGACCGTCCGAGCTTTTGGTCGTTACGTTTACCAATGCGGCGGCGGCTGAAATGCGTTCCCGTATATCATCGAAGATTCTTAAAAAGATGAAAGAGCCCGGTGCGGACAGAAAAATGTTTGCGGCTATTCTTTCACGCCTTGACGAAATGAATGTCTGCACAATGGACTCATTCTGCATAAAGCTTGTAAAGGAACGCTTTAACGAGTGCGGCATAATGCCCGATTTCACAATATTTGACGAGAGTGAAAGCGCAGTGCTCAAAAGAAGAATAGCCGCCGAAGCCGTTGACAGGATGTTTGATGAAAATCCCGAAAAGGCTAACTCTCTTTCTAAGCTTTTTCAGTACGGCAGAACGGATGACAAGCTTATAAGCGTCATTATGGACCTGTCAAGATTTGCGTCTTCCGCACCTGTGCCGAATGACTGGATTGACGGCGTTCTCAGACATTTTACAGAGCAGTCCCCGAATGAGAGCATATGGGGCAAAATCATATGCGATGAAATTTATGCCGGGCTTACTCTGATGAATGATTTGGCCGCTCTGAATGAAAAGACTGCGGCAGAGCGTGAGGAGCTTGCAGGAAAAGCTTCCGAGTGCTGCGTTTATATGCATGCAATCACAAAAGAAGCATGTGAGAAGTTCAATACACTTTCGTGGGATGATAAAATCAGGCTTATCGATGAGTGTAATGATAAGATTTCTCATCTGCCGACATTTTCCGTTTCAAAAAAATATACATATGCACCCGTAAAGCTTGCGGCGTCTGATAGACATAAGTATATCAAGGACTTTTTCAAAAAAAATGTTTATGACCTGATGTGCTGTTCCGAGAGTGAGCATGCGGATGATATAAACCGCCTTCGCCCCGATGCCGAGCTGCTTATAGAAACCGTCAAAAAATATAACGATACGTTGCTCGAAGAAAAAAAGCAGATAAACACATTCGATTTTTCGGATATACTTCACTTTGCTCTTAAATTATTGTATGACCCTGCGTCTCCCGACAAAAAGACCGAAGCGGCAAGAGAACTGTCAAAGGGCTTCAAAGAAATTCTGATAGACGAATATCAGGATACGAACAAGGCACAGGACACACTGTTTTATTGCCTGTCGCAAAACGGTGAAAATATGTTTCTGGTCGGCGATGTAAAGCAGAGTATATACCGCTTCAGAATGGCAAGCCCGGAGCTGTTCATAGAAAAAAGCGAAAATTACCCCTACTATGACGGCAAAGAGAAAAAATCAAAAATTTTTCTCAAAAACAATTTCCGCTCGTCAAACGGTGTGCTTAATGCCGTAAACTTCATGTTTGACCGTCTGATGTCAAAAAAATGCGGCGAAATAGATTACAACGAAGACGAACGCCTTTGCCCCGCCCCCGGGAAAGAAAACGAACCGAGCACTGCGGACTTTGAAATGCATATAGTCGACGATAACTCAGTTGAGGCGGAAGCGGAATATATAGCGGCGTTTATAAAGCAGAAAAAAGAGGAGCTGCTTGTACCGGACGGCGACAATATGCGTCCTGCACGATGGGGCGACTTCTGTATACTTATGCGTTCGGCAAAAACCGACAGCGTGACTTTTTCTAAAATTCTGCGTGACAACGGCATACCCGTCGGCATTGACTCAAAAACGGGATTTTTCGAGTCCTCGGAAGTTCGACTTGCCGTAAGTCTTCTGCATGCCGTCAATAACCCGACCGATGATGTATATCTTTTGGCGGTAATGCTCTCCCCGGTGTTCGGCATGACACCCGAAGACGCCGCAAAAATAAGAATCGAGACAAAAGACACTCTGCCCGACGACGCAAGACTGTGGGCACGTGTTCGATATCTTGCCGAAGCGGGAGACGAACAGTGCATGTCAATAAAAAGCCTGCTTTCGTCACTTCGCCGTGTCTGTTCGCTTATGTCGGCAGGGGAGGCGGTACGCTTTATTTTCGATGCCGTCGGACTTAAAACATCCGTTAAGGCACTGTCGGACGGAGAGCTTAGACGAAACGCCATAGAATCGCTTCAGGATATGGCGGACAGATACAGCGACGACTCCACAAAAACTCTCGGCGGGTTTGTACGCTATATAGATGACCTCAAAAACAGCGGTGCATCCGTAAAGGTTACCGGAAAAGGAGAGACCGACAGTGTTAAGATAATGACAATGCACGGCTCCAAGGGGCTTGAATTTCCGTTTGTAATACTTGCGAGAGCCACGAAGAAATTTAACGATACCGACACAAGGGATATTCTTGTAACGGATCAGAACTTAGGCCTCGGCATAAAGGTAAGAGAACCCGAGCAGATTAAATCATATAAAACCCTTTCAAGTGTTGCCGTGTCGCTCTATAAAAAACGCTCACAGAGAAGTGAGGAACTTCGAGTTCTGTATGTCGCCATGACACGTGCAAAACAGAAGCTCTATATGATTTCCGCTTGTCCGTCAAAATACGGCGCCAATCTTTCGCTTTATAACGTGCTGTGCCCCGAAAACAGTGCCGTAAATCCATATTTTGTATATAACGCAAGCTCCTCCTATGACTGGTTTATGTATTCGTTTATTCATCATCACGATGCATATTCTTTAAGAGAAGAATGCACAGAATATTCACCCGACACATTCCCGGCTGTGTTTAAGATTGATAGCCCCGCAGTGACCGAAAACACCGATGAAGAACCCGTAGAAGAAGCACAGGCAAACCCCGAAACGGTCGAGCGGCTCATTGACAGAATGTCTCTTGATTACAGATTTCTGCCGACTTCAAACGCCCTCGCAAAGCATACCGCAAGCACACTGCATGCCGAGCGGTTTTCGCCCGAGTATTTCGGAGAAGCAGTCCCCGAATTTATTTCGGGCGGTGTTTCGGCGGCGGAAAAAGGCACTGTTACGCATCTGTTTATGCAGTACTGCGATTTCGCAAACGCCAAAATTAATCTTGAAGATGAAAAACAGCGGCTTGTGAACAGTGCAAGACTTACTAAGGAGCAGGCGGAGCTTATCGATAACAATGCCGTTAATGCTTTTCTTAATTCCGACTTATATAACAGCATAATGTCCGCCGATAAGGTGTTCAGAGAAAAACGCTTTACGATAGCCGAGAGCATCCGTGATTTTGACAGTTCTATCCCTCAGGAATTTGCCGACGAAAAAACCGTTATCATAGGCAAAATCGACCTGTGCTATGTCAAAAACGGCGAGGCGGTTATAGTTGACTATAAAACGGATGCTGTGACGGATGACAATATTCTTTCCGCCCGCTATCGTGAGCAGATGCTTGTGTATATCAAAGCCGTCGAAAAGACACTTCACTATAAAGTAAAGGACTGTGTTCTCTATTCACTTAAAGGCAGAAAAACAGTCAGAATCGCGTTTAACTGACCGAATTTGCCGTTTTGAAAAATAATACTTGATTTTTGCCGAACCCTGTGATAAAATTTATTCACTAATTAAGCGGGGATAAGTATGCCTTCCCGTGGCTTGCGATATCTCGACTGTTTTCTTATGTTGTACTTAGGGGTCTTTTGACCTCATGCCGAAAGAGGTGAAAAAATATTATGAAGCAGGGAATCCATCCCAACTATAAGCCCGTCGTTGTAAAGTGCGCATGCGGTGCAACATTTGAGACTTGCTCAACAAGCGAAAACCTCAGAGTTGATATCTGCTCAAAGTGCCATCCTTTCTTCACCGGCAAGCAGAAGCTTGTTGATACAGGCGGTCGTGTTGACAGATTCAAGAAGCGTTATAATATGGGTAACAACTGAGTCTGACAACGGGAAATTCGCTTTATTAACGCGAAGAAAAGACAAACAAGGCGGCAAGGACATGATCTTTTGCCGCCTTTTTTCAGTTAGCAAGGAGCAAGGAGCAATTAAGCTTCGCAAGAGGCAGAGCTATTTTGCACGATGTTTTTTCGTTTGTTGTAAATTGTCAGTTTCATTACAGAGCGCATTTTTATATGCGAGCAATGTTTATGTTGGTGTTAAATTCTGTCTTTTGCGGAGCTTTATAATCCAAGACACACAGTGTCTTCCGAAACTGCTCCTTGCTCCTTGCTCCTTGCTCACTTTTTTTAGTTAGCTAAATTTTTTGTGATAGATATATGGAATATTTAACCGTTCAAAAATTTGCCAAAACCGAATATACAATAAACAAATCCCGTTTTATCGGCTACTGCACGCCCGTAACGGATGCGGATGAGGCTGTCGCTTTTATCGAAAAGATAAGGGCCATGCACCGTGATGCCACGCACAATGTGTATGCCTATTCAATACGCACTCCCGAATATTCAAGATATTCCGACGACGGAGAGCCGCAGGGGACGGCAGGCATGCCCACTCTTGACGTGATAAAGAAAAACGGCGTTACGGATGTCTGCATAGTCGTTACAAGATATTTCGGCGGAATACTTCTGGGAGCCGGCGGACTCGTCAGGGCTTACTCGCACAGTGCAAAGCTTGCATTAGAAGAATCCGGAATTGTCAGAATGGGTCTTTGTGATGTCTTTGAACTCAGCGGCGACTATAAATGGTATGACCGTCTTGTTACGCTTCTTGCGGACAGTCTCGCAATTACCGAAAACACGGAATTTACGGATAAAGTAAAAATCACATTCAGATTAAAACAGAATCTGTCGGATGAATTTAACAGAAAACTGACAGAGCTTACATTCGGCGAGATAAAAGCCGAAAAAATCGGAGAAAAATTTGATATCTGCAAATAATCACAATAAAAAAGAGTAAATCAAGAATTTATTTCGTATACATATAATGAAGATGTTTTCGGGAGGTGTCGGTACAGTGAGATTCAGCGAAGATTTTATGGCGGAGCTTTTGTCACGTGTTGATATCGAAGAGATCATTTCAAAATATACCGACATAAAAAATGCGGGCTCCCGTACTCCTGTTGCGCTGTGTCCGTTTCACTCCGAAAAAACGCCGAGCTTCTATATTTATCGTGAAACAAATTCATTTTATTGTTTCGGCTGCGGCATAGGCGGCAACGCTCTTACATTCATAAAAAACATTGAGCATCTCGACACTACCGAAGCCGTGAAGCTCCTTTGTGAAAAAACGGGTATGACAATGCCCGAAGACAACAAACAGGACGAAGCACGCCTGTCTCTCAGACGCCGCTGTTATGAAGCAAACCGAGAAGCGGCAAGATTTTTCCATTACTGTCTGTCTCTGCCTGAAGCAAAGCCGGCGGTTGACTACATAAAAAAGCGTCAGCTCACAAAAGAGACTGTCACACATTTCGGTCTCGGCTATGCCCCCGACAGTTGGGACGCACTGTTAAAGCATCTCAAAAAGAAGGGCTTTAACGAAAACGAGCTTGTTGTGTTCTATCTTGCCCGCAAGACAAAAAACGGCGGCACGATTGATGCATTCCGCAACAGACTTATGTTCCCGATTATGGATTTAAGAGGGAATGTCATTGCATTCGGCGGTCGTGTGCTTGACGATTCAAAGCCCAAATACATAAATACATCCGACACGCCCGTATACAAAAAAGGCAACGGCATATACGCACTTAATTTCGCAAAGAACAATAACGACCGCAAGCTTATTCTGTGTGAAGGCTACATGGATGTAATAGCCATGCACCAGGCAGGCTTTACAAATGCTGTGGCGGGGCTCGGCACGGCATTTACACCCGAACAGGTGTCACTGCTCGGCAGGTACTGCGATGAACTGTATCTTTCGTTTGACTCGGATGAAGCCGGCAGAAAGGCTACCGAACGCGCCCTTTCGATGCTTCAGAAGTCGACGCTTAAAATAAAGGTTCTCGATTATTCCGGAGTAGGTAAAGACCCCGACGAAGTCATAAAGACACAGGGCAGCGACAGAATGAAAAAGGTCATTAACGCCGCCGTTAACGATACCGAATTTGCCATAAACAGGGCAAAGAGTAAATATGACATTACAACCGATGACGGCAGGCTCGGCTATATAAACGAAGCCGTTGACATTCTCGCGAAAATCCCGAACGCCGTTGAGCGTGATATATATACATCAAAAATTGCCGATGAAGTATCGGTATCCCCCGACGCACTCAAGGCACAGATGAAAAAAGCGATAAGACGCGAAGAAAAACGTGCCGAAATTCTTAAATTTGAGGAAGCGCTCGAGCATATGAGAGGCTCCGACAGCAAGGTCCCCAACCCTGAAAGAAAAAATTATCCGAAAGCCGCAAATGCGGAAGAATTCATTCTGGCGGCTATTCTCAAAAATCCGGATCTTGTCACAAAAAAGAATGCGGAGCTTAAAGAAAGTTTATTTATTACACAGTATAACCGTAATTTCTTCAACGCATTATCATCCCGTATTGCCTCCGGGCGCAGTATTGATATAAATTCGTTTGACGGTGAGAATGATAATGGCAACGAAGAAGTTTCGTATATGGCATATCTTGCGGCAATGGGTCATATTGTCGACAAAAATCCAAAGGGCGTAGAGCAGTGCATACAGACGCTGTTGGCGGAAAAAGAGAGACTTTCGGCACCTCAGACCGCCCGTGGAATGTCCGATGAAGAATGGGTCAGAGCCATGCAAGACAAACAGAAAAAGAAAAAGAACCAGAATCAGTAAACGGAGGAAATTTTATGGAACCGACAGATAAGAAAAGTGCAATTGATCATCTTATCGAAAAAGGTAAGGCGGCAGGCAAGGTCTCGATGCAGGAAATCGATAATCTTGTTATCGAATATGATTTCAATATGGATGAGCTCGAAAATCTCTATGAACGTCTCGCACAGAACGGTATTGAGTATTCCGATGAACAGTCCGAAAGCGCAATTGACGCACTCGGCTTTGATTCGGATGTCGCTAAGGCATATGACTCGGGCGAAGACAACAAAAATCTCGCCATTGACGACCCCGTAAAGGTCTATCTTAAAGAGATAGGCAAAATTCCCCTTCTTACTCCCGAAGAGGAAATTGAGCTTGCCATTAAAATATCTCAGAATGACGAAAAGGCAAAGCACCGCCTTGAAGAAGCAAACCTTCGTCTTGTTGTCAGCATCGCAAAAAAATACTCGGGCAGGGGCATGCAGTTCCTTGACCTTATTCAGGAGGGCAACTTAGGACTTATCAAGGCTGTTGAAAAGTTCGACTATAACAAGGGCTTCAAGTTCTCAACCTATGCCACATGGTGGATAAGACAGGCCATTACCCGTGCAATTGCCGACCAGGCTCGCACAATCCGTCTGCCTGTTCACATGGGTGAAACGATAAACAAGGTAAAAAAAGCAAATTCTCAGCTTCTTCATCAGAACGGCAAAGAGCCGACAGCGGAAGAAATTGCCGAGATTGTCGACATGACCCCCGAAAAGGTTCGTGAAATTCTTCGTGTTTCACAGGAGCCCGTATCCCTTGAGACACCTATCGGCGAAGAGGAAGACAGCCATCTCGGTGACTTTATCCCCGATGAAGACGCAATGGCACCCTCCGACGCCGCGACACAGACGCTTCTTAAAGAAGAGATAAAAAAGGCTCTTGATACTTTGACCCCCAGAGAAGCCAAGGTTTTAACTCTGCGTTTCGGTCTTGAGGACGGTCATCCCCGCACGCTTGAAGAGGTCGGTCAGGAATTTAATGTCACACGTGAACGTATCCGTCAGATTGAAGCAAAGGCTCTTCGCAAGCTTCGTCACCCCAACAGAAGCAAGCGTCTGAGAGATTTCGTCTGATATAAACGGAGGATATTTATTATGAAAAAATCAAGACAGGCACTGTGCCTTATAATGTCAATATTTATGCTTGCCTTTGCAGCGGGTCTTTCGGCTTGCTCTTCAAAAAATGAGGATGCAACCGACAGTGCCGTTGCAACAACTTCTGCCGATACTACAGCCGAAGAAAAAGCCGACACCGAAGAAGAAGCCGAGACTGAAATTGTTGCTGTAACGGATGAAAACGGTGAAAACGTAACCGAAAAAAGCGGCGAAGTCGCAACACAGGTTGTTACCGTAAAATCCGAAAAGGGCGGCAGCTCATCCTCTTCCGGCAAAAAGGACACAAAGTCCGGTGATAATTCAACAGCAGCAACATCGGCAAAAACCGAAAACAAGGCTGATAATTCGTCTGATGTTTCTACGGGGGCATGCTTTATTCTGTCAACAACAAAGACAAAATACGCTCCCGGTGAAGATGTCACGGTAACAATTTCCGTCGCCAATGCTCCCATGACTGCCGATTTTGATTTATATCTTACGTGGGATGAGGGTGCTCTTACATATAAGAGTTCATCAAATGCCACTTTGGGCGATATGCAGATGATTTCTTCAAATGATGCTACCACATTCCGTCTTATGGGCATTGTCTCGACCTGCATGGATCTTGACAATAACGAGCTGTGCGATGTTGTATTTACAATTCCCGAGGATGCCAAGTCCGGCTCAGTCATTGAAATTACACCCCGTGTAAACGAAATGGAAAAGGCACTCGACAGCAACGGAAACGAAGTTAAATCCATCAAGAAAAAGGTGTCTGCTTCGTCTTTGAAGATTAACGTGGAATAACGGTTTAACAATTATTTGGAGGTAATTTATGTTTACGTTTCTGGGATTATTGTATTTTGTTGTGTTTATCGTTCTGACACTGATTGCCGGTTTTGCGATAAAGAACAAGTCATTCAGAAAATTCACGCTGATTGTGCTGGCATCTGCCCTTGTTATAGAATTGTTTGTCTGCAATTTCTATGCGATTCGTTCTCTTTTTCAGAAGGAAGAGGCATTTACGGTATCTGCCGATGACAACAGGTTTTATGTCAGCGGAAACAACGGCGAATATACCGATAAAGTCGTAACCGGCAGTGATGTCACCAAGGTTGTTATATCGGGTCTTGACACCCGTGTTGTGTCTGTAAAAGCCGTTATTGCCGCTGTTGACGAATACACCCGTGCATATACTCAGGTTGAGTTTTTCGCAGGTGACGATTCATATTCATATGGCGTTCGCAGTCTCGGTTCATCAAAATCACTGTATGTCGGGTCGCTTTCAAAAGATGTTTTTCCGATTGAGCTTACCGGGAACTGCAAAACATTTATCGTTAAGTTTTCAGACAACGAAAATACTCCGGTTGAAATACAGGGCATAACATTCAACGAAAGAATTCCGTTTGCGTTTTCGGCATTGCGTCTTATTCTGTATGTCGCTGTTCTATGTGGAGTATATCTTCTTATAAAGCATCCTTTCGCAAAGAAGAAATATGAAGACAACAAAAAGTCTTTTAAGCGTGCCGTTGCTCTTTTGCTTGCGGTTATGATGGAATTCGGATGCTTCCTTATGGTGTTTGCGACATTCGGCACAGACGGGCTTCTCCCGAGCAAAACGCAGGGCAACCAGATGACAAAAGAGCTTGTCGATGCATTTGAAGCGGGGCATCTCTATCTTACCGATACTCCGTCCGATGAGCTTCTTGCACTCGATAATCCTTATGATTACTCCGAGCGTGGAACAAAGGATGTCGACGCAAAGTGGGACCACCTGCTTTATAACGGAAAATATTATTCCTACTACGGCATTGCACCTGTTTTGCTGTTCTTTTTGCCGTTCCATCTGATAACGGGATATTACGCGTCCTCCGCACTGTCGATACTGTTTTTCTGTCTGATGGGCATTTTATTCCTGTCTTTACTGTTTATGGAATATACCGACAGATTCTGCAGAAAAATGCCACTTGGAATGCTCACTGCGGCATATATTACCGTTTTGGTTTCATGTGGAGTCTGGTTCTCTCTTTGCTATAATCTGTTCTATGAAATAGCGCAAAGCTCGGGCTTTATGTTTACCTGCGGCGGATTCTGGCTTCTTATGCGTTCGGGTATTTTCGATGATACTCCGATTAAAAAGCCCACCTTGGCGGCGGCAACATCAATGCTGTCGTTGGCGGTATTGTCTCGCCCGACATGTGCCGTTTACTGTGTCACGGGTCTTATATTCATTTGGATTGGACTTAAAAAGCAGATGGCTGACGACGGTGTAAAAAAGCCGTTTTCTAAGAACTGCATAAAATATCTTTGCGCTGCTCTTATTCCGTTCGCTGTTTTCGGCGGAATACAGTGTGTGTACAATTTCCTCCGTTTCGGTTCGCCGTTTGATTTCGGCATTCAGTATTCACTGACAATAAACGACTTTACGCAGTCGCAGTTCTACGGTGATTTCTTTAATATTTCATTCTATAACTACATTCTGGCGTTCCCCGTGATAAAAGCGGAATTTCCGTTTATTTTCTCGGGCTTTGAGCGGCTCGGTGTCAACGGATATTATTTCCTCGCAAACGAAAACGCAATCGGCATTTTCTGGCGTGCGTTGCCGTCGTTCGGCTTATTCGGAATTGTGCCGGCGTTTAAGTCACTCAAAAAAGAAGACAGAAAGAAGCTTTTGCTGACAATTATTCCCGTAAGCATCTTGGCTCCGCTTGCGATTATTTTCTCGATTTGGGAGAGCGGATACGGTGTCAGATACTGTGCCGATTTCTCGTGGCAGATTGTGTTTGCCGGCATTGCCATTCTGTTTATTCTCTATAAAAACAGATTCGATTCTCAGCTTCGCAGGTTAATGGAAATTGCCATGCCGATTTGCGCTGTTCTTGCAATTGCCGTAAATGCCGCAATGCTTGTTTATTACCATTCGAACGATCGCATTGTTTATGAACTGTCAACAAGACTTGCGTTCTTTGCGTAAAAAGGAGGTATTATCATGAAGCTTTATATCGTTGTTCCGTGCTATAATGAAGAGGAGGTTCTGCCCGAGACATCTCGGCGTCTTGCCGAAAAGATGAACTCTTTAATTGACAAGGGCGAAATCTCAGGTGACAGCCGTGTGCTTTTTATAAACGACGGCTCAAAAGACAAAACCGCAGAGATTATAGAAGAGCTTACAAAGGCTAACAGCCTTTTCGGCGGCGTGTTCCTCTCAAGAAACAGAGGTCATCAGAATGCACTGCTCGCCGGTTATAAGACAGCACAGGATAAGTGCGACGCATGTATAAGCATGGATGCCGACCTTCAGGATGATATAAACGCCGTTGACGCAATGATAGAAAAGTACAAACAGGGGTGCGATGTTGTTTACGGTGTCCGCTCCTCACGTGCGACCGATACCGCATTCAAGCGTTCAACCGCACACATGTTCTATAAATGCATGTCCGCTATGGGCGTTGAGCTTGTATATGACCATGCCGATTATCGGCTTCTGAGCAATCGAGCTTTGCAGGCACTTGACGAATATACAGAAGTGAATGTTTTTCTGCGGGGAATAGTTCCGCAGCTCGGCTTCAAGACCGGCACTGTCGAATACGAACGAGGCGAGCGTTTTGCGGGCGAGTCTAAATATCCGCTTAAAAAGATGCTTGCGTTCGCCTTTGACGGAATAACATCATTCTCGATAAAGCCGATAAGACTTATAGCGTTTATCGGGCTGTTTATCTTCCTTTGTGCCGCTGTCATGCTTGTCTATTCTCTTGTCCGCTATTTTATGGGCGCGACAGTTATCGGCTGGGCTTCCATTATGATTTCCGTATGGGCTCTCGGCGGACTTCAGCTTCTTGCAATCGGAGTAATAGGGGAGTATATAGGAAAAATGTACCTTGAAACCAAACGCAGACCGAGGTTTATTATTGATAAAACGATAATAAATAGCAGTGAGCAAGGAGCA
>CAZTWO010000010.1:2306-5450 GCA_964617965.1 uncultured Ruminococcus sp. | reverse complement strand
TTATACTGTATCATTATGCACATCGAATGCATAAACATTCAAAAACAAATCGCACAGAAATTTATTTTACGGAGGAACTTACAATGGATAAGTCAAAAATCAAAAAGGTTGTTCTTGCTTACTCCGGAGGTCTTGATACATCAATCATCATCCCCTGGCTCAAAGAGAATTATAATAACTGCGAAGTAATCGCCGTATCCGGCAACGTCGGTCAGGCAGACGAACTCGAAGGCCTCGAAGAGAAGGCTCTCAAGACAGGTGCTTCCAAGCTTTATGTCGAAAACATCGAAAAGGATTTCCTTGACAACTATGTTTTCCCCTGCGTTATGGCAGGTGCAAAATATGAAGATTATCTTCTCGGCACATCCTTTGCACGTCCTCCCATTGCAAAGCGTGTATGCGAAATCGCCGTTAAAGAAGGCGCCGACGCTATCTGCCACGGCTGCACAGGCAAGGGCAATGACCAGGTTCGTTTTGAACTCGCCGTAAAGGCTCTTCTTCCCGATATGCCCATCATCGCTCCCTGGCGTGAGTGGAGCATCAGAAGCCGTCACGAGGAAATAGACTATGCCGAGGCACACAACATTCCTCTTAAAATCAGCCGTGAGACAAACTATTCAAAAGATAAAAATATCTGGCACCTTTCACACGAGGGTCTTGATCTTGAAGATCCCGCAAACGAGCCCAAATACAACGAGCCCGGCTTCCTTGAGATGGGTGTATCTCCCGAACAGGCTCCCGATAAGCCCACATACATTACTCTTCACTATGAAAAGGGTGTTCCCGTTTCTCTCGACGGCAAGGCTATGGATTCTGTTGAGCTTGTAACCGCTCTTAATAAGCTCGGCGGTGAGAACGGCATAGGCCTTCTTGATATCGTTGAAAACCGTCTTGTCGGCATGAAGTGCCGCGGCGTATATGAGACTCCCGGCGGAACGATTCTCTATAAGGCTCATGAGGTTCTTGAAACACTTACCCTTGACAAAGAGACAGCACATTACAAGGCTCTTGTAGCTCAGAAGCTTGCCGAGCTTGTATACAACGGTCAGTGGTTCTCACCCCTTACAAAGGCTATTTTAGCTTTTGTAAAGTCAACTCAGGAGACTGTTACAGGTGATGTTACACTCAAGCTCTATAAGGGCAACATGATTAACGCAGGTGTTACATCTCCCTATTCACTCTATGATCCCGAAATCGCAACCTTCGACGAGGATGAGGTTTATAACCAGGCAGATGCCACAGGCTTCATCAACCTCTTCGGACTTCCGACCAAGGTTTATGCGAAGATGAAGAAAAAATCGGGTCTTGACTAATTAATTCAGTTATCAGACGGCTGCTGCATTACCTGTTTGTGCGATGCGGCAGCCGTTTTGATGATAAAAGGAGTTTTTGTTTTATGGATAAAATGTGGGCGGGCAGGTTTCAGAAGGCTCTCAACGAACAGGCGGACGACTTCAATTCCTCTATAAGCTTTGACTGCCGTATGTATAAGCAGGATATTACAGGCTCCATGGCTCACGCCGCAATGCTCGGTGCATGCGGTATCATAACAAAGGACGAGAGCGAGAAGATTATAGACGGACTTCAGGCTATTCTCGATGACATAACAGACGGCAAGCTGCCGATAGATATGAATGCCGAGGATGTCCATATGTTTGTTGAAGCGGAGCTTACAAAGCGTCTCGGCGATGTCGGCAAAAAGCTTCACACAGGCAGAAGCAGAAACGATCAGGTCGCAGTTGACCTTCGTCTGTGGCTTCGTGATGAATCGGCCGAAATCAGACAGCTTATTCTGTCGCTTATAAAAGCCGTCAACGGCAAGGCAAAAGAGTATTACGACGCCGTTATGCCCGGGTATACGCACCTTCAGCGTGCACAGCCTGTTACATTCGGTCACTATCTGAGTGCGTATTCTATGATGCTTATGCGTGATGTTACCCGTCTTGACGATGCCGTAAAGCGAATGAACATTTGTCCCCTGGGTTCAGCGGCTCTCGCAGGAACGACTTACCCCATAGACAGATATATGACCGCATCAAAGCTCGGATTTGACGGTATTTCAATGAACTCGCTTGACGGTGTTTCAGACAGGGATTACTGCATAGAGCTTCTTTCGTGCTTTGCGACCGTTATGATGCATCTTTCACGTTTTTCGGAAGAGATTATACTCTGGCAGAGCTGGGAATTTAAGTTTATCGAGCTTGACGACAGCTTTACGACAGGTTCGAGCATTATGCCGCAGAAGAAAAACCCCGACATGGCAGAGCTTGTCAGAGGCAAAACGGGCAGAGTTTACGGCGACCTTATGGCAATTCTCACTGTGCTTAAGGGCATTCCGCTTGCGTATAACAAGGATATGCAGGAGGACAAGGAGTCTGTATTTGACGCTGTCGACACCGTAAAGCATTGCCTTGAGGTTTTTGCTCCGATGATTGAAACCATGAAGGCAATTCCCGAAAATATGATGAATGCCGCAAAGAAGGGTTTTATCAATGCCACCGACCTTGCGGATTATCTGGTGGGAAAGGGACTTCCTTTCCGTACGGCATATAAAATCGTCGGTCAGTCTGTCGGCTACTGTGTTCAGAACAACAAGACACTTGAACAGATGACACTTGACGAGTATCATAATTTCGCACCCGAATTTGATAACGATTTATACGACGCAATCGACATCAAAAACTGTGTCGAAAAGCGTATTTCCGCAGGCGGCACAGGCGAGAGTGCGGTAAAAGCGGAACTCAAATTCGTTGACGATTTCCTCGCACAGTACAAATAAAACCAATAAAAAATATTTCAACGGCGCAGCTTGGCTTAATTCCGGCTGGGCCGTTTTTATAATTAGCAATTAGCAGTTAGCAATTAGCAATGTAAATGACAATCCACACTCAGTAAGTCTCGCCAAAATGGCGACACAAGCATCGTTAAAAGTGACGACACAAGCCTCGCCAAAATGGCGACACAAGCATCGTCAAAATGGCGACACAAGCATCGTCAAAAATGACGACACAAGCCTCGCCAAAATTGACGATGCATATAAAGACAGTATTATTAAAGACAATATTAAAGACAGTATATATACTGTGTACATGGCGACTTTTTGTAATTTTATAATCAGCGAAGCCATAAAAATCAAAACACGCA
>CAZTWO010000010.1:0-2206 GCA_964617965.1 uncultured Ruminococcus sp. | reverse complement strand
TCCTTGCTCACTTTTTGCAGTCCGTTTATATGGACGGTAAGCCGTAAAAAATACTTGACAAACAAACATTTGTTCGGTATAATAGAACAAGAAAAACGGGAGGCGAAAACATGAATCAAAAGTTCTATATCTGCATAGATCTAAAGTCATTTTACGCCTCGGCGGAGTGTGTCGAGCGGGGGCTTGATCCGCTTGATACTAACCTTACGGTGGCGGATGAGAGCCGAACCGACAAAACAATCTGCCTTGCCGTCTCGCCGTCATTAAAAGCGTGCGGCATTCCGGGACGACCTCGTCTGTTTGAACTTAAACAAAAAGTTAACGAAGTAAACGCTTTGCGAATGCGTTCCGCTCCTCGCCGCAACTTTTCGGGGGAATCGTATTCCGCAAAGGAGCTTAAAGCCCATCCCGAATATAAGCTGTCGTATATTGTCGCCCCTCCCAGAATGTCGCTCTATATGAACAAAAGTGCCGAGATTTACGAAATCTATCTTAAGTATATTTCACCCGATGATATACACATTTATTCCGTTGACGAGGTTTTTATTGATATAACCGGCTATCTTGATACATATAAACTGCCCCCCGTTGCCCTTGCCGAAAAGCTAATCGAGTCCGTATACACACAAACCGGAATAACCGCAACCGCCGGAATAGGCACAAATCTCTACCTTGCCAAAATCGCCATGGATATCGTGGCAAAGCACGCCGAGCCCAACAAAAACGGGGCGAGAATTGCCGAACTCAACGAAAGAACATACCGTGAACAGCTGTGGGCTCACAGACCTCTTACCGATTTCTGGCGGGTGGGGAAGGGGTACGCCAAAAAGCTTGAGGCACGTGGTATTTTCACAATGGGCGATGTCGCAAGATGCTCACTTGCCAACGAAGAAATGCTCTATCGACTGTTTGGAGTAAATGCCGAGCTTCTGATTGACCATGCGTGGGGTGTTGAACCCTGCACAATGGCTGATATCAAGGCGTATTGCCCCGAAAAACACGGCATAAGCACTTCTCAGGTGCTAAGTGAACCGTACACTAAAGAGGACGGGCTGCTTATAGTTAAAGAAATGGCTGAAAATGTCGCACTCGATTTGCATTCAAAGGGATTTTGCACCGATCATCTGACACTTACAATCGGCTACGATGCCGAAAATCTTCGTAATGAAAAGCTTAAGAATTCTTATTCCGGTCAGATTTCACTTGACTACTACGGCAGGGCAGTGCCCGAACACGCACACGGAAGTATTACGCTTGATAAAAAGACTTCATCGATTACTATGATAACGCTTGCTCTGTGCCGAATTTATCACGAAAAAGTTGACGACAGGCTTTTGATACGACGGGTAAATATTACCGCCGATGATATATGCACCGAGGAAGAAGCAAAAGAAGAAATACACTATCAACAGCTTGATTTGTTCTCGATAAACAAGACCACCCCTCAGCAGCTTGAAGCAAAGAAAAAGAGCGAAGAAAAAGAGAAAAAACTGTCGGATGCTGTGCTTTCAGTAAAGGGTAAATTCGGCAAAAACGCAGTGATAAGAGGGCTCAGCCTTCTTGATAAAGCCACCGCACGAGACAGAAACTCACAGATAGGCGGTCACAAAAGCGGGGAAGTACCCTCGGCAAAAAAGGACAATTCCGATGTATGAAGATATTATTTCAATAGAAGAGCACGAGCCGAAAAACAGAGTGCGAATGCCTCGCAAAAAACGCTCCGCACAGTTTGCGCCCTTTGCGGCATTAAGCGGATTTGAAGACAGAATGAGCGAGAAGTCACGCCTTACGGATAAAAAGCGTGAGCTGTGTGAAATAGAAATCGACAGCATAAACGACACTCTGAAAAATATAAAACTGAAGCTCTCATGCGGTGAAAAGGTGTCCGTTAAAATAACATATTTCGTAAAGGACACAAAAAAGCCCGGCGGTGCATACATAAGCACAACCGGGTCCATTAAGCGTATTGACGATGTTTTTTATACACTCTACTTTCACGACATTTCGCCGATTTCAATTGCAGACCTTGCCCTTATTGAAGTTTTGCAAAGCTAAAAAGTGTTTATATGCCGGTGGACTTTAACGGGGCAAAGTGTGGAGTTTGGAGTGTGGAGTGTGGAGTTGTGAAAGCGGCGAAAAACTTTCAAGCTAAGTCCGCAGAGTTTCCTAAATTACTAACTGTCAATTACTTGCACAGGAGTTCTGA
>CAZTWO010000009.1:3534-23795 GCA_964617965.1 uncultured Ruminococcus sp. | reverse complement strand
TGTATAAAGCGTGCCGGCTTTATTTTTAACTTACACACTTTATTTTACACTCTCTGTCGGGCAGACAGGTGCCGCCTCCCGGCGGCGGTGCCCTCTCTCGGCTTCATTTTTGCAGCTGTCGCCGACAGCCGCAAAAATATGCCTCGTTCGGGCACCGTAAGCCTCCTCCTCCCTTACCGCCTGCGGCGGTTCGTTCGTCGTCGGCTTCGCCCTCGTCATTCGCTTCGCTCATTCCTCGGGCGTGCGGCTCGCCTTGCTCGCCGCATTACGCTCGCTTCGCTCGCGTCCCCACCCACCCACCCTCGCTTACGCGAGAAAGCTGCAAGTTGCAGACGCGAGGAGGGAGCGAACTGCCGTAAGGCAGGAGCGAGCGACGAGCGTACCCGCCCGAGCCGACAGGCGAGGGCACAGGCGGCGAGGAGGAGACAAACCTGCCGAAGGCGGGTTTTCGACGACGAGCCACACGCCGCGACGAAGCGGCGAAGCCCGCGAGGAGCGGCATGGCGACGACCGAGCGCAGGGAGGGAGTCGCTGCCCCGACGAGGCGGCTGTCGCCGAGAAGGGGCACCGCCGGCTCGGATAGCGAGCCGGCGGCAATTTTGCCGTAAGAAGCGTAAGCGGTATTACGGCAAGCCACGCACTGACGGCTATGAAGCCGTAGGCAGCCGCTCAAAGTGGCACCTGTCTGTTCGGTCATAAAATCGGCATATCGGCAAAATAACCGAAGAACAGATTGGTGTACTGCAGAGCGGCTCAGCTTCGCCGACAGCAAGACCTCGGCGTTCATGAAAAAAACTCTCCTTCAGCAAACCAATTCCAAACTCCACACTTACGGAATGTTCCTTACTAATCGACAAAAAAACTCCCCCGCAACCATAACTGCAGGGGAGTTCTGTTTTTATGAGAATTTATTATTCTTCTTCAGCCGTGTCGTCTTCGGCACCATTTTTGTTCTCGTCTGCAAGCACATTGAGAACCTCGGGACGCATGTTAAGATAGGCGTTGTTGATTGACTTAGCGCAGACAACAGCGGAAACATTAAGCTTGCCCTCAATCCAGTGAACCGTTACCGACTGAAGTCCGCCGAGTGCGAATGCAATATAAACCATAACATCGTCAAGGCTCTCCGCGGGAACCATATCCTTAAGTTCTTCGGACATAAGGTCCTCAAGTCTGTTGAATATGCGGCTCATGAGGCGTTCACCGTTTGATGAGGTTACAAACAGACGATAATACGACTTGTTCTTCTCAAGGAAAACAAGTGCACGTGTTATAGCCTCTGTGGGGTCGAGAATAACATTGCGAATGCCGAGCTCACCGAGTAAATCGTCTATTGCTTCAAGCATGTTTGTCTGGATAGCGGCATACAGATCATATACATCAAGATAATGAGCATAAAATGTTCCGCGGGAAATATTCGCACGGGTAACAATATCCGTTACCGTTATTTTGTTCATGTCTTTTTCGTTCAAAAGCTCTGCGAAAGCCGTCTTTATAAGCTGACGGGAACGCACGGCGTTTTTATGAGACGATTTCTTTATCGGCGCCATGGTAATACTCCTTGTAAAATTTTATTTGTTGTTTTCTGCCTTTTTGGAATATTTTGCTTTGTATACAACACGCATAAGAAGGCTCTCAACCGTGTTGATGGGCTTTGAACCGTAAAGCATTGCCGCTGTGAATGCCTTGCAGCCCTTTTCTGTTACAAGCTCCACTGCCTTTGCTTCGTCCTCGTTTTTGCCGACGCAGATTGCACCGTTGTGCTCGATGAGTACGGCGTCACGGCAGCCGAGCTTCTTGACAACCTTTTTGGCTGTCTTCTTGGAATTGTCGGGATCGTACTCTGCGTTTCTGAGAGTTACACCGACAATTTGAGCGAAGTCATCAAGGAAGGGCTTGATTGTAAGTCCCGTTCTGGATGCCTTAAGGGTCGCGTCCTCTTTTGAATGAATGACGGCGTTTACATCTTTACGCTTTTTGTAGACCTCGGCATGGAGCATGGCCGTGTCGGGGCATTTTGCGTCGGGATCGAGGGGCTTGCCGGTTTCAATGTCGATGGGTGTGATTTCACCTGTTTCGGCATTCTTCATCTCGGCTACACCGAAATCTCTTACGGAGTCATATTTGTCAAGGGTATCCTCCGCCGCTTCATACATGAATGTGTTTGAAATGTATGAGGTCAGTGACTCGAAACCGTCTGCGACCGAGTCGGTCATCTGAGTGTAGCGGTCAAGAAGTGCCTTTTTGCATACATCCTCAAGTGCCTTTGCAACCGTGAATGCTTCTTCTCTGCTTTCACCGAGGCACAGCGCACCGTGATGGAGCATGAGAACCGCTTTTGAAGAGGAACGTCTGAGCGCTTCGACAACACCGTTTCTCAGTTTCTTTGTGCCGGGCAGACCATAGGACGCAACGGGGATATCAAGACCGATAACCTTTTTGTCCTCCTCGGGCAGGTCGTTAATGTCCATACCCGCAAGACCCGCAAGGGAAGCGTATGTCTGATGTGTGTGAATAACGAAATTGACATCGGGACGAAGCTGATAGCACTTTGCGTGGATGCCTTTTTCGGATGACGGTTTAATGTCGCCGTCATAGCTCAGATCCGCTGTATTCACAACAACAATGTCTTTTTCCGTAAGTGACAGATAGTCTCTGCCGCTGGGTGTGATTGCGAAATGTGTATCGTCTATACGGCAGCTTACGTTGCCCCATGTACGCTGTATGAGACCCTCTTTAACAAGCTCCTTGCCGGCTTCGATAACATTCAGCTTTGCCTGTAACAATTCCATTATAATATCATCCCTTTGAAAAATCAATAAAGAAGTGTAAAACTGTTTAATATTCGCAGGACAAAAATTTATCCTATAACATGACCATAGCGCACCGCCGATAATTTTAGCTTAACGACGGGTGCGCTCGATTGTTTATTATTGTGTCTTAAGCTGTTATCTGTATAAAAGTATACAAATTAAGCTTTAATTTTCCTTAACCGCAATGTGTGAGAAGACTCTGTCGAAGCGTGAAAGTGCATCGTCGATTGTCTCGTCTGTGTATGCGGCACTGGTGTAAAGACGTGAGCCGGCAAGTGTTACAAGGCCTTCTGCCATGTAAGCTGCGCCCATGTGTGTCATTTCGGTCTTTCTCTCGTTTGTTGCGGAGAGAACACCGGGGATAGTCCACGGCTTTGCCCAGTTGATGGAGAACTGGAGTGTGCCGACTGTCTCGAGGTGGCAGATTGAGCCCTGGTTGAATGCTACGAAGGGAAGGTGACGTCTCTCGATGATTTCGTTAAGACCCTTTGTGATTCTGTCGCCCATCTGACCTGCCTTCTGGCAAGCATTTTCTCTTTCGATTGCTTCGAGGGTGAAGTAACCTGCCGCGCATGAAAGCGGGTTAGCGGAAAGTGTGCCGCCGCAGAATGCCTTCTTGACCTTAACTGCACCGTCAAGACCTGCACCGAGGTACTTCATGTATTCCTTCTTGCCGCCTACGCCGCCGGCTCCGGGATAACCGCCTGCGATAACCTTGCCGAATACGGTAAGGTCGGGTGAGCAGCCGAAGTAGCCCTGTGCGCCTGCCATGCCGACACGGAAGCCTGTAACAACCTCATCGAATATAAGCAGTGCGCCGTACTTGCGGCAAAGTCTTTCAACGCCCTTGCAGAAGTTGATGTCAACGGGACGAGAACCGCTCTCGGGGCCTATTGCCTCAAGATATACGGCAGCTGTGCCGCCTCTTACGAGGTTAAGACGAAGTACTCTTTCAAGTGAATCGAGATCACCCGGGAAGAACTCCTGTGTATCTCTCATTATTCTTGCGGGAACGCCGTTTGCCTGTGTAAACTTTGTTCCGGGAATTCTTATGCCGTAGCCGAGCTGATCGCTCCAGCCGTGATAAGCGCCGCCCATCTTGACGATGTTCTTCTTCTTTGTTGCAAGACGTGCGATACGTGCTGCGAGCATGCAGCCTTCTGTACCGGACTGAAGCATACGGAACATGTCGATGGTTTCCATTGAGTCGTGAACCTTCTTGGCGAGCTTGTATTCAAACTCGTGGAAAAGTCCCGTTGAAGGACCGCATGTGTTAAGAAGGTCGATAACCTGCTCTCTTACTTCCGGGGGGTTGGAGCCGAGAACCGTGGGGCCGCCCGCCTGAAGGAAGTCATAGTATACGTTGCCGTCTATATCGTGAAGATGGCAGCCCTCAGCCGCTGTAAATACGAGCGGGAAGGGATAGTTGAACGCGAGGTTGTGCTGTACGCCGCCGGGAATAATCTGCTTTGCCTGCTCGATCATAGCCTTTGACTTCTGGCATTTTGCCTCGAAATAGTTCTTTTCGTAGTCGGCAAGAGCATCGGGTGTAATTGTGTATATGGGCTTTTTGATAAGCTCGTCAAGCTTGCGGTTTACCTCGGCCGCATCCGGATAATTTGAGATTGCAAATCTTGTATCCACTTTAAAAGTGCCTCCTTGCAAATATTTTCGTTACCATTTTAACACACGCAAAATGTGGATACAAGTACAATTTTTTTTACTTTTGTACTATAATCGTACACTTTGGCATTTCAATCCGACATTCATGCACCCAATGTCCGAAAATTATTGTCATCCCGTAAAAAATTTTTCTGTTAATCATGACAAAATTGTGCTAAAAAAACAAACATTACACCGCTATGCCCCGAACAGACACAAAAATTCGGTACGGTTTTCGAAAATTATCAACCGAAATATAACAACAATAAGACTTGACTGTAATCCGGTAAAAAAGTATAATATAATTGAAACAGAAAATGTTGGGAGGTGTTGATATGTGTACAAAAAGCCGTCTGGCGGAAATAACAAAAGATGTTGTAAAAACGGCAGCTGAAATTTTCGGCAGCAGATTGTCATCCGTTATTCTTTACGGTTCGTATGCCCGAGGAGATTATGACGATGAGTCCGATATTGATATTATGATTATCGCCGACATATCAACATCTGAAATTTCGAAATACAGCAAGATGCTGACTTCATATTCCGTGGATGTTGATTTGCGAGAAAATGTAGTTCTGTCGTTGATGTTACAGGATAAGTCGACATTTGATAAGTATAAAAACACGTATCCGCTCTTTAGAAATGTCGAGGCGGAGGGGGTTGAACTGATTGCCTGAAACATATGATTTTTCACTTGTTAACTACCGAATTGAAAAATCGAAAGACTGCCTTAAAGCAGCAAAAGTATTGCTGACTGAGGGGTTGTATGCCGATAGTGCCAATCGCTCTTATTATGCAATTTTTCATGCGATGAATGCCTTATGTGCAACAAAAGGTGTTGGTTTTAAGAAACATTCCGGAGTTTTGTTATTTTTTAATTTGAACTATGTTAAAGAAAACATCATCGAAAAAGAATATTCCGAAATTGCAAAAAATGCATTTGACGGCAGAACTCGATGTGATTATTCGGACTTTTATGTTGTATCTGAACAGGATGTTGCCGAACAATATGAAAATGCCGTCAAATTTGTCAGCCGAATAGAGGAATATATAAGCAATATATAAAAACAAAGCGTTGAGGATTTTTTATCTTCAACGCTTTAATTATGCCATTTAAAATTGTTTTGCGATATGAAATCGTGCAAAAAATTGCGAAGCTTTATAAATCAAGTCCGCAGGACTTCCGAAACTGCTCCTTGCTCCTTGCTCACTTAAGCCGCCGCTGTTTACACGATTTTACATATACGACAATCTTTATTTAACGATCTCGCCCATCGTGCCTGCAGGTGCAAGTACGGCATTTGACTCGTCGGTGTCAATGTGCATTGCGAGGGCGAACTTTTCGCTGACTCTTACAACAACATCACCGAAGATGAGTGAACGCTCGGGGGAGTCGATTTTTACGTTGACAATGTCCTTGTCCTTTACGCCGAACTGCTCTGCGTCAGCGGGAGTCATGTGAATGTGACGCTTTGCAACGATAACGCCTTCGCTTATCTCAACTTCACCCTTGGGACCGACAAGCTTGCAGGGAGCTGAACCGGCAACGTCGCCGGACTCTCTTACAACAGCGGGAACACCGAGTGTTCTTGCGTCGGAAGCGGAAATCTCAACCTGGTTTGCACTTCTTTCGGGCCCTAAGATTGAAACTGCGGGGAACTGACCCTTGGGGCCGATAACCGCAACTCTCTCATTGCACGCGAACTGACCGGGCTGAGAGAGGTCTTTTTTCTTTGTAAGCTCATAACCCTCACCGAAAAGCACATGGAGCGCTTCTTTAGTTACGTGTACGTGACGGGCAGATGTTTCTACGATAAATTTGTTTGCCATTTTGTTTTCCTCCGTTATTTTGTGTCAATGCAAGTATACAACCGCCGGAACGGTTTTACAAGCTAAATTTTCATTTTAAATTCAATTTTCGATTGCCGGAAAATCGGCAGAGAGGGGTCGGGGACCGGGGGTCGGGGACCGGGGAATAAGGAAGACACTGCGTGTCTTGGATTGTATGGCTTCGCAGGATGTGGGCTTTTGGGGTGTTGCCGGGGCTTTGCCGTGGGCGGGGCTGAGCCGCTCTGCAGTGCACCTGTCTGCCCGGACGGTTAATTTCCGTAAAAATCCGACTTTAAGTCCGAACCGACAGGTGCCACTTTGAGCGGCTGCCGCTCGCTCTCGTCGCTGCAAAAAGTCACGCTCGGCTCGCCTGTTCGTTTGTAAACGCACTCACGACGGCTCGCTGTCGCTGCCGACTTTTTGCGGCTTTTGCCGTATTGTGCTTTCGCAAATACGGCTTATTCCCGTCGCTCGCGGCTTTGCCTCGCCTTGCTCGGCATTCGGCTCGTCACTGCGTTCCTCGCCTCCCCATCGGCCACCGGCCACTGACCACCGGCCCCTGACCACTGAAGATTGTTCATCCGTGAACACTTTTCTTGACAAAATTTGTCGAAAAGAGTCAATTTTTTCGGAATAATTGTAGACGAAAAAAAATTAGTGTGGTATAATCATCGGGTATACAATCATGTCGGCAGGTGTTTTTGCCGATTGCATTGTTAAAAATTTATCAAAAATACACATATTCCATATGGAGGAAAACAAAGAATGCAGAAAAAAATCAGCAAGCTTCCCTTTAAGGGCACTGCCGAACAGGAAAAGCTTCTCCGCACCGCAATTGCGAACGCAAACGGCGACAAAAGCCGTCTTATGGCGGTAATGCAGGACGCACAGGGCATTTACGGATATCTTCCTTACGAGGTTCAGGTCATGATAGCCGAAGGGCTTGACGTACCCCTTGAGAAGGTTTACGGCGTTGCCACATTCTATGCTCAGTTTGCACTCTCACCCAAGGGCGCAAACAATATTTCAGTCTGCCTCGGCACGGCGTGCTATGTTAAGGGCTCCGACAAGGTTCTCGAAAAAATTACCGAGGTTCTGGGAATTGAACCCGGTGAATGCACCGATGACGAAAAGTTCAGCCTTGAGGCGTGCCGCTGCATAGGCGCATGCGGTCTTGCACCCGTTATGACAATAAATGACGAGGTTTACGGCAGACTTACCGCAGACATGATCCCCGGTATTCTCGCAAAATATCAATAATCCTTTTTCGGTGGGGTGATAATCCATGAAAATAAAAGAGCTTAAGGAGCTGCTCGATGCCGAGCTTGTTTTCGGGGAAGAGTATCTCGATAAAGACGTTCACTCCGCTTGCGGCAGTGATATGATGAGCGACGTGCTTGCATACGTAAAAGACCAGGCTGTTCTGCTCACGGGACTTGTAAATTCGCAGGTTATACGCACTGCCGATATGATGGACATGATATGCATTGTTTTCGTTCGCTCCAAGCGTCCCACGCCCGAGATGATTGAAATAGCGAAAGAAAGCGGCATAGCAATACTGTCTACAAAAAGACGTATGTTTGAGGCATGCGGAATACTCTACTCAAACGGACTCGGCGGTTCAAAATCATGAGCGACTGCATAAAGTTCCACTTTGACGTTGACGGCGAAAACTTTGTATCTGCAGGGCAGGCGTCCGTGCAGGTCAAGAAAAATCTTCGCCAGCTGGGGCTCCCCCCGGAAGTTATACGTCAGCTGTCCATTGCCATGTACGAGGGCGAAATCAACATGGTTATACATGCGGGCGGCGGCGTTGCCGATGTCACGGTATATGAAGACAGAGTAGAGATAGTTCTGACCGACCACGGTCCCGGCATAGCGGACATTGATCTTGCCATGCAGGAGGGCTACTCCACGGCTACCGAATCCGTTCGTGCTTTGGGCTTCGGCGCAGGCATGGGTCTGCCGAACATGAAGCGTTACACGGACGAGATGAAAATAGATTCCGTTGTAGGAGAGGGAACCACCATTACAATGTGCGTCTATCTTAACAGATAACAGGGTGATAAAGTGAATTCATACAGACACTCGGTTGTACTCGATATTGATAAGTGTACCGGCTGTACTACCTGTGCCAGGCACTGCCCGACCGAGGCCATCCGAATAATTGACAAACACGCCGAAATAAACACCGACCGCTGTATTGACTGCGGCGAGTGCATAAGAGTGTGTCCGCACAAGGCAAAGCGTGCGATGTGCTCCAAGCTTGAGCATTATATGCACTATAAATGGAAAATCGCCTTGCCCGCTCCCGCTCTTTTCGGCCAGTTCAACGGACTTGAGGATGTGGACGACGTTTTGCAGGGACTTCTTGATATCGGCTTTGACGATGTCTATGAGGTCGCGAAATCAGCCGAGCTTGTGTCCGCCTATACACGGCTTTATCTTAAGGCGGAGGGCATAAAAAAGCCCGTCATAAGCTCCGCGTGTCCTGTTATCTCCCGTCTTATTTCAATCAGATTTCCTTATCTTAAAGATAACATATTACCCATTCTGCCTCCGATGGAGATTGCCGCCATTGAGGCACGCAAAAAGGCAAAGGCCGAGCATCCGGAACTGACGGATGACGACATTGCAGTGTTCTTTATCTCACCGTGCGCCGCAAAGGTAAGCTATATCCGAAACGGCTACGGCGACTATAAGAGCAACATTAACGTCGTTGTGTCGTTAAGCGAAATATATTTTCTGCTTCTCGGTGCGATGAAGCGAGGCAATAATCCCGAAATCACATCCGAAGCCGGCATGATAGGCATCGGGTGGGCTTCCACCGGCGGCGAGTCGTCAGCCATTCTCAACGACAGCTATCTGTCTGCGGACGGCATCGAAAACTGCATAGCCGTGCTGGATGCCATGGAAAACGGCAGTATCCCCAAGCTTGAATTTGTCGAGCTTAACGCCTGCATAGGCGGCTGTGTCGGCGGTGTAATGACGATAGAAAATCCGTTCATCGCAAAGACACGTCTGCAGACGGTGCGAAGATATATGCCCGTTTCAAAAAACTTTCTGACTCCCGGCAACAGCTATATCCCCGAAGAATTTCTTACGGATTCACTGCCGTCATATACTCCCATTTCAAGACTCAGCGACTCCATGAGCGAGTCAATGCGGATGATGGCGAGCATACAGCAGTTAAAAGACAGTCTGCCCGGCATCGACTGCGGTGCATGCGGCAGCCCGACGTGCAGAGCGTTTGCCGAGGATGTCGTAAAGGGTATGGCAGGAGTAAAAAGAAAGTGCATAGTCAGCGAACAGCGTAAGGCACAGAAAACGGAGGACAGCGAAAATGACGGTTAAAGAGCTTTCCCGGAACTGCGGTTTTTCCGTTGTCAGTCTGCCCGACCCCGACAGGCAAGTCAGTGGATGCTATATAGGCGACCTTTTAAGCTGGGTTATGGGCAGAGCACAGGCGGATAACGCGTGGATAACCATAATGAGCAATATGAACATTGCCGCCGTTGCCGCACTGTCGGATGTCGCCGTTATAATTCTTGCCGAAGGCGTAACGCTCGAACAGAATGTAA
Source organism: uncultured Ruminococcus sp. (assembly GCA_964617965.1). Taxonomy (GTDB): domain Bacteria; phylum Bacillota; class Clostridia; order Oscillospirales; family Acutalibacteraceae; genus RUG806. The sequence continues at coordinate 13,909 of CAZTWO010000009.1, read as the reverse complement.
TCGACACCGCAAACGCCAAAAGCATAAATATTTTATCGAGCACACTTCCCGCATACGAAACGGCAGAAAAGCTGTTCGGCAATGTCTGATAAAATGAACAGATATTACTACGATTTTCATATTCACTCGTGTCTGTCCCCGTGTGCGGATGACGATATGACACCGAACAACATTGCCGGTATGGCGGTGCTGGCGGGGCTTAACGTCGTGGCACTCACAGACCACAATTCCGCTAAAAACTGCCCCGGATTTTTTGCGGCGGCAAAGAAGAACGGAATTATACCGATAGCCGGTATGGAGCTTACCACAAACGAGGATATACACGTTGTGTGCCTTTTCAAAAATCTCGAAAACGCACTGTTGTTTGACGAATATGTTGACGCTCACCGAATGAAGGTGCCGAACAGAATCGACATTTTCGGCGAACAGCTTATAATGAACGGCGATGACGAAATTGTCGGCAGAGAAGATTATTTTCTTCCGGCGGCATCCGAAATATCCGTTGACAGCGTTCCCGAAATTGTAGGAAAATTCGGCGGCATATGCTACCCGGCACACGTTGACAGACCCGCAAACGGCATAATTGAGACGCTCGGAACATTCCCCGATACTCCCGGATTTAAGTGTGCGGAGTTTTATGACAACGACAAAACTGACGACTATAAAATCAGATACCCCGAGCTTTGCTCCCGCAGAATACTGGTGTCGTCCGATGCGCATCACCTGTGGGACATAAGGGATAAATCGGCATATTTTGATATAGACGACGAACCGTATTCGAGTGCGCGTGTGCGTGAAGAAATTTTCCGTATGCTGGAGGGATAAAAGTGAAAGAGCTGTCACTTAACATTCTCGATATTGCGAAAAATTCCGTCAAGGCAGATGCCGACACGGTTAAAATCGAGATTGACGAAACAGACGATACACTTGAGATTATCATTTCCGACAACGGCTGCGGCATGACGAAAGAGCTGCTCGAAAGTGTGACCGATCCGTTTACCACGACACGCACCACAAGAAAGGTCGGGATGGGCATTCCGCTTTTCAAGATGGCGGCGGAAATGACAGGCGGCACATTCAGCATAACATCACGCTGTAAGAGTGAATTTCCCGATAATCACGGCACTGTGACATCTGCTCTGTTTTATAAAAAACACATAGATTTTACGCCGCTCGGCGATATTGTGTCGAGTGTCACAACGCTTATTCAGGGTTCGCCCGACATTCACTGGGTGTTCAGTCATAAAACTCCCAAAGGTGAAGTTGAGCTTGATACGGCGGAGATAAAAGCTGTCATAGGCGATATATCGCTTGCCGAGCCGGAGATACTGGTGTGGATAAAGGGGAATCTGGAAGAGCAGTATGAAGCAATGAGCAATTAGCAATGAGCAATGAGCAATGAGAAGAGTGACCAGTATCCGGTGGTCAGTGGCCAGTGGCTGAGGAAAACGCCGAGGCGTTTTGGATTATAAAGCTTCGCAAGAGGCGTAGCTTATAATCCAAGACACGAAGTGTCTTCCGACATTGTTAATTATTAATTGTTAATTGTTAATTGAATGTGCTTGCTCAGTGTTATAATGTAAAATATAAAATATTAAATACAATCTATTTTGAAGTGAAAGGAAAATAGCGATGAAGTCATTGGAAGAACTTGCTGCAATCAGAGAAAAAATGCAGAAAAAGGTTGTCCTTCGTGAGGGCGCAGGCAACACAAGAGTTGTTGTCGGCATGGCAACATGCGGTATCGCCGCAGGCGCAAGACCCGTTCTCAACACATTCGTTGAGGAGGTCGCAAACGCGGGTCTCGGCGATAAGGTAACAGTTACACAGACAGGCTGTATCGGCATCTGCCAGTTTGAGCCCGTTGTTGAAATCTATGAGGACGGCAAAAAGACAACATATGTCAAAATGACTCCCGAAAAGGCAAAAGAGGTTGTTGAAAAGCACCTTAAGGGCGGTCAGACAGTTGAACAGTATGTTATCAAAAACATATAATCGGCAAATATAAATCGTTAAAACAGTAAACTTAATTTGGAGGAATATTAAACATGGTTCGTGCACAGGTACTTATCTGCGGCGGCACCGGCTGCACCTCATCCGGAAGCAAAAAGCTTATATCCGAGTTTGAGATGCAGTTGGCAAAAAACGGTCTTGAAGAAGAAGTCAAGGTTGTAAGAACGGGCTGCTTCGGACTTTGCGCACTCGGTCCCGTTGTTATCGTCTATCCCGACGGAACTTTCTATTCAAGAGTTCAGCAGGATGACGTAAGGGAAATTGTCGAGGAGCATCTTATGAAGGGCAGAGTTGTTGAGCGTCTCGCCTATAAGGACGTTGCTGAGGGTGTTGAAATCAAACACGGCAACGTATCACTTAACGATACAACCTTCTACGCCAAACAGAAGCGTGTCGCACTTCGCAACTGCGGCGTTATAAACCCCGAAAGCATTGACGAATATATAGCCATGGACGGCTATGCGGCTCTCGGAAAGGCTCTTACCGAAATGACACCCGAAGAGGTTATTCAGGTTGTCAAGGATTCCGGTCTTCGCGGAAGAGGCGGCGGCGGTTTCCCGACAGGCCTTAAGTGGAGTTTCACAGCCAAAAATCAGGCAGATCAGAAATACGTCGTCTGCAATGCCGACGAAGGCGACCCCGGTGCATTCATGGACCGTTCCGTTCTTGAAGGCGACCCCCACGCGATTGTTGAAGCAATGGCAATATGCGGTTATGCGACAGGCGCTACCGAAGGTTATGTATATGTACGTGCCGAGTACCCCATTGCCGTTTCACGTCTGCAGAAGGCTATTGTCGATGCCCGTGAATACGGACTTCTCGGCAAGGATATTTTCGGCTCCGGCTTTGACTTTGATTTGCATGTCCGTCTCGGCGCAGGTGCGTTTGTATGCGGCGAAGAGACTGCTCTTATGACATCAATCGAAGGCAACCGCGGCGAGCCCCGTCCCCGTCCGCCCTATCCCGCGGTAAAGGGTCTGTTCGGCAAGCCCACAACCGAAAACAACGTTGAAACATTCGCAAATATTCCCCAGATTATTCTTCACGGCGCTTCATTCTTCAACACAATGGGCACCGAGAAATCAAAGGGCACAAAGGTATTTGCTCTGGGCGGCAAAATCCGTCACACCGGTCTTGTTGAAATCCCCATGGGCACAACGCTTCGTGAGATTGTCGAAGACATCGGCGGCGGCATACCCAACGGCAAAAAGTTCAAGGCGGCGCAGTCCGGCGGTCCTTCCGGCGGTTGTATCCCCGCATCGCTTCTTGATATAGAAATCGACTATGACAACCTTATCGCACAGGGTGCCATGATGGGCTCGGGCGGTCTTATCGTTATGGATGAAGACACCTGCATGGTCGATATAGCAAAGTTCTTCCTTGAGTTTACGGTTGATGAGTCCTGCGGCAAGTGCACACCCTGCCGTGTCGGTACAAAGAGACTTTATGAAATTCTTGAGAAAATCACATCCGGCAAGGGCACACTTGAAGACCTTGACGAGATGGAAAAGCTGTGCAAGTACATTAAAGAGAACTCGCTGTGCGGTCTCGGTCAGACAGCTCCCAACCCCGTTCTGTCAACATACAGATTCTTTAAGGATGAGTATATTGCACACGTTGTCGACAAGAAATGCCCGGCAGGCGTATGCAAAAAGCTCCTCTCATTCGCAATTGACAAAGATAAGTGCATAGGCTGCGGTATGTGTCTCAGAAACTGCCCGGCAAACGCAATTTCCAAAACGGCATATGTCGCACCCGGCCATAAGCTTCCGTCCCTTGAAATCGACACCGATAAGTGCCTTAAGTGCGGTGTATGTATGACGGGATGCAAGTTCAAGGCAATATCCAAGAAATAAGGAGGAGCTTTAATAATGGCTGATGTAAACGTAAAAATAAACGGCAGGGAAGTGGCTGTTCCCGCCGGCAGCACCATACTTGAAGCTGCCCGCATTGCGGGAATACAGATTCCCACTCTCTGCTATCTTAAAGAAATAAACGAAATCGGCGCCTGCCGTATATGTGTTGTTGAAGTAAAGGGCGCAAGAAGCCTTGTCGCCGCCTGCGTGTTCCCCGTAAACGAGGGCATGGAGATTTTCACAAACACACCTAAGGTAATCGAGTCCAGAAGAATGACACTCAAGCTCCTGCTTTCAAACCACAAGAAGGAGTGCCTTTCATGTGTACGCTCGGGCTCATGCGAGCTTCAGAAGCTCTGCCATGACTACGGCATTGACGACGAAAACGCTTTTGAGGGCGTAAAGTCACACTATGCGATTGACGCTTCCGCTTCTCATATGTACCGTGACAACGAAAAGTGCATTCTCTGCCGCCGCTGTGTCGCAGTGTGCGAGAAAAACCAGGCTGTTGCCGTTATCGGTGCAAACGCAAGAGGCTTTGATACACATATCGGATGCGCGTTTGAAAAGCCGCTCGGCGAAGTCGGCTGTATCTCATGCGGTCAGTGCATTACCGTATGCCCCACAGGTGCACTCGCCGAAAGAGATGACACACAGAAGGTCATGGATGCCATAAACGACCCCGACAAGCATGTTATCGTTCAGACAGCCCCCGCTGTAAGAGTCGGTCTCGGTGAGGAATTCGGCTATCCGATGGGCACGGTAGTTACCGGCAAAATGGTTGCCGCACTCAGAGCCCTCGGCTTTGATAAAGTATTCGACACAAACTTCTCCGCCGACCTTACAATCATGGAGGAAGCAACGGAGTTTATCGGCAGATATACAGCGAAGAGAAATCTTCCGCTTATAACATCCTGCTCACCCGGATGGATTAAGTACTGCGAGACATATTATCCCGAGTTCATTCCGAATCTTTCTACCTGCAAATCTCCGCAGGGTATGTTCGGTTCGGTTGCAAAGACATATTACGCAAAGCTTATGGGCATTGACCCCAAGGATATATTTGTTGTATCCGCCATGCCCTGCACAGCCAAGAAGTTTGAGGCTGAACGCCTTGACCATACGGCTGTCCCGGGTCTTGCGGATATTGACGCGGTTATCACGGTTCGTGAGCTTGCCCGTATGATTAAGAAGAACGGCATTATGTTCAATGACCTTCCCGATGACACATTCGACGCTCCGTTCGGACTCGGCTCGGGTGCCGGTACGATATTCGGTGCAACGGGCGGTGTTATGGAAGCCGCACTCAGAACGGCTTATGAGACTCTTACAAAAGAAGAGCTCAAGGATCTTGACTTCAAGGCTGTTCGCGGTGTTGACGGCATAAAGGAAGCCGAGTACACAATTGCAGGCAACGTTATAAAAGTTGCGGTCGCTTCGGGTACTGCCAACGCCAAGAAGGTTCTTGACATGGTCAAGAGCGGCGAGAAGTCATATGACTTTATTGAGATTATGGCATGCCCCGGCGGATGCGTAAACGGCGGCGGTCAGCCCATTCAGCCGGCATCCGTTCGCAACTTTGTTGACGTTCGTGCCGTTCGTGCCGCAGGCCTTTATGAGGATGACAAGAACCTCCCCGTAAGAAAGTCTCACGAGAACCCCGACATAAAGAGAATTTACGAAGAGTTCCTCGGCGAGCCCAACTCCCACCTCGCACACGAAATTCTGCATACGGCATATACAATTCGCAAAAAATACTAATACAACATTCTAAAAAAAGCGTGCTCTGTCGATTGGCAGGGCAGGCTTTTTTTCAGTTAGCAAGGAGCAAGGAGCAAGGAGCAGTTAGCAATCGACAAGGTGCAATTAACGGTTATAGGCATTTTTAATTAGCATTAGCAGTTAGTAATTAGCAATGCTGAAATAATGCATAATGTAGAATGTATAATGCATAATGTCGGAAGGCACGTAGTGCCTTGGATTTTATAGGTTCAGTCTTTCGCGAAGCTTCACTGCTCCTTGCTAACTGCTCCTTGCTAACTGAAAAAAGTCCGCAGCCCACCTCGTGAGCCACGGACTTTTATTATTTTATTATAGCCTATTTCGGATTATTCCGCATCATTTGCTTCGGCGGCTTCCTGAGCCTTAGCCTGAGCAATCATATCATCGATGGAAAGAACAGCGGGAGCATCGTCCTTCTTCTCTTCCTCAACCTTTGCGGGCTTTTCGGGAGTGGGAAGGAGAGCCTTGATTGAAAGGCTGATTCTCTTCTTGTCGAAGTCGATGTCTGTTACAAGTACGTCAACCTCATCACCGATTGAAAGAACATCCTGGGGCTTCTCGATTCTCTCGTTGGCGATCTGAGAAATGTGGATAAGTCCTTCCATTCTGGGGAAGATCTCTGCGAATGCGCCGAATGTGGTCATTCTGACGATTTTTACTTTGATCTTGGAGCCGACGGGATAGTCTCTCTTGAGAATCTCCCACGGATTATCCTCTGTCTTCTTGTAGCCGAGAGAAATTTTCTTCTTCTCGGTGTCAAGACCCTTGATGTAAACTTCGACTGTGTCGCCGACGTTAACAACCTCTGAAGGATGCTTAATACGCTTCCATGAAAGCTCTGTGCGGTGAATCATACCGTCAACACCGGGAGCAAGCTCTACAAATGCACCGTAGTCTGTAAGGGACTTTACAACGCCTGTGTATTTCTGGCCTTCCTCAACCTGAGCCCAGAACTTGTCCTGAGCTTCCTTGCGGACGGACTTCATAGCTTCACGGATTGAGCCGACAGCTCTCTTGCGGCGCTTGTCGATGTCGATAACCTTGAAGGATACGGTCTTGTTGAGCATCTCTTCAAGTCTGCCGTTTCTGGGAACGGTTGAAAGTGAAGCGGGAACAAATATACGAACGCCGTTTATATAAACAATAAGGCCCTTGCTGATAACTTCAACAACATTACCCTCGAGTATTGTTCCTTCCTCATTTGCTTTGACAATGTCATCCCAATAACGGATGGCATCATAACGGCGCTTTGAAAGCATTATTGTGCCCTCGGCATCATTTGTCTTCATGATGATAAGGTTAAGTTCGTCACCGATCTTGAGCTCCTTTGCGGGATCCGCATTAGGATCAGCGGAGTACTCGTCAACCGGAATGTAGCCTGTCTGCTTTCTGCCGATGTCAACCTGAATTTCGTTGGGCGCAATTCCCATGACCACGCCTACAACCTTCTGGTCGTTGTTCATGCTGTTGAGGGATTCCTCAAGAGCCTGCTCGAAGGACATATCTTCGGATGCCACGCCAGCGTCTGCCTGTCCTGCGGTTTCCGCTGCCGTTGAGATGTTTTCGTTAATCTCAGCCATTGTTGTTAAAACCTCCTTAATTGTACCGCTCGGAGTGGACGCTCCGGCAGTAACTCCGATCGTATGAATGCCTGACAATTTAATTTCGGATATCTCCGTGGCATCCTCGATAAGATACGCTTTTGTATGCCTGCGGCACAGCTCGTACAGCTTTTTTGTGTTGGAGCTGTTTTTGCCGCCGATTACAATCATCATATCATTCTCTGCGGCGAGCCTTTCGGCCTCTTCCTGGCGCAGAGCGGTAGCACTGCATATTGTATCAAATATTTCGGCGTTTGTATAGACTTTTTTTGCAAAATTTTCAAAATTCTTAAATTCTTTTGCGGAAAATGTGGTCTGCGACACCATGGCGACCCTGTTTTTGACAAGCTCCGGGTGATTCTGAGTCAGATTTTGAAGCTCCTCCATGGTGCTTACAACATATGAATTTGTTTTGGCGTAGCTTCTGATGCCCAGCACCTCGGGGTGAACGGGGTCACCGGCTATTATTATGTCGCACCCCTCATCCGATTTTTCGGCGACAATTCTGTGTATCTTTTTTACAAACGGGCATGTGCCGTCGGTAACACTCCCGGCTCTGTTTTTTATCGCTTTTTCGGTCTCCTGCGGCACTCCGTGTGCACGAATAACGGCAACACCACCTTCGGGCATATCGGTTATGTCGTTTACGGCGTGAACACCCCTGCTTTCAAGCTCCTTTATAAACCCGGGGTTGTGTATGAGCGGCCCTAAGGTGTAGACCTTCTGCCCTTCGTTTATAAGCTCCTCCGCCTGTTTTACGGCTCGGTCAACGCCGAAGCAGAAGCCCGCCGTTTTTGCAAGACTTATCTTAAATGCCACGATTTATTCTCCTTTTATGCTTTTTGCAAGCTCGACTATCTTGTCGACAACTTCGTTAAGTGTCATGTCGGAAGTGTCAAGATATACGCTGTCCTCGGCAGGCTTCAAGGGGGCGACCTCTCTTTCACTGTCCTGCTTGTCACGAAGCTTAATCTGCTCTAAAAGCTCATTAAACTCGACTTTCTGCCCCTTTGCCGTAAGCTCGTCAAATCGGCGTTTTGCCCTGACTTCGGGGGAAGCGGTAAGAAAAATCTTAAGCTCGGCATTCGGCAGAACAACCGTGCCTATATCTCTGCCGTCCATTATTACATTGTTTGTCTTTGCCATGTTCTTTTGCAGGTCGAGGAGAAACGCACGCACTTCGGGCATCGCCGAAACATCTGATGCCGCCATTCCGGCTTTTGCAGTGCGTATTTCTTCGGATACGTCCTCGCCGTTTAACAGAACATGCTGTACTCCGTCAACAAATTTAAGCTCGGCTGTAATTTCTTTGAGCATTTCGGGAACTCTGCCCCTGTCGTTTGTCGCTATGCCCCTTCTCATTGCGGCGACACCGACTGTGCGGTACAGTGCCCCCGTGTCAACATATATGAAACCCAGTTTTGCGGCAGCCAGTCTTGCCGCCGTGCTTTTGCCTGCACCTGCAGGCCCGTCGATTGCTATATTTATCATTTTTTTTAATCCCCTTACCTTATTTTCTATGCGGAACTTTATGAAACTATGTGAGAAATTAGCAATTAGCAATTAGCAATTAGCAATGTCGGATACAATGCAGAATGTAGAATGCATAATGCATAATTTCGGAAGCCCTGCGGGCTTGATTTATATAAGCTACGCCACTTGCGAAGCTTCACTGCTCCTTGCTCCTTGCTCCTTGCTCACTGCTAATTGCATTCTTCCCCGCCGCTGTGCCTGTCGCAAACGCAATCTGCAGATTAAAGCCGCCGGTGTATGCGTCAACGTCTATCACTTCTCCGGCAAAATACAGCCCCCTGCAGATTTTTGACTGCATTGTTTTCGGGTCGATTTCGTTTACTTTAACGCCGCCGGATGTTACAATCGCTTCTTCAATCGGGCGTGCTTTTTTAATTGTAAAACTGAGATTTTTAAGAAGATATACAAGCTCTTTTCGTTCGTCTCTTGTTATGCCGTTTGCGTGCTTTGACGGGTCAATTTCGCTCATCTCGGTTATCACGGGCACAAGCGATTTCGGGAGCAGTCCTCTTAAAATCGTCGGCAGTCCCTTTGTCGGATTTGCCGCTATGTCACGCAGAATTCTCTCGTCAAGCTTTTCTTCACTGAGTGCCGGCTTTAAGTCGACCGTGCATACATATCTGCCCGGTGTAATGTCTCTCATGTGAGACGATGCCGACAGAATCATAGGACCCGACACCCCGAAGTGCGTAAACAGCATCTCGCCGAAGTCGCTGTAAACCTCTTTGAATTTCTCTTTGTCATAGACGCTCAGCGACACATTTTTAAGCGACAGCCCCATGCAGTCCCGACACCATGACTCCTGTGTTTCAAGCGGCACAAGCGAGCCTTTGAGGGGAGTTATCGTATGTCCGACACTTTTTGCGAGAGCGTATCCGTCGCCTGTCGAGCCTGTGCCGGGGTAGCTCATGCCGCCCGTGGCGATTATTACCGCATCCGCCGGAATCTCCTGTCCGTCCTCGGTTCTTACGCCTTTAATCTCGTTATTTTCGGTGATAAGCTCCGTTACACGCACGTCCGTTTTTATCTTTGCACCGTTCGATTTTGCGAACTTTACGAGAGCATCGACTATGTCAACCGCCTTGTCGGACTCCGGGAAAACTCTGTTCCCACGTTCTATCTTAAGCTTTACGCCTAAGTCTTCGAACATGTCCATAGTGTCATACGGCATAAAGCGAGAGAACGCACCGTACAGAAATCTGTTGTTTACGGGTACTGCGTCCATAAGCTCGTTTATAAGCGTGCAGGCGTTTGTCACGTTGCAGCGTCCCTTTCCCGTTATCATGACTTTTCGTGCAGGTCGGTCGTTTCGCTCCAGCACCGTCACGTCAAGTCCTCTTTTTGCGGCATTCCCCGCCGCCGTAAGTCCCGCGGCCCCGCCGCCGATTATGATTAATTTATTCATTATATGTAACCTTTCGTTTGTACAGTTAGCAAGGAGCAAGGAGCAAGGAGCAGTTAGGCTTCGCGTAAGTAAAAAATTTTTTATTAAAAAAAACAGTTTAAAAAATGCGAAGCTACAAAATCCAAGACACGCAGTGTCTTCCGACACTGCTCCTTGCTCCTTGCTTTTTTCACACTTGAATAAAA
>CAZTWO010000009.1:0-3434 GCA_964617965.1 uncultured Ruminococcus sp. | reverse complement strand
TTTCACTTTTTGAAAAGCAGTTAAGAAAGTGCGAAGCTATAAAATCCAAGACACGAAGTGTCTTCCGACACTGCTCCTTGCTCCTTGCTTTTTTTACACTTGAATAAAATTTCACTTTTTGAAAAGCAGTTAAGAAAGTGCGAAGCTATAAAATCCAAGACACGCAGTGTCTTCCGACACTGCTCCTTGCTCCTTGCTCCTTGCTCCTTTTTTGTACACTTAACATATTTTATCACTTCCGCAAGAATACTTCAATTAAATATTGATTTTTTCCCGAATTGTATTATAATTGTAACGAAAATATTTTATCGGAGGGTATTACCATGTTAGTTTCAGCAGCTGAAATGCTCAAAGAAGCAAAAGCAGGCAAATACGCAGTAGGTCATTTCAATATCAACAACCTTGAGTGGACAAAGTGCATTCTTCAGGTTGCGGAGGAGCTTCATTCTCCCGTAATTCTCGGTGTTTCCGAGGGCGCAGGCAAGTATATGTGCGGTTTCGGCACTATCGCCGCCATGACAAAAGAAGTCATGAAATTCCTCGGCACAACCGTTCCCGTTGCTCTTCACCTTGACCACGGCACATATGACGGTGCCTATGCCGCTATGAACGCAGGTTTCTCATCTGTTATGTTCGACGGCTCAAAATACACAATTGACGAAAACATTCAGCGTACAACTCAGATTATCGCTGATGCCAAGAAGCTCGGCGTTTCCGTTGAGGCCGAAGTCGGCGCAATCGGCGGCGAGGAAGACGGCGTTATAGGCGGCGGCGAAGTCGCTGATCCCAACGAGTGCAAGCTCATTGCCGATCTCGGTGTTGATATGCTTGCCGCAGGTATCGGCAACATTCACGGCAAATATCCCGCAAACTGGGCAGGTCTCAGATTTGACGTTCTCGAGAAGATTCAGGAAAAGACAGGCACAATGCCCCTTGTTCTTCACGGCGGCACGGGTATCCCCGCAGACATGATTAAGAAGGCTATTTCTCTCGGTGTTTCCAAGATTAACGTTAACACCGAGTGCCAGCTCGCATTTGCGGAAGAAACCAGAAAGTACATCGAAGCCGGCAAGGATCTTCAGGGCAAGGGCTACGATCCCAGAAAGCTTCTCGCTCCCGGCTGTGAGGGCATAAAGAACATTGTCCGCGAAAAGATGGAGCTCTTCGGTTCCGTAAACAAAGCGTAAGATATGAACAATGCTTTTCATGCCGATCTGGCTGAAAGGCTCTTTCACGAAGGCTGCAACTGCTCACAGGCTGTTTTTGCGGCCTTTTGTGATGAAACGGGCTTTTCACAGGAAGACGCTTTTCGTCTGTCATCCGGTTTCGGCGGCGGCTTCGGCAGAATGAGAGAGGTCTGCGGCGCTGTCAGCGGAATGACACTTGTTCTCGGCTGTCTAAAGGGCAACGACGATCCCAAAGACACCGCACGCAAAAACGATGTCTATGCCATGATTTCACGCTGTATGAATGAGTTTTCAGATATGATGGGCTCATATGTCTGCCGTGATATTCTTAAACTGCGTAAGACGGAATATTCACCGGTGTCGAGTGAACGCACTGCAGAATTTTACCGCTCCCGTCCGTGTGTCGGGTGCATTCGCCTTGCGTGCGATATTGTCGATAAAGAGATAAACGGCGAAAATGCGGAATAAACAATATATTATTGTTAAAAAACTGTAAATAAAAATCACAACCCGAAATTTTTTCTTTATAGGAATTGAAATTTCGGGTTGAAATATGGTATAAAATAATAGAATAGTGGGACTGTGCAAAAAAACGGAGAAAAGAATCGGTTTCGCCGTCATATGCCGTCCCGAAAAAAAACAACATCGGCATAATATCTTGCCGAAAAACAGGAGGTCAAACAAAAATGAGGAAAGTTTTAACAAGAGCAATGTCGTTGCTTTTGTCGGCGTTCATGGTATTTTCCTGTCTTGTTTTTGCCGCACCCCAAACGGCTACAAAGGCCGAGGCGGCTACTGCAGGTCAATACACATTCAAGGTCTCACTTCAGTATATGAAAGGGTCTTCGTCAGGCTGGACCAAAGGTGTGCTTGAGGTTTTCGGCGGTGACAACAACGGAACCGGATCATTTGATGCAACTAAATCCGGCACTGCAGGTGTGACGAAGGAAAATCTTTATATCAATAACAGCTCCAATACCTGGTATGAGCAGGTCGGGGAGACAACAGTTAATTATTTCCCTACCACGATAAAGTATTACTACTCTAAAAGCTGGGATCAGTATTTTAAAGTCAGATTCAAACTCTCCATAAAACATAGTGACGGTACTTGGGAAGAAATCCCTCTTACCATAACCCGCGGCAACTGCGGCGGTAATTCATGGGCATATAATGCGGGCAGTTGTGCATCCGGTGATGAACAGGGCTATGAATGCAACAGCAGTTCATACGGTGAGATTTATGCAACAGTACAGTCCGGTTATATGCCGAAGCCTACAACAGTAAGCACGAGTGGTTCGACTTCATATACAACAAGTGTACCCAAAGACAGCTCTACAAACACTGTTCAGATTAGCACGAGTACAACTGTTTATGATCGTTATGGCATTGAATGGTATCAGGAGCCGAGTTATGCGATTTCGTCCTCAGGCGGCACAACGACAAGCGAATCAATCAGCGGTATATCTATTACTTCCGGTGCTTCCGATTCGGCAACATTAAGCGTAACAAACGCAGCTAAAGATTGGGTTTCTCCTAAAGACTCAAAAACTGTTTATGTAAGCGTAAATTGCGGTGGAACAACATTATCGACTATACCGGTCACGGTGAATGCTTATGATGTTACCGCCACATTTGTTAACGAGGGCAAAACGGTTGAAACGAAAACCGTAAAATACGGTAATCAGGTTACAAAACCCGCCGATCAGACCAAAACAGCCGACGGCACTTATCACTATACTTTTGCCGGCTGGGATGTTGACGATTCCACACTTAATGCTCTTAAAGAAGATATAACAGTCAACGCAAAGTATACGGCAACCGCTCACACAAACAAGGTTATCGAAACAATCGAGCCTACATGCATTACAAACGGTTCAAAGACCGAAGAATGCACAGTGTGCGGTTATAAGACAATAACAACTCTTCCGGCTAACGATAATCACAGCTGGGGCGAGTGGGTTAACACTTACACCGACTGCACAAGCAACGGCACAGCCACACGCACCTGCTCACGCTGCAACGAGACCGAAACAAAGTCGATAGATCCTCAGGGACACGACTATGTCGCACATGACGCAAAGGCGGCAACCTGCACAGAGGTCGGCTGGAATGCCTACAACACCTGCTCAAGATGTGACTATACTGATAAGGTTGAAATAGCTAAGATTGCTCATACACCCGGTGCAGAAGCTACCTGCACAACAGCACAGACCTGCACAGTCTGCGGCGAAGAGCTTGCACCTGCAA
>CAZTWO010000008.1:8701-23937 GCA_964617965.1 uncultured Ruminococcus sp. | reverse complement strand
CGGCAGCCCTTTTTTTAATTAGCAATTAGCAGTTAGCAATTAGCAATGAAAAAAAAGCGGTTAGTGGTCGGCTGTGAGCACCATATATATGTTCCTGTAAGCTTTTTTTCTGCAATCGGCAACAAAGGAGCATATCTCCTTGACGCAAAGGACGTTGAAGGCACATATACCGTAAAGGACGGAACAAATTATAGATTAAATAATCCAACATAACAAAAAACGGGAGACTGCTCACTGCGGACAGCCTCCTGTTTTTTATGTAGTTTGCCCTTTGCGAAGCCCTATAAAATCAAGTCCGCAGGACTTCCTTAGTCACTGGATACTGACCACCGGATACTGGCCACTTTTTTACCTTGCTCCTTGCTCACTTTTTTGAGCTTTTGTAAAGAGGCAAGCTTACGCTTTCGTCTCAATCTCCGGATTAAAGTACGGCATCGGCAAAAGCTTGAACACATTGTTTCTGTGCATTCTGTCGATTCTGGCCTTTGTGTCGGCATCGTCGATTTCTCCGGTTCTTATGTAGCGGTCAAGAACGGCATATGTGAAGCCTAAGTTGTCTTCATCGGTTTTGCCGCAGAGACCGTCAATCGGCGTCTTTTCGACAAGGCTTTCGGGCAGTCCGAGATAGTGACCTATTGCCTTGACCTCCTGCACCGTAAGATGGCTTAACGGGCTGAAGTCGCCGGCTCCGTCGCCGTAGCGAGTGGCATAGCCTACCCAGTCTTCGGACAGGTTGCAGGTGTTTGCGACTCTGCCGTTGTGACTCTGACTTACGGCATAGGTTGCCGCCATTCTGAGGCGTGCCGGGAGATTTGTAACAGTCTGCTTTTCGAGCTCGAAGCACTTTTTAAGCTCGTTTACCATTCCGTTATATGAATCGGCAATGTTGATTATGTAGTTCTTTATGCCGAGATGCTCAACAAGAAGCTTGGAACAGTCAATATCCGCCTGCTCGCCGTTCGGAAGAAGAACACCTATAACCCTGTCTTTGCCGAGTGCCTTTACGCACAGTGCCGCAGTGACGGAGGAATCCTTGCCGCCCGAAATTGCTACAATCGCGTTGCAGCCTTTGCCGTTTGTCTCGAAAAATTCTCTTATCCAATTAACACAATCGTTTGTTACCTTTTCTACGTCAAACATTGTATTTCACCTCGTAAATTAAAGCTCGTAGCCTGTGTTTATCGCCTTAAGATTTATGTCAAACAAATCCTGATGTCTTGCCGAAACAACCTTTCTGAGTGCCGCGTCAAGATTGTCATGCGATACCGCACCTGTTTCTTTTATGAATTTGCCGACCATAATCATGTTGGCAAGTGTCGGTGCACCTATCTGCTGTGCAAGAGATGTCGCCGGAATATAGTATACGTCAACATCACCGCGCTCAACCTTTCTTTCGATAAGCGTTGAGTCAACAAAAATCTTGCCGCCCGGCACAACCGTTTTTTCGTATTTGTCAAGGGAGGGAAGGTTCATTACTATAAGCACATCGGGCTCTGAAACTATCGGCGAGCCTACCGGGTCGTCCGACAGAATAACACTGCAGTTTGCCGTGCCGCCGCGCATCTCGGGGCCGTATGACGGCAGCCAGCTTAACTCTCTGCCCTCTGTAAGTCCTTTGTATGCGATAAATTTACCGGCGAAAAGAATACCCTGACCGCCGAAGCCGGCAAGTAAAATGTTGGTTGTCATCTTATTCGCCCTCCTTTGCGCTTCTGTCTTTATAGACACCCAAGGGGTAATAGGGAATCATATCGCTCTCTACCCACTCCAGAGCCTTCTGAGGTGTCATGCCCCAGTTTGTCGGGCAGGATGAAATGACCTCGACAAGCGAGAAGCCCTTGCCTTCAATCTGATTTCTGAATGCCTTTTCGATAACCTTTTTGGCGTTCTTTACGTTCTTTACATTATTGACGGCGACACGGGCTATATATTCCGGCCCGTCAAGTGTCGACAGCATTTCGCAGACCTTTATCGGGAAGCCCGCAGTTTTTACGTCTCTGCCGTAGGGGGATGTCTGGGTAACCTGCCCGGGGAGGGAAGTCGGTGCCATCTGACCGCCCGTCATGCCGTAGATTGCGTTGTTTACGAAAATGACGGTTATGTTCTCGTTTCTTGTGGCGCTATGGACGGTTTCAGCCATACCGATGGACGCTAAATCGCCGTCGCCCTGATATGTGAAAATGATATTTTCGGGCATTGAACGCTTGAGTCCGGTTGCGACTGCCGGTGCTCTGCCGTGTGCCGCTTCTACCATGTCGCAGGTGAAGTAATTGTATGCCATAACGGCGCATCCGACGGGGGCTACGCCTATTGTTCTGCCTTCAATTCCGAGAGTGTCAATCGCTTCGGCAACAAGACGGTGAATTATGCCGTGCGTACAGCCGGGGCAATAGTGAAGCTCGGCATCTGTAAGGCTCTTCGGTTTTTCAAAAACTACCATTATCTGTTGCCTCCCTGCATTTTTCTGATGGAATCGAGCACCTGCTCGGGTGACGGAATCATGCCGCCTGCTCTGTAACAGAGCTCAACGGGCTTTTTGCAGCTTTCTGCAAGGCGGATGTCTTCTATCATCTGACCCATTGAGAGCTCGACGGAAATAAAGCCCTTAACTTTGTCTGCAAGTTCCGCTATCGGCTTTTTGGGGAAGGGCCATACGGTTATGGGGCGAATAAGTCCGACCTTTATGCCCTCTTTTCTTGCGGCGACAACGGCGTTTTTGGACACACGAGCCGCAATGCCGAACGCCACAACAATTATGTCTGCGTCCTCTGTCATGAAGCTTTCATATCTGGCTTCGTTTTCTTCGACTGTCTTATATCTTTCGTATCTTTCGATGTTGGTTTTTTCAAGCTCTTCGGGAACAAGATAGAGGGAGTTTACAATGTTGTGCTTTCTCTGCATTTTTGTACCCGTGACAGCCCACGGCTTTTCAACGGTTGAAACATGAGGTTCGGGCAACACGACCGGCTCCATCATCTGACCCATTGTGCCGTCCGCCAGAAGCATTGCGGGCATTCTGTATTTGTCGGCAAGGTCGAATGCGAGAGCCGTCAGATCCGCCATTTCCTGGACGGAAGCGGGGGTGAGAACTATAAGATGATAGTCACCGTGTCCGCCGCCCTTTGTCGCCTGAAAATAGTCGGACTGCGAGGGCTGAATGCCGCCAAGACCGGGGCCGCCTCTCTGCACGTTTACGATAAGTGCCGGAAGGTCTGAGCCTGCTATGTAGGAAATGCCCTCCTGTTTAAGCGATACTCCGGGGGATGAGGACGATGTCATGCATCTTTTGCCCGATGCCGCAACGCCGTAAACCATATTTATAGCGGCAATTTCGCTCTCCGCCTGCAAAAACGTGCCGCCGATTTTTGGCATACGCTTTGCCATGTATGCGGCAAGCTCCGTCTGGGGAGTGATGGGGTAGCCGAAGTAATGCATACAGCCGGCTCTTATGGCCGCCTCGGCAATTGCTTCGTTGCCCTTCATAAGTACTTTTTCACTCATTTTACGCACCTCACTTTTCTACCGTGATAACACAGTCGGGGCACATTGTGGCACAGAATGCACACGCTATGCACTGCGACTGATCTGTAATTTCAGCAGGAGAATGTCCTTTTCTGTTAATCTTGTCTTTGGCGATTATCAGCAGGTGCTTGGGACACGCATCAACGCACAGTCCGCAGCCCTTGCAGATATCGGTCTTAAAGGTTACCTTTGCCATTTTCACAGCTCCTTACCAATACTTTTTCTGTAATCTTAAAGCGAAAATATTTGTGTGTGACAGCTCCTTTGCCGTCTGTTCTTCGGCGGATGTAAATACAATCGGCAGATTTGTGAGTGCCGAAAGAGCGTCCGCTTTTTCGTATGACGCTTCCACTGTCTCTTTTGTTGTCTCTTCGCCCAAGTTTGAGTTGTTAACGATACCCGTAAACGGAATATGACACGCCTGTTCTATCTCTCGCATAATCTCTTCGGCACTTTCGGCGTCGGGAGTGAGCGGTCGATAGAAGTTTACCACAAACAGGTGTTCAAAATTATTCTCTTCAAGAATAAACGGAGAAAATCTTCCCAGTGCAACGGCACCGGAGTCGTCGCCGCCTATGTCAAACACGGCGTATTCGTCTCTTCTTTGTACAAGTGAATAGACTTCACTCGGAAGAGACGGCAAATCGACATTGGTGTTGGCAAAGGGGAGAGATATAACTCTGACCCCTGATGCAGTCAGTTCCTGTTCGCTGTCTTTTGTTCTGAAATACGGGTTTACTATGTCTAAATCGGCAATGGCGGTTTTATAACCGTCTTTTTTAAGCTTTAAGGCGTAGTTTACGGCGACATTCGTTTTGCCGCTGCCGAAGTGACCGCTGAAAAGTGTAACTCTTTTCATTATGCCTTAAGTCCCAAAGGATAAGTCCAGCCCATGAAGTCCTCGACTGTGCCGGTCTGAATGCCGTAAAGTGTGTCATAGAGCTTCTGTGCAGTCGGACCGACCTTGCCGTCTGCTACGGGGATGTCTCTGCCCTTGTAGTTTAATGTGCCGATGGGGGATATAACAGCCGCCGTGCCGCTTGCGAAAATTTCTTCGAGTGTGCCGTTTTCGCTCGCTTCGATTATTTCATCAATTGAAAGCTTTCTCTCGGTAATGGGTGTGCCCCATCTTTTAAGAAGCTGAATAACGCTGTCACGTGTGATGCCAGGGAGAATGGTGCCCGATGACAGTGGAGCGGTGATGACTTCGCCGTTAATCTTGAAGAAGGCGTTTGATGTGCCTATCTCTTCAACATACTTGTGCTCTGCCGCGTCAAGCCACAGAACATCCTTGCAGTCATATTTCATTGCGTCCTTTGAAGCTCTCATGCCGCCGCCGTAGTTGCCGCCGACCTTCGCAAAGCCCGTGCCGCCCTTTGCCGCACGAATGTATTCATCCTGAACATATATGCGTGTAGTTGAAAGTCCGCCGTCGTTTGCGGCATAGTAGGAACCTGTGGGACTCAGGATTATCATAAAGCGATAGTGCTTTGCGGGAAGAACGGAGAATGAAACCTCATCACCGAAAATAAACGGACGGATATAAAGCGCTGTGCCGGGTGCGGAGGGGACCCAGTCGATATCTTCTTTTATAACGGCCTTTACGCCTGCGATAAGAAGCTCTTCGGGAAGCTCGGGAATGCACATACGCTCGTTTGTACGTGCCATTCTTTTGGCGTTCATGTCGGGGCGGAAAATCTGAATTTCACCCGACGGAGTGCGGTATGCTTTCATGCCCTCAAACATCATCTGTGCATAGTGAAGCACGCATGATGCGGGTTCGATAAGAATAGGCTCGTGAGGAACAACTCTGCCGTCATGCCAGCCCTCGCCCTCATCGTAGTCCATAACAAACATATGGTCGGTGAAGTACTTGGCAAAGCCTAACTTTGTTTCGTCCTCGGGACGTGCCTTGGGGTGTGTTGTTCTTGTTACGGGGAAATTGTAGTCCATGATTTTGCCTCCTGATTTATAGTATGCTGAATTTTTTAATTTCATTCAAACACTGTTTTTTTTGGAATGTAGAATGCATAATGTAGAATGCAGAATTAAGGAAAACGCGGTGCGTTTTGGATTATAAAGCTTCGCAAGAAATAAAAAACGATTTTGGCAATTGAGTTAAATGTCAGCGGAGCTTATAAAATCAAGTCCGCAGGACTTCCGACATTATGCATTATGAATTATGAATTATGCATTATTTATTAGTATTCGGTTATTTGAAGTACAGTGCACTTCTCCTGTCATTAAACACATTTATCGAGCTTCTTATCGTTTCAAGCTCTGTTTCGTCGCAGTCGGCGGTGATGATTTCTTCGGTAGTGCCGGCTTTGGCGAGAGTCTCGCCGAGAGGGGAGTATATGACCGATGACCCGCCGTAGACGGTGTCGCCCGCTGTGCCGCATGAATTACAGCTTGATACAAACATCTGATTTTCTATCGCACGGGCACACAGAAGTGTTTGGTACTGAAAAATTCGTTTGTCGGGCCACTGCGATACAACAAACAGGTGGTCAAGCCTTTGCTTTGTTGTAAGGGTTCTTGTAAGCTCCGGAAAACGCAGGTCATAGCAGATAATAATTCCGCAAGTTTTGCCGTCAAGCTCGAATGACACAAGTCTGTCGCCGTTTTCGAAAAACTTATGCTCGTCCATGGGGGTAAAGAGATGCGTCTTGTCGTACTCGCCAACACATTCGCCGTTTCGATTGAATATGTATGAAGTGTTATAGACCTTGCCGTTTTTTATGTTCGCGACCGAGCCGCCGACAATGTTTATACTATATTCTTTTGACAGTCTGCCGAACAGCTCTTTTGTTTTTTCGCCGTTAACATCGCAATGGCTTTTGAGGTTCTCGTGCGGAAAAAATCCGGTGTTCCATGTTTCCGGGAAAAGAACCGTGTCGGGCTTTTTTTCTGCCGCCCTTATAAACAGCTCCTCGGCATGTCTGAAGTTGTCATCCTGACACGCAAAACGCATATTCATCTGTACGCTTGATATTCTCATCCTGTTTCCCTTCCCATTTGTATTGCTTCTTTTGCGAAGCTTTATAATCCAAGGCACTTTGTGCCTTCCTTTATTGCTAATTGCTAACTGCTAATTGCTAATTGCTAATTCTTTGCGAAGCTTCACTGCTCCTTGCTCCTTGCTCACTTTTTACAGCTTGTTCCTCTGAATCTTCCCTGTCGATGTCTTCGGCAGAGAATCTCTGAACACAACAAGTCTCGGGTATTTATAGGGAGCGGTATGTGTCTTTACATAGTTCTGAATTTCCTTCTTGAGCTCTTCTGTACCCTCTGTTCCCTTTGTAAGAACAATGCTTGCTTTTACTATCTGACCTCTTATGGGGTCGGGAGCGGCAGAAACACCGCATTCGAGAACATACGGCAGCTCCATGATAACGCTTTCAATTTCAAACGGTCCTATGCGGTAGCCGGAGGACTTGATAACGTCATCCGCTCTGCCGACATACCAGTAATAGCCGTCTTCGTCACGCCATGCCGTGTCGCCTGTGTGATAGAATCCGTCGTGAATTGCTTCGGCTGTCTTTTCGGGGTCGTTATAGTATTCCGTAAGCAGTCCGAACGGTCTGCCGTTTTTGAGATTTACGCATATCTCGCCGACTTCGCCGTTTTTGACTTCGTTGCCGTCGGAATCGAGAAGTGTGATATCATAAACGGGAACAGGCTTGCCCATAGAACCGATTTTGTGCGAGTCGCCTCTTAATGTGCCTATCATCATGGTCGATTCGCTCTGTCCGAAGCCCTCTATTATCTGAAGTCCCGTCGCTTTTTCAAACTGACGGTAAACCTCGGGATTTAACGCTTCGCCTGCCGTGGTCATATGCTTTACCGATGATAAATCGTACTTTGTAATGTCTTCTTTTACCATCATTCTGAGCATCGTGGGAGGTGCGCAGAATGTTGTTATGTGATATTTTGCGAACATCGGCAGAATGTCTGCGGCTGAAAATCTGTCGAAATCATAGACGAATGTTGCCGCTTCGCTCAGCCACTGCCCATACAGCTTGCCCCACATTGCCTTTGCCCAGCCGGTGTCGGATATAGTAAAGTGCAGTCCGTCCGGGTCAACGCAGTGCCAGTATTTTGCGGTGTGGAAGTGACCTAAGGCGTATTTGTAGTTGTGCGCCGCTATCTTGGGATAACCGGATGTGCCGGACGTAAAGAACATAAGCATAAGATCGTCGCCGCCCGGTGCGTCGGCTTTACGCTCGTAGCGGGAAGAAAACGCCGTGTATTCCTCGTCAAAATTACGCCAGCCTTCACGCTCGCCGCCCACGATAATCTTGTTTTTAAGCGGCTTATAAAGCTTTTCGGCTTCGTCTGCCTGCTGTGCAACATCGCCGTCTATGGTGCATATCATATGCTCGATGCCGGCTTTTTTGAAGCGGTATTCTATATCGTGTGCCTGAAGCTGATTTGTCGCGGGAATCGCAATCGCACCGAGCTTGTTAAGCCCAATCATCGCAAACCAGAACTGATAACGGCGACCCATTACAAGCAGAACCTTGTCGCCTCGCTTTATGCCGATGGACTTAAAGTAGTTTGCACAGCGAGAGGACTCTTTTTTCATATCGCCGAATGTAAAGCGGCGTTCGGTCTTGTCTCTTGAAATATGAAGCATCGCAAGCTTGTCGGGCTTTGTCGTGCCGAGCTCGTCAACGATATCGAATGCGAAATTGAAGTTGTCGCAGTTCTTGAATTTTATGGAAGTCGGCGTGCCCTTTTCGTTCTTTATAACCTCGGTAAACTTTCTGTAAATGCGGTCTTCTTTGTCTATCGCCGTGGTGGAGGTCTCCGCAATTGCCTTTTCGGGAGTAAGCTCGGGGATAGGCTCGCCGTTGGGGTTGAGAACTATGGCATAGAACTCGCAGTCTTCACCGCCTACCGCAATCATGCCGTGCGGTGTGGAGGAATCGTAGTACGCAGTATCGCCGGCGCTTAAAATCTCACTGTGTTCGCCGATCTGCACTCTTAAGTGACCGGAAATGACTATGTCAAGCTCCTGCCCTTCGTGCGTTGTAAGCTCAATGTCACGCATCTGTGCGTTTTCGTCATAGATGCTCTTAACATAAAGCGGCTCGGCTATACGGTTCTGAAAGGCGTATGCCATGTTGTAGTATGTCATGCCGTGGGCGTTTGCGATCTCCTGCCCCGACCCCTTTTTTGTTATCGTATATGATTTAAGAGTGGGGGAGTGACCTTCGATAATATCGGTAACGTCAACACCGAGAGCCAGAGCGCATCTGTAAAGAAAAGCGAAGTTCAGGTCCTGCTCGCCGTTTTCGCATGAAATGTACTCGGAAACGGTGACATCGGTTTTGAGCGCCATGGTCTCGGGTGAAATGTTTTCGATTTCACGAAGCTCCTTGATACGGGATGCCATTTCACGGATTTTGTAATCGAGTGCGGTAATCTGTTTCATAAGTGTTCCTCCGTTTTTGCTTTGGGAACGAAAAAACACCCGTCCCAAAGTTGAATTACTTTGAGACGAGTGTGAAATTAACACCCGCGGTACCACTCAAATTGCACAATGTGTGCCACTCAGGCTCTGACAAGCCGTATGCATTTACGCAGCAATCACGGAAAGGGTCTACTTGCTTTTTTTTGCAAAGCTTTCTTCCTTTCGGCTCAGAAGCTACAATTCCTCGATTTGTTTCCGACAGCTCGCACCGACCGCTGTCTCTCTGAAGGGCGTTTATCGGGAATACTCTTCGTCTTTGCCTTTATGTTTTGGATTATAATTCAACTTTTCTGAATTGTCAATATATTTTCTGAAAATTATGTCGGATAAATAGAAGGAGCAAGGAGCAGTAAAGGAAGTCCTGCGGACTTGGATTATAAAGCTAACGCAATTTATAAGCTCACTGTACTTTGTCTGCTTTACTTGTCAATATACTTTTTTATTTTATGTCGAGTAACTAAAATAGGGAGCAAGGAGCAGTAAAGGAAGTCCTGCGGACTTGGATTATAAAGCTGACGCAATTTATAAGCTCACTGCGCTTAATCTGCTTTATAGAAAAATGTCACTTCACTGCTCCTTGCTCACTGCTCCTTGCTAACTTTTTACAGTTTGTTCCTCTGTATCTTCCCGCTCGTCGTCTTCGGCAGTGAATCTCTGAACACAACAAGTCTCGGATACTTATAAGGTGCGGTATGAGTCTTTACATAATTCTGAATTTCTTTCTTGAGTTCTTCGGTGCCTTCGGTGCCCTTTGTAAGAACAATGCTTGCCTTTACTATCTGACCTCTTATGGGGTCGGGCGCTGCAGAAACACCGCACTCGAGAACATACGGAAGCTCCATGATAACGCTCTCTATCTCGAACGGCCCTATGCGATAGCCGGAGGACTTGATTATATCGTCCACTCTGCCGACATACCAGAAATAGCCGTCCTCATCTCGCCACGCAGTGTCGCCTGTGTGATAGACGCCGCCGCGCATGGCCTCCGCCGTTTTTTCCTCTTCTTTGGTGTACTCCTTGAAAAGTCCGGGAGGTGTGCCGCCCTCAAGACGGATGACAATTTCGCCCGTTTCGCCGTTTGCGACTCTGTTGCCGTCCCTGTCTATAAGGTCGATATCGTATTGCGGCGACGCCTTGCCCATTGAGCCGGGCTTTACGTCCGTGCCGCAGAAGTTTGCAATTGTAAGTGTGGTTTCGGTCTGACCGAAGCCCTCATAGATTGTGAGCCCCGTAAGATTATAGAACTGCTTTGCGACTTCGGGGTTTAACGCTTCGCCCGCAGTCGTCATGTGCTTTATGGATGAAAAATCGTACTTTGAGAGGTCTTCTTTTATCATCATTCTGAGCATCGTGGGCGGTGCACAGAAGGTTGTTATGTTGTATTTCGCAAACATCGGCAGAATGTCGGCGGCGTTGAAGCGGTCAAAGTCGTATACGAATACTGCGCCCTCGCACATCCATTGACCATAGAGCTTGCCCCAGAGGGATTTGCCCCAGCCGGTGTCGGATATTGTGAAGTGAAGTCCGTCACGCTCACAGCAGTGCCAGTATTTTGCGGTCATAAAGTGCCCTAAGGCGTATGTGTGCTTGTGCAGAACCATTTTGGGTTCGCCTGTCGTGCCGGAGGAGAAGAACATAAGCGCCGGATCGTCGCCCGAAGGTGTGTCATCACTGCGTGCGAACTTGCTCGAATAGAGGGGATATTCCGCGTCAAAGTCGTGCCAGCCGTCCTTCTGCCCTCCGACCAAGAGCTTAAGTGTTACGCTTTCGCACTCGTTTGCGGCTTCTTCGGCGATTGAAGCGGTGTCGCCGTCCGCCGTGCAGACAATGGCTTTTACGCCTGCGGCATTGTATCTGTAAACGAAGTCGTGCTTCTGAAGCAGATATGTAGCCGGTATCGCAATAGCGCCTAATTTGTGAAGTGCGACCATCGCAAACCAGAATTCATAGTGGCGTTTAAGTACAAGCATGACCTTGTCGCCCTTGCCTATACCGAGGCTCTTAAAGTAGTTTGCAACTCTGTTTGATTCTTTCTTTATCTCGGAGAAATTAAATCTTCTCTCTTTTTTATTCTTGTCAAGGTGAATCATGGCAAGCTTTTTGGGGTATTTTTCGGCTATCTCATCGACAACGTCAAAGCCGAAGTTAAAGCTTTCGGTGTTGTTGAATTTAACTGAGAGGGGAGTGCCGTTCTCGTTTTCTTCCACTTCCACATATTTTTCGCACATAAGCTTTGATGTGGGGCGTGT
The DNA here is from genome assembly GCA_964617965.1 of uncultured Ruminococcus sp. GTDB lineage: Bacteria > Bacillota > Clostridia > Oscillospirales > Acutalibacteraceae > RUG806. The sequence continues at coordinate 12,687 of CAZTWO010000008.1, read as the reverse complement.
GGAGACAACCGAGCTTCTGACAACGGATTCTTTTGTGTCTTCACCGGGCAGAACAACCGCCAAAAAGGTGCAGTCCTTGCCGTCGACGGCTATCATGCCGTGAGGGGTGGAGGAGTTATAATAGATGCTGTCGCCCTGATGCAGAAGCTCTCTGTTTGTGCCGACCTGAACCAGGAGAGAACCCGATATTACTATATCAAACTCCTGTCCGTTGTGGCGTGTCAGGTGTATCGGCTTATTCTGAAGCTCGGGGGAATATTCGTACGTAACCCAGTAGGGCTCGGCGATTTTGCTTTTAAACTCGGGGGCTAAGTTGGCAATTGAAATGCCGTCCTCCTTTGCCGTCTGCTGACCCTTGCCGCAGCGGGTGACGTTGTAGGACTGAAGCTTTGCCGAACGGCCTTCAAGAAGCTCGGTAAGCTCAATGCCGAAAGCAAGAGCGCATTTATAGATAAATGTAAAGGGAAGGTCCGCTTCGCTTCTCTCGTACTCACGGTACTGCTTAAGCGTTACCTCGGTTCTCTGAGCCATGTCCTCTTCGGAGTAGCCCATGATTTCACGCATTTCGCGTATACGGTGTGCTACATCCATAAGCTCGGGCATTGCGGTTTGTGTACTCATTTTACATTCCTCCGATTTCCGGTAAATTTTCTTTCGGTTAATCTTGTTCTTAACGGATTTTCGTGCAGGAAACAGAAAAAACATCAAATATCATAAAGTCCGATAATTCGCGAAGCTTTATAATCCAAGACACGCAGTGTCTTCCGACATTCTTAATTATGCATTCTTAATTATGCATTGTTTTTCACATACGACGAGGATTTCCGTAGAGAGATAAATTTCAATATTTCAAAAAATTTGAGCTTTTTATCCGGCTTATTGTGAAAAACAAAAAGCCCGTCTCAAGAAAAATCACTTGAGACGAGCATTTAATATACCCGCGGTACCACTCAAATTGCACAATAATTGTGCCACTCAGGCTCAGACAAGCCGTATGCATTTACGCAGCAATCACGTAAGAAACTAATAACATAATGTGTTCATTTCTTCGGCTCGGAAGTGATGGAAATCTGAACTTAACGCTGTCGGGATTGCACCGTCCCCGACTCTCTGTAAGCTGACGGTTCAGCTTCGTCTTCGTCATAGCCTTTGTTTGAATATGAAATTTGATTACATATTACCACGGGAAAATCACTTCGTCAAGATTTTTCATGCTGTTATTTTACACAAAGATTATTTTTCTATGTGCAGTATTTTTATGGATTCTTCCTGCATTTTGTATTTGAGTATCTTGCCTGCGGCATTAAGCGGAAATTCCTTTACGAAAATAAAGTATCTGGGTATCTTGTGTCGGGCAATTCTTGTGGCGGCAAACTGCTTTAATTCGTCTTCGGTCAGTGTCTCGCCGTCCTTTGCGATAACCCACGCACACGCCTCTTCTCCGTATGCCTTATCGGGAACGCCGATTACGGATACATCACGGATTTTTTCATTTGTAAGATAAAATTCCTCAATTTCTCTGGGGTAAATATTTTCGCCGCCTCTGATAATCATATCCTTAAGGCGTCCGGTGACCTTGTAGTAGCCGTCGGGCGTGCGTGAACAGATGTCGCCCGTGTGAAGCCAGCCGTCTTTGTCAATGGTCTGTTTTGTGGCCTTTGGCATTTTGTAATAGCCCTTCATTATGTTGAAGCCTCTCGCCACAAATTCGCCGTTTTCGCCGTCCGGGAGGTCTTTGCCCGTCTCGGGGTCTATTATCTTGCATTCGACCCCGGGGAACGCCGAACCGACCGTTTCGACTCTGTGGTCAAGGTCTTCGTTGACCTCTCCCATTGTGCATCCGGGGGAGGATTCCGTCTGACCGTAAACAGACACAATCTCTGTCATGTTCATTTCTGCGGCGGCTCTTCTCATAAGCTCCGGCGGACAGTTTGCGCCTGCCATTATGCCCGTTCGCATATACGAAAAATCCGTTTTTGCGAAATCGGGGTGATTGAACATGGCAAGGAACATTGTCGGCACACCGTTGAAGCATGTTATTCTCTCTTTGTTTATGCATGACAGCGACGAACGGGGCGAAAAGTACGGCAGCGGACAGAGTGTTCCGCCGTGCGTCATTATCGATGTCATTGTAAGCACCATGCCGAAGCAGTGGAACATCGGCACCTGTACCATCATTCTGTCGGCTGTTGACAGGTCCATTCTGTCGCCGATTATTTTGCCGTTGTTTATTATGTTTCTGTGCGTGAGCATGACTCCCTTGGGGAAGCCTGTTGTGCCCGAGGTGTACTGCATATTGGCAACGTCGTCGGGCTTTACAAGGCTCGTTCGGCGTATTACCTCTTCATGCGGCACGGAAGAGCCTTTTTCGAGCATCTCTTCCCATGTAAGGCACCCCGGGGCGGAGAAGCCTACGGTTATAACGTTTCTTAAAAACGGCAGGCGTTTTGCGTAAAGGGGAGTGCCGGGCTTTGTGTCTTTAAGCTCGGGGCACAGGTCAAGAATTATATCGCCGTAATTTGTGTCCTTGCACTGCTCTATTGTTATAAGCGTGTGGGTGTCGGACTGTCTTAACAGATATTCTATCTCGTGTGTTTTGTATGCAGTATTGACGGTTACAAGCACCGCACCTATTCTTGTTGCCGCCCAGAACGCCAGAAACCACTCGGGGACATTTGTCGCCCACACGGCAACATGGTGACCCGGCTTTACGCCGAGTGAGATAAACGACGCCGCAACAGCGTCAACGTCACGCCTGAACTGTGAATATGTTCTTGTGTAGTCGAGCGTTGTGTATCTGAAAGCCGTCTGATCGGGATAGGTGTCCGCTAATGTGTCAAGAACCTGCCCGAAGGTCTTTTCGAGAATGTCATATTTCTTCCACGGAAAAACGCCTGTGCCCGCACGGTTGCGGTAAACAGCCGCAGTAGGTGTTCTGTCGGCGGAAATTGAGGTCAGAAAGTTAGAAAAATGTGTCAGCACAATATCGGGGTCGTCTATCTCGTCATTTTTCTCAACGGAAATAAACGACTCATAGTTAAGGGAGCTGAGGGCGTTAAGAAAGTCCGAAACGGGCAAATCGCCTTCGCCTATAAGCACATTTTTGCCGTCTTTTCTGTCGCCCAGACGAACAAATCTTATGTACGCACCGAGGGATGTTATGGTGTCGTCGGCTGTCTCGTGTGCCGTGAAAAATGTTTCTCTGATGTTCCACGCCGCTCCCAGGACGGTTGAAGAAAACGCGTTGAAGAGTGTCAGCAGATTTTTGGTGTCCGCACAGAAGCCGGAAGTTTCAAACAGAATTTCAACGTCCTCTTTTTCCGCTTTTTTGACGGCGGGGGAGAGCTTTTCGACAAATGCGTTAATATCTTCTATCTTTTCTACGCTTAATATTACAAATTCCGCACCGGACACACGTGCCATGTCAATATATGTACAAATATCTCTTACGCTTGCTTTTTCGCTGTCGGCGGGAACGGGGTATGTCAGTGCCGAAATTCTGAGCCCTCTGTTGACAAGCTTGCGTTTTGAGTCCTGTGTCTTGTCGGGGCGCATGATGCTGTCAAAATGCTCGGAGCGTTCTTTTATGGCGTCCGATATTTCAAATCCCGCATAGCCGTAGTCATAGGCAAATGCACACAGCGATTTGAATGACGGCTGTTTTACAAAATCCGTTGAAAAAGAGAGCTTCATGAATTTTCCTCCTCCGAGGCAATTTTGTTGAGAGCGTTAACATAGGCTCTTATGCTTGACCCGACAATGTCGGTTGAAAGACCGTTGCCCGAATAGACTCTGCCGTCATTCCTGAGACGGACAAGTGCGGCGCCCAAAGCCTCCTTGCCCTCTGTGACAGCCTGAATGCGGAATGCGTCCAGCTCATAATGGAAGCCGATGCACTGTTCAATCGCCTTGAAAGCGGCATCGATAGGGCCGTCGCCGACAGCCGCGCCTATGAGCTTTTCGTCATTCTTTATAAGTGTAATGCT
>CAZTWO010000008.1:7400-8601 GCA_964617965.1 uncultured Ruminococcus sp. | reverse complement strand
CATTTCTTCAATCGGTCTGCCGACTGTCTTTATAAGCTCTTTAATGTCGTGCTTTATCTCGGTCATTTTAAGGGCGCATTCAACCGAATTTTTCTCACCCTGTGAACGCATGACCTCGGCAAAAGCGGCTGTGCTTAATGCGTCACTGCCCGATACGGCACTTTTTATGCCTGCGGCACCGGCTTTAACGGCATATAAGGCGCATGCGGTCGCCATTCTGAGCTTATCGGAAGGCTTTACAAAAACGGGTCTGTCGCATACGGAAATCACATTTTTAACTGTGTCCGCAATTTCATCGGGCAGACAGCTGCCTTCGTCGTCGCACAGTGTGATAAACGATGCACCGGCATTTACGGCAGTCGTAACGGCTCTTTTAAGAAATTCGGGGTCGGCTCTTGTTGCGTCCTTTGCCGAAAATTCGACTGTCTCGCAGTAATAACGAGCCTTTGAAACGGCACTCTCTATCATAGCCGCCATTTTGTCGTCCTTGGCGTGATAGGTGTATTCCATTGTGACGGCGGACACCGGCAGTTCAATCTGTATAATGGGATTTTTTGCGTCCTTAACGCACTCCCACGCGTTTTTTATGCTCTCTTCGTCAACACCCGCTGTAACGCACACCGCGCTGTTTGCGACAACGGAAGAAATCGTTCTGAAAACAATTGTATCTTCACGGAGTTTTTTAATCTGCCCAAGTTCGATTATGTCCGCACCGTATTTGTCTATGCATGATGCTATTGCCGTTTTTTCTCTGAATAACAGAGGAGTTTTTCCGTTTTCGTTGAGCAGTTTAAGTGTCTGCTCCGCAACTGTGATTTTTCTCATAAGTGCTTCAGCCCTTTCGATAATAAAATAAAAAAACCGCAGAGACAAAATAAATCATCTCTGCGGGGTGATCTCAGACCACGGTACCACCCGCGTTGCACATTTTGTGCCGCTTTATCGGATTCATATAAACCCTTGTGCTGTAACGGGCATACCCGTTTATTCTTACTCTGTTCGGAATAACCGCTACGGTGCGAGACTGCTTTTCGGGGAAATTTATCGGCTCACACCTGCCGCCGACTCTCTGAAAACTTCTGTCCGATGCATAACACCATCATTGCGTTTGGTTAATATGCACTAATCTTATCATTAATTTTGAGCTATGTCAACAAAGAAAAGCGGGTTGGTATATTCAGGGTTTTAATAATAGCTATTC
>CAZTWO010000008.1:0-7300 GCA_964617965.1 uncultured Ruminococcus sp. | reverse complement strand
GCCAATGGAAACGACACCGTAACTTTAAACAGGTCTCCGTCTATATCAATATCCATCTTGCCGTTCATAAGCCCCGTAAGGCTCTTGGCGATTGACAGCCCAAGCCCCGAGCCTTCGGTGTTGCGTGAGGAGTCGCCTCTTACAAAACGCTCGGTAAGCTCCTCGGGGTTAATGTTCAGCTTTTCTTTTGATATGTTGCGAAGTGTTGCCGACACAACTCCGTTTTCGTTTTTAACGCTTAAATATACACGTGTGCCGGGCATTGAATATTTGCAGGCATTGCCTATAATGTTGTCAAACACCCGCCACAGCAGTCTGCCGTCGACATATATATATGCCGGGGTGTCCGGTGTGTCGATGATAAGCGACAGATTTTTCTCCTGAAGCTTTTCAAGAAATTCGCCCTCTGTCTGCGACACCATGACACGCATATCGAGCTTCTCACTGTTTACTTCAACATTGCCCGTTGCGGCCTTGGAAGCGTCCACAATATCAACAGTCAGCTTTTTAAGCCGCTGTGACTGACGGTCGATGACGTCAATATATTCCAGTGCCGTCGGGTCGTCAATGTTCTGTTTTTTGAGCAGATCTATATAGTTTACGATGGAGGTAAGCGGAGTTTTGAGGTCATGAGATACGTTTGTTATAAGCTCCGTTTTCATACTCTCGCTTTTCATTCGCTCGTTTACGGCGGTGTTTACGGATTTGTTTATGCCGTTGAGATACTGTGCGTGACGCTTAAACGGACCGAACAGAAGTTTTTCCTTAATCGGAACATCAAGGTCGCCTTCCGACATCTTTTTTGCTCCGCCGTTTACTATACCCGCTTCATACATAAGTATCACGGTGACGGGCAGCACGATAACAGCCGCAATGATTGTGTTGACGAATACATCTTCGATATAGTTAAACAGCATGCATCCGCAGAATATCAGTATAATCTCCGTGAGACACGCTAAAACGATTTTTATCGTGAGATTTGTGTTTTCGGCTATTTTATTAAGATATTGCAGTATACGGTATATGACCGTGTTTTTGAAAAGAGTCTTGCTTTTTACTCTTACAACGATGCTTTCGGTGAATATCAGAACAAGCATGGCTTCCGCATAGGCTACCGTACCTATGAAGAAAATTTCCATATCCGATATATTTATGAATGCGCATAGGTCATTTTCAATATATATCGCAAAAAAAGTAAGTATCCCGAAAATAATTGCCGCAATGTCAGACGGAACATAATGTATGCCCCTTGCAACCGGAGTGTCGCTGTCTTTTACATAGCCCGAGCAGATTAACAGAATGAGCGAAAACGCGACAAACAGCAGCGCGAATATTATCGAAGTTGCGATTAACGCTTTTTTGTATGCGAAAATCAGATTTATCATTTTTGCGGCGAACATATATATGTCGCTTGCCGTCATATTTTCTTCGGTCGGGATATACAGGTTTACCGTATATTTTGTTGTCTTTGTTGTATATACGCCGTCCTCGGTGTATGCGGCGGACTGAACAATATCGCCGTTTTCGTCGACGAAATAATTTGACTGAATATATACAAGGGCGTTTGTGTTGCCGTTTTCACGCTCGCTTGCAAACTCCTCACAGCAGTAGGCGTAAATACTGCTGTCGAATCCGTCGGCGGAATCGAACAGATATCTGCCGTCCAGTGAACGGTTTTTCGCCCATATTATGGTGGCGGAGGAGTAGCTTGTAACGGATATATTGCTGTCGTCTGCGTCGCTGTCGGTGTCAATATAGGTTGTCTTATCCGCTGTTGTTTCGGCGGGAGTTGCTTCGGTTGCGGCTTCGGTCAATGCTTCATCTACGGTTGTTGTTTCAATCTCAACGGCATTGTATGTATCTTCGTCTGTGTTGTATGAATAATATCGTATTTTGCCGTCGGCGTCCGTCACCGTTTCGGTCGAAAATGTACGGGAAAAAGAGTATGCGGCATTGCCCGTAAGTGTGTCGTTATAGAGCACGGGGTCGCCGTTTTCGTCGGTTACGGTAAAATAGACATTTGAATTGTCTTTTGAATATTTTGACTTGTAAAGCTCCAGCTCACTCTGCCAGTAATCCTTGTTTTCGTCGTCGTCATAGAATGATGCGTTGCAGGAATTATATACATTATAGTAGCCGATAATGTCATTTATCGACGACTCGGCAAAATACGAATATATCTTGTTGCCGAAGCTCTGCCGGTCGGCGTAAAACATGTTGTTCGTGACCAGAAACAATGCGTAACAGCAGTTTATCATGAGCATGAACAGCGACAGCATCGCAAGCAGAAAAGCAAGAACCTTTACCCGGGCTTTTCCCTTCAGACTCTTCATTTTAACTTCCCCCTTTGTTTGGCACAAAATGTGTGATGCTCAATGTAGAATGTAGAATGCATAATGCATAATGTCGGAAGTCCTTCGGACTTGGATTATAAAGCTCCGCCTCTTGCGAAACCAACTCCACACTCCACACTCCACACTCCACACTCCACTCTCCACTCTCATTTTTCCCGGTCCCTTTTATTGCTAATTGCTAATTGCTAATTGCTCACTTCTCCAGCTTATACCCCTGCCCCCACACAACCTTAATATATCTCGGCTGATTGGGTGTAATTTCGATTTTTTCTCTCAGGTGTCTTATGTGCACGGCGACGGTTGAGTCCGAGCCTATCGGGGCTTCATTCCACACGGCCTTATATATTTCCGCAGGGGAATATACCTTGCCCGGGGAGGATGCAAGCAGCTTCAGAATATCAAATTCCGTCGGTGTCAGATTGGCGTTTTCGCCGTCAACACGCACTTCCTTTGCTCTGTTGTCTATTTCAATTCCGCCGACCGTGATAACATCGCCGTTGTTATTGACTTTTTCGGAATTTACCGAACCGAAAAGAGTGTATCTTCTCAGCTGTGATTTTACACGCGCCAGAAGCTCCACCGGGTTAAACGGCTTTGTTATATAGTCGTCTGCGCCTAAATTAAGCCCGATTATTATATCTGTGTCCTCACTCTTTGCAGTAGTGAAAATTACGGGCATATTGTATTTTTCTCTGAGCTTTGTTACGGCTGTCAGTCCGTCCGTTTCGGGCATCATTATGTCCATAAGCACAAGATGCACTTCATTATTATCGAGAATTTCGAGTGCCTCTGTGCCGTTATAGGCGGTCAGAACATTGTATCCGTCGGATGTCAGATATATTTTAAGTGCCGAGACAATATCTTTTTCATCGTCGACAACAAGAATTGTATACATAAATTTCCTCCGTTCGGTTTTCGGTTACATTTTACAGAAACAAATTTTAAGATACAATCGAATAAACGATTAAGTTTTTATTAAGCGTTGTTATAGCGATTTAATCGTGTTGCCCATGACCGCAACATATTTTACGTTTATGTCGTCGTCAAACAGAATTATGTCTTCGTCGTATCCGGGCTTTATAAGTCCCTTGGTGCCACCGAAGCCGATAACCGAGAGGGGAGTGTGTGAACCCATCATAACGGCATCGACAAGCGGCACGCCGACCGTCTTAACAAGATTTCTGACAATAACGCTTATTGTGGCGACACTGCCGGCAAGACAAGAGCGGTCCGCAAGCTTCATGACGCTGTCTTCATAGAGAACGTCAAGTCCGTTCTCCTGTGTTATAACTGTGCCTTCCTCCATGTCGGTTGCGGCGTATTCGAGACCGTCGCTTATGGCATAGGCCTTGCGTCGACCTTTTACGGCGTATAATAGCTTTAACGCGCCTGCGGGCAGATGACGCAGATCGCCTATAAACTGTGCTGTGCAGTCACTGTTTGCGAGTGCGGCTTCAACCACGCCGACCTTTCTGAAAATGCCCTCCTTGTGCATGGCCGAGCACGCCGACCAGATGTGTGTAATGTCCGAAAAACCGTGTCCGAAGGCTTCTTCTGCTGTTTCGTACGGAGCGTCCGAGTGGGCGATTGATGCGACAATGTTTCTTTTTGCGGCTTCTTCACCAAGCGTCATGGCGTTTTCAAGCTCCGGTGCGGCACCGATTAAGCGGACTTCTTCTGAGTAATCAAGCAGAGCATGAATGTTTTCATCTGTCGGCTCGAGTATGTTTTCGGGACGCTGTGCACCTTTCATTTTCATTGAGATAAACGGGCCTTCAAGATGAACGCCTAAAATATTTGAACAGTCACAGCTGTTCTTTGCGTCCGTTATTGTGTCAATGCACTTTTGAAGCTGCTTTACGGGAGCAGCCAATGTTGTCGGCAGAATGGAAGTAGTGCCTCTTAATGCGTGGGCACGGCACATGGCTATGACCTCGTTTTTGTCTTCGCTCATTGCCGAAAATCCGCCGCCGCCGTGAACGTGAATATCGGCAAAACCGGGGGAGAGGAAAAGTCCGCCGCAGTCGATAATTTCGTCAGGCTTTATGTCGGTTCGGTCTGTTATGTCGATTATTTTTCCGTTTTCGCAGATAACAAGAGCGTTATCGAGTATTTTTGAATCGGTTATAACTTTGGCGTTTTTATAGAGACGTATCATATTGGTCACTGCTTTCTGTGAGATATTTGATTTTGTTTGTTGAGGGGTAGCGAGGAGCGACAGCGACGAGCGTGTCGCGAGCGAAGCGAGCGAAAGTGCCGAGCAAGGCGAGGCACATGCCGACGACGCGGAAGCGGAGGAGGCTCGGGCCCGCAGTGAGCAGAATTTGTGAGTCTGCCCCTTGGCAGGCGAACAAATGAATGCGAACGGCGGGCAGCCGCCGGGAGGCGGTACCTGTCTGTCCCGCATTTGCAGTTGGCTTATGCGAATAAGCTGCCCGGACTGACAGGTGCCCCGAGCGGCGGCTCAGCTTCGCCGACGGCAAAAGCCCTGCAAAAGCGAATATGCCCAAATCCCGCGAAGCTTTATAATACAAGACACGCAGTGTCTTCCTTAGCCCCTGACCACTGGCCCCTGGATACTGGCCCCTTGTTATATTTTATTCGCATAAAACAGTATTGTCAATCACGATAATTTTTCTTAAATACTATGGATTTTGTTTGTTTTTTGTGATACAATAGAATCTGAATGATATCTTTTCGGAGGAAAACTGTTTTATGAAATACTACATCGGTGTTGACGGCGGCGGAACCAAAACTCAATACGCTCTTTTTGACGAACGCAAGAATATGATTTCCACTGTCAAAACATCCGGGAGCAACCACGAAAACCTTGAGGGCGGCATTCCCGAAGCGTCCGAAATTATTATGGACGGCATAAACGAACTGCTTCTTCAGAACGCCTTAAGACAAGAGGATGTAACCGAAATTCTTATGGCACTTGCGGGTATCGATCACCCCTATCAGTGTGAAGCGATGACGGCTGAACTCAAAAAGCTCGGTCTTAAAATTCCGTTTTCGATTTATAATGACGGCTTCATCGTTGTCAAGGCGGGGCTTACCGGCAAAACGGGCATCGGCTACAACTGCGGCACAGGCACGTGCTGCAACTCAATCGATGACAACGGCAGACTTTTGCAGGTCGGCGGCTTCGGTGATATATCGGGCGATGTCGGCGGCGGTCACTGGATAGCAAGAGAAACCTTCCGCATAGTCTATGATGACATATGCCTTGATGCGGGCCGCACATCATGCACAGCAAAGTTTGTCGAAAAGCTCGGCATTAAGCCCGAACGCGATTCTCTTCTTACTCTTGTCCCGAGACTGGAAGCCGCAGACGACAGCCTTATAAGAGAGCTTATAGATATCTTCTTTGAAGGCGTAAACGAGGGCGACGGTGCCGCCATGGCTCTTTGCGTAAAAATGGCAGACAGAGGTGCCGAGTATATTGCCGCTCACATAAAGAACGGCACATTTGCGTCCGATGAAGTCGAGGTTGTGCTCTCGGGCTCCATTCACATTAAGCTTCCTTCCGAAATCTATATATCCCTGCTTCACACAAAGGCGGAAATTCTTTGCCGCAAAAAGCTTAAGTTTATAAAGCTCACCGTGCCCCCTGTCATAGGCTGCATAAACTGGATGCTCGAAAAATAATCGAAAGGACTTTGACATATATGAAAGAAATTAACGTTACCGTTATAGGCTCCGGCAGCACATATTGCCCCGAGCTTGTTGACGGATTTCTGCAGAGAAAAGATTCATTAAAGCTTAAAAGACTTGTCCTTATGGACATTGACGAACGCAAACGCACAATAGTCGGCGGTCTTTGCGAGCGTATGATAAAGCGTGCCGGACTTGAAACCGAGGTCGTTTTTACCGATAACCTTGACGAGGCGCTTGTCGGTGCGGACTTTGTCGTAACTCAGATAAGAGTAGGCAAGCTCCCCGCACGTTATCTTGACGAGTCCATCCCCGTAAAATACGGCCTTATCGGGCAGGAGACAACGGGCATCGGCGGCTTCTTCAAGGCACTTCGCACAATTCCCGTTATCGGCAACATCTGCAAGAAGATAGAAGAAATCTGCCCCGATGCATGGCTTATCAACTTTACAAATCCTTCGGGCATCATCACAGACTATGTGCTTAACAACACCAAAGTAAAGTGCATCGGTCTTTGCAATGTTCCGATTGACATGATTGACGACATAAAAGAAAATGTCGGCGAGGACGCTAAAATCACATATCTCGGCCTTAACCACTTAAGCTGGATTACAAGCGTTATTAACGGCAAGGGCGAAGAGGTTCTTTACAAGCTCTTTGATGAGGGCTTCGCACCCAAGGTTATGGCGAACATAGTTGACGACGGCTTTGATACCGACTGCCTCAGAGCATGCGGCGGCTGGCCTTCATCCTATCTTCAGTACTACTATAACCGCAACGCCAAGTTAAAGCACCTTAAAGAAGACAAGCGTACACGCGCGCAGGTCTGCATGGAGATAGAGGAACAGCTCCTCAAAATGTATCAGGATGAAAACCTCTGCGTAAAGCCGGCACTTCTTGATAAACGCGGCGGTCACAAATATTCTCTTGCCGCCTGCTCGCTTATCGATTCCATAGCCAACAACAAAAACGATGTTCACGTTGTAAATATACTCAACAACGGCACTCTGCCCTTTATGAAGGATGACGATGTTGTCGAAATCGCCGCTGTAATCGGCAGTGACGGCGCAAAGCCCGTGCCCGTAAGCCACACCTGGACACGCCACATGGAGGCACTCATGACAACGGTCAAGACATACGAAAAGTACGCCATAGAAGCCGCAATAAACGGTGATGACCGTGCCGCCTACAACGCCATGATGGTTCATCCCCTCATAGGTGACTTTGAAAACTCCGTCGCCTGCTACAAAGAAATGAAGGACGCCCACAGAGAATATCTGCCGCAGTTT
>CAZTWO010000007.1:16740-24188 GCA_964617965.1 uncultured Ruminococcus sp. | reverse complement strand
GACCGGCGGCAGTGGTCCGACAATCCAAAGCTAAGAAGTCCTGCGGACTTGATTTTATAAGCTTCGCAAATTTATAAACTTATTTTTACGCGTAAATTTAGTACATAGCGAAGCTATATAATCCAAAACGCTTTAGCGTTTTCCTTCATTCTGCATTCTACATTATGAATTATGCATTAAAGAAACATTGCTAATTGCTAACTGCTAATTGCTAATTATACAATAAACGGAGCATTATAATGTATCTTGATTTATCCCCCGACACCGTTATCCTGAACAAAGACATAATCGGCATATTCGATACCGATACTTCGACGGTTGTAAAAAATACAAGAGACTATCTTGCGAAAGCCGAAAAAAACGGGCTTGTAAAGACGGTCACAACGGATATTCCCCGTTCATTTACGGTTTTGGCGGACAGAAACGATAAAACAAATCAGACAGTAATAATTTCCAAATATTCAACACTTACACTGTTCAGCAGAGTAAACGGCAGAAAATAATTCTGCGGCAGTATTAAAATCGGCACGGCAGTCGATAAAAAGACGGTCGGCTTCTATCTTGGGAGGAAAAACCATGGCAAATTCCGAAAAGAAAAATTCCGGACTTGACGAAGAAGAGCTCAGGTTTGCGGAAGAAATGCGTGAGGAGGACACGGGCGTTGACGCCGAAATGGTGACAGCTGTTACCGATGATTACGGCGCCGATCAGATTCAGGTTTTAGAAGGACTTGAGGCGGTCAGAATGCGTCCCGGTATGTATATCGGCTCTACCGGGCCTAAGGGTCTTCATCACCTTGTGTATGAAATACTCGACAACTCAATAGATGAGTCTCTGGCGGGCTTCTGCACACATATTGAAGTGGATATTCTCCCGGATAACGTAATATCGGTAAGAGATAACGGCAGAGGTATCCCGGTTGAAATGAAAGCATCGCAGGGACTTCCGGCTGTTACCGTTGTTCTTACGGTTCTTCACGCCGGCGGCAAATTCGGCGGCAGCGGATATAAAGTATCGGGCGGTCTGCACGGTGTCGGTTCATCCGTTGTTAACGCTCTGTCCGAGTGGCTTATGGTTGAAGTAAGTCAGAACGGTCACGTATACCGTCAGAAGTTCGAGCGCGGCAATATAGCGAGCGACCTCGAAATTGTCGGCGACACGGACGAAACCGGAACACTGATAGTATTCAAGGCGGACGCCGAAATATTTACCGAAACAACGGTTTATGACTTCGAGACACTCGAACGTCGCATAAGAGAACAGGCATTCTTAAACGCCGGACTCAGGATTACACTTACAGACAAGCGTGACCCCGACAATATAAAAGAAGAGGTCTTCTGTTATGAAGGCGGACTTTCAAGCTTTGCGGAGTACTTAAACGAGAGCAGAGGACTTACACCGATTTACGATAAAGCCATTCATTTTTCAATGGTAAAGGATGACCGTTCGGCAGAAGTCGCTCTTATGTATAACGACAGCTATAACGAGCTTATTCTTTCATTTGCAAACAACGTCCGCACAGAGGATGGCGGCACGCATGAAGTCGGCTTCAAGAACGCTCTTACACGTGTGTTTAACGACTACGGCAAAAAATACGGCCTGATTAAAGACAGTGACAAAAAGCTGTCGGGTGACGATGTCCGTGAAGGTCTTACCGCTGTAATAAGCGTAAAGCTTACCGATGCGGAATTTGAAGGTCAGACAAAGGGCAAGCTCGGAAATACCGATATAACACCCATTGTTCAGAGTCTTGTATACAACAGACTTATGACATTCTTTGAAGAAAATCCCGCAATCGCAAAAATGATTTTCAATAAGGCACTTGAAGCTTCAAGAGCGAGAGAGGCCGCAAGAAAGGCAAGAGATCTTGCGAGAAGAAAATCTGCATTTGACGGCGGCGGACTTCCCGGAAAGCTTGCCGACTGCACCGATAAAAATCCCGAAAACTGCGAACTGTTCATAGTCGAGGGAGATTCAGCCGGCGGCTCGGCTAAAGAAGGTCGAGACAGAACAATTCAGGCTATACTCCCCTTGTGGGGCAAAATGCTCAACGTAGAAAAATCAAGAATAGACAAAGTAATTTCAAATGAAAAGCTCGTCCCCGTTGTGCTGGCTTTGGGCACGGGTATCGGCGACGACTTTGACATAACAAAACTCAGATATCACAAGATAGTTTTAATGGCGGATGCCGATGTAGACGGTGCTCACATCAGAACACTGCTTCTTACATTCTTTTTCAGATATATGCGTCCGCTTATAGACAACGGCTATGTTTATATAGCACAGCCGCCGCTTTACAGACTTACCAAAAACAAAAAACACCGCTATGCTTATTCAGATGAGCAGAGAGATAAGATAATCGAAGAAATAGGCACTGGCTACACCATTCAGCGTTACAAAGGTCTTGGTGAAATGGACCCCCATCAGCTGTGGGAAACCACCATGGACCCCGAAACACGCACAATGCTCCGTGTAAATCTTTCGGACGCTGTCGAAGCGGATGAAACATTCTCAATTCTTATGGGTGATAAAGTTGAACCCAGACGCGACTTTATCGAGAAAAACGCGAAATTCGTTCAAAACCTTGACGTTTAAGGGAGGCATAAATAAATGGATAACGAAAACATAAATAACAACACTCCCGATACAGAGGAAGAGCCTAAAGGACAGCTTCTGGATGTCGATCTTAACAAAGAAATGCGTAAAAGCTTTCTTGATTACTCAATGTCCGTTATCATGCAGAGAGCGCTTCCCGATGTTCGTGACGGCTTAAAGCCCGTCCACAGGCGTATTCTTTATACAATGTACGAGAACAATCTTACTCCCGATAAAGAATACCGCAAGTGCGCAGATACGGTCGGTTCCGTTCTCGGTCGCTATCATCCTCACGGAGATGCGTCCGTCTACGATGCCATGGTTCGTCTTGCACAGACATTCTCTTTAAGATACATGCTTGTTGACGGTCACGGAAACTTCGGTTCGGTCGACGGTGACCCGCCCGCAGCATATCGTTATACAGAGTCCCGAATGAGCAAGATTTCTCTTAAAATGCTCACGGATATAAACAAGGATACCGTTGATTTTCAGGGCAACTACGACGACCGCTTAAAAGAACCCGTTGTTCTGCCGGCACGTTTTCCGAACCTTCTGGCAAACGGTTCAACCGGTATCGCCGTCGGCATGGCGACAAACATTCCGCCGCATAACATCAAAGAAGTCATTGACGGTATGTGCTGTGTCATAGACAATCCCGACTGCACGCTCGAAGACATTATGCAGTATATAAAGGGACCCGACTTCCCCACCGCCGGCATAATCATGGGCAGAGCCGGCATAAGAGCGGCGTATGCAACGGGCCGCGGCAAGATAACAGTAAGATCAAGATGCGAAATACAGGAGACAAAGAGCGGACGCTATCAGATTTCTGTTACCGAGCTTCCCTATCAGGTAAATAAAGCTCGTCTTATCGAGAGCATAGCTCAGCTTCATAAAGACAAAAAAATCGAAGGGCTTGCAAACGTAAACGACTATTCATCCCGTGAAGGCATGAATATTCTCATTGAATTAAAGCGTGAGGCAAATCCGCAGGTTGTTTTAAATCAGCTTTACTCTCTTACACAGCTTCAGATTTCATACGGCATAATTCAGCTGGCGCTTGTAAACGGCGAACCCAAGGTTCTTACACTCAAGCAGATTCTTGAAGAATATATCGACCATCAGTTCAATGTCGTAAAAAGAAGAACAGAGTTTGACCTTAAAAAGGCACAGGACAGAGCGCACATACTCGAAGCGCTTCTTAAGGCACTTGACTTTATCGATGAAGTCATTGAAATTCTGCGTTCATCAAAGAGCATACCCGAAGGCAAGGAGCGTCTTTGCGACCGCTTCGGCTTTGATGACATTCAGGCAAACCACATTGTTCAGATGCGTCTGGGCCAGTTGACAGGTCTCGAAAGAGAAAAATTAGAAGAGGAGCAGGCACAGCTCGAAAAGCAGATTGCGGAATTTCTGCACATACTCTCATCCCGTGAGACGGTTCTTGAGGTTGTCAAGAAAGAGGCAATTGAAATCAGAGATGAGTTTGCAGACGACCGCCGCACCGAGATTGTCAATGTCAGCGGCGAGGTTGACGTTGAGGATCTTATCCCCGAAGAAGAGTGCGTATTCACAAAGACACGCATGGGATATATTAAGAGAATACCCGCAGACGAATACCGCATTCAGCGTAAGGGCGGCAGAGGCAAGCTCGGTCTTACCACTCGTGAAGAGGACGTTGTCGACACAATGTTCACATGCTCCACTCACGATTATGTAATGTTCTTTACCACAAAAGGCAAGGCATATAAAATTAAAGGCTACGAAATTCCCGAAGGCAGCCGTACATCAAAGGGCATGAACCTTGTTAACATTCTGCCTATTGAGTCGGACGAAAAGGCATCCGCAATGCTTATGATTCCGAAGGACGCCGCCGATGAAAATATTCTTATGGTCACAAGAAACGGCGTTATTAAGCGTACGGCACTGTCGGACTTCAGGAATATCAGAAAGAACGGCATTATAGCCATAAATCTTGACGAAAACGACGTACTCGAAAATGTTCTGCTCACAGACGGCAATTCGGATGTGTTCATAGCTACACACAACGGTCTCGGCATTCGCTTTAACGAAAACGATGCCCGTGTCATAGGCAGACAGAGTCGAGGCGTAAAGGCAATCACATTCAAGAAGGATGATGATTATATTGTCGGCGCGGAGCTTATAAACGAGGGCGACGGCGGCAAGATTCTTACAGTCACCGAAACCGGCAACGGCAGAAAGAGCGATTATTCCGATTATCGTGTTCAGTCAAGAGGCGGCATGGGTACAATCAACTACAAGGTTGACAAGTTCGGCAAGGTTGCTTCGATTAAAAAGGTATTTGCGGACGATGATGTAATTCTTGTATCCGAAAACGGCATTGTAATCCGTATCTCCGCCGAGAGTATACGTGAATGCTCACGTCCGTCAAAGGGTGTCAAGGTCATGCGTCTTGACGAAAACGACAGAATAATCACAATGACCGTTACCAAAAAGAGTGAGGATGAAGAAACGACCGCACTCCCCGCAGACGACAACATAGCGGACGAAAATACCGAGCCTGAAGAAATTGATGTTGACAACGGTGAACAAACGGAATAAAATATCCTTCGGCTGACTTTAACGCTGTAAAGCAAAAACAGTCAAAGACATAAAATTTACTACTCCAAAAAGGAGCGATTAGTATGTCAGAAAAAAAAGAAGACTTAACCAAAGAAGAAAAGAAGGCACAGAAAAAAGCGGCAAGAAAACAGAAAAGCGAAGAAACCCCTTTTCTTAAAAAACTTAACCGTGTGCTTCTTGCGATAATCCTTGTGCTTATTGTTACGGGCGGTGTATTCGTATTTATGATTTTGGGAATTGACCTTTCCGAAGATTATAATAACGAGGCTACCGGATTTGTAGATGACACAAGAGTTGATGATGACGGTGACGGCGAACAGGATGATGACAATTACGCGGTTGAAGCGTTATCGGAACTTCGTGACAGTAGCAACCTGTCGTCAATTCTTAAGGAGTGGGCAACGCAGTCAACCGACGATAACCTTATGAAAAGCAAGAATGTCATTAACTTTTTGCTTATAGGTGTTGACGCCGGCGGATCAAATGCCGACTCGATAATTCTGCTGTCCGTAAACAAAGAGACAAAGAAGCTTTATCTGACCTCATTCATGCGTGACTCATATACATACATAAAAACACAGTACGGCGATAAGTATGCAAAGGTTAATGCGGCATACGCAAACGGCGGTGCGGATAAGCTTGTCGAAACAATAGAGAATGACTATAAGATAGCTATTGACTATTATGTTTCCGTAAACTTTGAAACATTCAAAGAGGTTGTTGACGCAATCGGCGGTGTCAAAGTGCCGATAAAAGAATATGAGCAGCAGGCAATGAAAAAAGAAATGGGCTATACAGGCACATGGGGCGATGCCGTTCTGCTTGACGGTGAAGACGCTCTGGCATTCTGCCGTATTCGTCACTGTGACTCCGACGGAGATGTAAGCCGTACAAGACGTCAGCGTACATTTATAAAGGCACTTATAAATGCCTCTCAGGATGTAACAATGTCTCAGGTGAGCGATGTTATATCCACACTTCTTAAATATGTACGCACAGACTGCTCGACAGCCACACTTATTTCTCTTGCGACACAGGGCATAATGGGCAAGTGGTATAACTATGAGCTTACAACCACAACCGAGCCGATTGAAAGCTGCAGACTTGACTATTACGGTTATGCGTGGGTATGGATTGTCGACTACCCTGCTGCGGCACAGGATCTGCAGAATACAATTTACGGAACGACAAATATCACTCTCAACGAAGACCGTCTTACGGCTATTGATGTTATGAAGAGCGGTAATTCGGGTGAAGCGAGACCGTAAGTCAATTAGCAATTAGCAATTAGCAATTAGCAGTTAGCAATTGTTACACAATGCATAATTCATAATTCATAATGCATAATGCAGAATGAAGGAAAACGCTGAAGCGTTTTGGATTATAAAGTTACGCTAATGATTAAATTACCGTTTAATATCGGCTTATATCTTTGCGAAGCTATAAAATCCAAGACACAAAGTGTCTTCTGACATTCTACATTATGCATTCTACATTCTACATTATAAAAGGGGAGTAATTTTCTTGGAAAATCGTGAAAAGTTAGGCAGCCGTCTGGGCTTTATTTTATTGTCCGCAGGCTGTGCGATAGGCTGCGGAAACGTTTGGAAGTTTCCGTGGATGTGCGGCGAATACGGCGGAGGCGGATTTGTTCTGATATACATTCTCTGCCTGCTTATTATGGGTCTGCCCGTTATGACCATGGAATTTGCCATAGGCAGAAGAGCACAGAAAAGTCCTATCTATATGTATCAGCAGATAGAAAAGCCCGGTCAGAAATGGCACATACACGGCTGGTTCTCGCTTGTCGGCAACATTGCCCTTATGGCGTTCTATACCGTCGTTACCGGCTGGATTATCTATTACTTCGTAAAGTTCTTAACCGGACAGAGCTCGGATCTCGGCTTTGCCAAGATGATTTCCGACCCCAAGGTAAATGTCATATTCCTTGCTGTTACGGTAATTATATCGTTTGCTGTTCTCTGCTTTAATCTTCAGGGCGGACTTGAGCGTGTCACAAAATATATGATGATTCTGCTTTTGTTCCTTATGCTCGTTCTGGCTGTTCACAGCTGTACTCTTGAGGGCGCAAAAGAAGGACTCAAGTTCTATCTTGTTCCCGATTTTTCAAAAATCAACGGCAAGGTTATAGTCGGCGCGATGAATCAGGCGTTCTTTACACTCTCTGTCGGCATGGGCAGTATGGCTATTTTCGGCAGTTATATTGACAAAGAGCGTTCGCTTATGGG
>CAZTWO010000007.1:3544-16640 GCA_964617965.1 uncultured Ruminococcus sp. | reverse complement strand
GCGATGCTTCGTGAGATAACAGGCTGGAGCCGTCCGAAGGGATGCATAGTCTGTGCGATTGTCATTTTCGGTCTCGGCCTTACAACCGCGCTCGGATACAGCGTATTCAAATTCCAGCCGTTTGCCGAAGGCAGTGCATGGCTTGACTTCTGGGATTTCATTGTTTCAAACAACATTCTGCCTCTCGGTTCTCTTGTATTCGCTCTGTTCTGCTGTAATCCGTGGGGCTGGGGCTGGGAGAACTTCATGGAAGAAGCCAACGCCGGCAAGGGTCTGAAGGTTAAGAACTGGATGAAGCCTATCTTCCGCTATGTTGTACCCGTTGCCATACTCATAATCTATATTTACGGCATGGCAACATTCAGCTGGAAATAATTAAGCACATAAAAAAGCTCGGGGAAACCCGAGCGATTTTTTTTGTGCAGTGGAGGTGCGAGCAAGGCGAGCACACAACCCCCGAGCGAGTCAAATTTGTGATGCTGCCGGCGGCAGCAGAACAAATGAAGGCGAGCGAAGGGCAGCCGCGAAGGAATGTGGCTTCCGGAACTTCGCAGAGAAGAATATATTTTGCTTTGGCTAAAGGAATGTCACTTCCGAGCGGCTGAATGACCGGGCTTTGCGATGCACTTGCATTCAGGCAAAAAAGCTCACATGTTGCGATAGCATATAATCCAAGCCCCCGGACCCCGGTTCCTGATCCCCGACCCCTTAATTGCTAACTTTTCTTCCTTATCAGCTTTCGCATCAGAAACCACAGAACAATCAGCACCTGAAATACAGCTGCCGCGATATATGCCGCACCGGAGTATTTTTGAAGCATGCCGAAGGACTGCATTGATACGATAAATGATGCCACAAGTCCCCACAGTATTCCGCTGACGGATGCCGCCTGCATCCAGTGGCGTCCCCATATTGCCGAAAAAACCGTAAGTACTATAAATGAAATGGGCACGGCGTACAGAAACATAAGAGCAATTCTTTTTTCGTCCTGCCCCAAAAAGTTGTTTATTATAAGATCACATATAAAGAAAGCGACGGCGACCACAAACCATACAAGAAGTACAGAGAGTATGGTCACCATTATGTGCTTTATTTTTTTTCTTTTGTTAAGCTCGGCAGCCAATGAATCGGTGTCGGGTTGATTTTCTTTTACGCCCAGAAGCTCGTTCGGGGTAATCTCGAAAAGCTCCGACAGACGCATTATCACAAATACATCGGGGAGCGACTCCCCTCTCTCCCATTTTGATATTGCTTTATCGGAATAATTTATTTTTTCGGCAAGAGCGGACTGCGTAAGCCCCGCAAGCTTTCTGTAATATGCAATTCTCTCGCCTGTGTCGTGTCTGAAATTGTTTTCGTTCATATTATTCGTTTTTAAGCTGGCGAATGTCACGCCCTATAAAATTAAGTATTGCGTACTCGCCTATTATTCTTGATGAAATTCTGCGTGTGTATTTTTCTTCTATCTCTTTGAGTGAATAGTTTGTGCTGATTATGGTGGGTAAAGAGCTGTTTATGCGTGTGTTGATAATATTATAAAGTGCGGAATGTGTAAACGATGTTGAAAACTCCGCGCCAAGGTCGTCCATGACAAGAAGATCGCAGTCAAGCAGAAGCGTTTCATAGCCGAATGACGGGTCACCCTTGCCGAAATGCTCTCTGTTAAGCTCCGTAAAAATATTCTGTGCGGAATTATATACAACCGTATAACCTCTGTTTATGACTTCACCGGCAATTGAGAGTGACAGGTGTGTTTTGCCGAGACCGGTCTCCCCTGCCATCAGAATGCTCTGTGATGAAGTGTCAAAATCTGCGGCATAGCCCCTGCAGAACGCCAGAATATCCGCCATTCTCTCACGGGGTGAACAGCCGTATTCGGGGTTTGTTTCCGTCGGATAATAGTCAAGCGAAAAATCTTCAAAGCGGCAAAAGCTCAGCGGAGAAATTTTCTTTGCTTCGGTATATACATTTTTCTTTAGAAGCTCCTTAAAGCAGTCGCACATTTTTCCGTCGACAAAGCCCGTGTCACTGCACTTTTTGCATGTATAGTCCGGCTCAAGATAATTTTCGGGCAGGTCATGTTTTTTAAGAAGCTTGCGGATATTTTCCTGTGTTTCAAGGCTCAGTCTTTTCTGTTCTTCAAGAATATCGGCGGCGTTTTTGCTCGATTTTCCGATTGCGTTTACGGCACTTCTGACCGCCATTATAAGAGCACGTTGATACTCGTTGAATACGGGTTCTGTCTCGGCAAATTTTCTGCGATGCTCTTCGGCTGTGTTTTCGGCACGTGTCTTGCGTGCTAAAATTTCACCCGATGCGGCGTCTATCATTTCTTTTGTGTATGACATCAGCGTTTCTCCTTCTTTTTAAGTGTGGGTACGGATGTTTTGGCTTTCTGTGTTGCGGCTTCTATATCATATGATGCGGGAGTCTGATAATTTTCTGTGGATGCAGTGCCGGAAGGTCCTGCTTTTTTCTTTTTCGAGGCGGCGATTTTCTGTGCTGTCTCTTCGAAAAATCTTTGATTTGCGTCCCTCGCCTTGTCGGGAGTGTCAATTTTTTCGTTGTACCATTTTGTCAGAATTTTGTCCATGTACGAAAAGCTTGTGCCGTCCGTACGTTTGCTCATTTCTTCATACGCGCAAGAGAGCATTGACATTGAGAAGTGATATCTCTCTATCCACTTTGTAAGCATATCGCTCTGACTCTGTGTGGGCTTAAGCTTGTTAAAGCCCGTGATTTCGCAGAAGTCCTTCCAATAGGTATTCTGTGACTGAATGTGCTTAAGCTCGGCGTCTGCATCCTCAAGCGTCAGAATTTCACGGTTTGACCAGTTCTGACCGACCTTGTAAATATAGTTCATATTGCGTGACTTTCCCGATATATCGGCAAGCTCCAGAAGCACCAGTATAACCTCAGTCGGCAGTCCGTAATAGTCATGAAGAAGTATAAGCGAAGATGAATAGCTGTCGTCAAACGACCCTAATTTGTTGGCGCACTCACGAAGAAGCACCCTGATTTCTTCGGATTCATTAAGCCGCTCGGCAATTTCTCTGTGCGTAAGGCGTGAAGGCTCCGTGATGCTCTTTTTCGGCTTTGCGGGTGCTGTGACAGCTTCAATAATTGCTGCGGGCTTTGTTTCCTCGGGCGTTTTTGCAGGCTCGGGAGTTGCAATTATTTGTTCACTTAATTCGCCGTCGCTTAAAAGACCCTTTTCTTTCCAAAAGTAAAGAGCATCGTTTACTTCGCCGACATCAAGCCCGGTATTGTCGGAAATATCCTGTGCGTCTATCGGACTCGAAATGTTTTTGAATACATATAAAATGACTTTTAAAAAGCTTCCGGACACGGTCTTAAGCCCGTTATCGACAATCGACGACGGCAGAATGAAGGCACCGGAGGAGAGGGAAAGAGCTGAAATAAGCATGACAGTTGGGTTACCTTTTTTAAAGTTAGCAAGGAGCAAGGAGCAATGGAAATCAGTGGTCAGTATCCAGTGACCGGTTGTCAGTGACACAAGGAAGACACTGCGTGTCTTGGATTATATAGCTTCGCAGAAGATAAGATTGAATTTTTGCTGTCAGTTATATCTTTTGCGAAGCTCACTGCTCCTTGCTCCTTGCTCACTTGCTGTAATTTATGATTTGAAAAATTCAGAAAACGCTCTGTAAGCCGCATAGACATCGGCTTTGCCGACAACTTCGTAGGGGGCGTGCATTGAAAGAACGGGTACACCTATGTCTACAACCTCAATGTCAAGAGAAGCGACATATTTTGCGACTGTTCCGCCACCGCCGAGATCTACCTTGCCGAGCTCGCCCGTCTGCCAGCAGACACCGGCATTGTCGAGAATATTGCGGATTTTGCCGAGAAACTCCGCACTCGCATCGGAAGCGCCCGATTTGCCTCTTGAGCCCGTGTATTTGCAGATGCAGACGCCCTTGTTGACATAGCTTGCGTTATTGCCGTCAAAGGAATCGGCGTAATTGGGGTCAAAAGCGGAGTTAACGTCAGCCGAGAGACACTGAGAAGCGCTCAGTACCGTCCACGGATCAAGTCCGGCGGCAGTCGCAAGGTCGGCTATGAAATATTTAAGATAAGAGGAATTAAGTCCCGTGTTGCCCTCGGAGCCTATCTCTTCCTTGTCGGTGAGAACGGTTACGCAGGTGTATTCGGGTGTGTCTGTATCGAGAATTGCCATAAGAGCGGGGTAGGCGCATACTCTGTCATCGTGACCGTAGGAACCTATCATGGAGCGGTCAAGACCTACATCCTTGGCCTTGAATGCGGGGACAATCTCAAGCTCCGCACTCTGGAAATCGGCTTCTGTAATGTCATACTTCTCGTGAAGAATGTTCATTATGTTAAGCTTTATGTTGTCGGATTCGTCGCTGTCGTCAAACGGACGGCTGCCGACTAAGATATTAAGCTTCTCCGCCTTTACGCCTGCGGCAAGGGTTTCTTTCATCTGCTCGGTGGCAAGATGGGGAAGAAGGTCGGATACGACAAATACGGGATCGCCGTCGTCCTCGCCGATTTTAACGGTAACTTTTTCGCCGTTCTTCTTTGCGATAACGCCGTGAAGTGAAAGCGGAATAGCTGTCCACTGATATTTCTTTATGCCGCCGTAATAGTGAGTTTTGAACATTGCGAGACCGTTGTCTTCATAAAGGGGATTCTGCTTAAGGTCAAGTCTGGGGGAGTCGATGTGTGCGGCGGCAATCTTAACGCCGTCGGACAGCTCACGCTTGCCTATAACGGCAAGGATTATCGATTTGCCGCGGTTGTTGTAATAAACCTTTGTGCCTTCGGTGTAGAAAGTACCGGGGCGAAACTCTGTGTAGCCGTTAGCCTTGGCAAGCTCAACTACCTTTGATACGGCTTCACGCTCGGTTTTTGCTTCGTCAAGAAATGTCTTGTACTCCTCGCAGAAGTCGTATGCCGCCTTGGCATCCGCCTCACTCATTGTTTTGAATGAATTTTCGTTTTTGTAGAAAAGTGAATTTTTAAGCTCTGCAGCTGTCATAATTCAGACCTCCCGATTAAAATATCTTTTTTATTTCATCCGTAAGCTTGTACGGAGAGTAATTGCGTATTATTATGTCGGCTTTTTTTGAAAGTTTTATTTCTTTCGTCTGTGCCTTAAGTCTTTGGTATGCCTGTTTCGGCGTAATGCTGTCTCTTTTTATTATTCTCGATATGCAGACCTGCTTCGGTGCGCAGACACGAACCGTTAAGTCGCACAGCCTGTAAAGCTTTGAAGAGAAAAGCAGGGGAGCGTCAAGAATAATATAGTTATAAGAAGAAAGATTGGCGTTCTTTTCACGGACTATAATGTTCAATATTGCAAGGTGCGTAATGTTCGTGAGCGCCTTTGTGTTTTTTTCGTTCGAGAACGCGCGGTCGGCAAGAAGATGTCTGTTTAATGTGCCGTCGTCGTTCAGAATATCCTCGCCGAACCTGTCGGCAAGCCTTTTCAGTGTCGGAGTGCCGGGTTCAACGACCCTGCGTGAAACTTCGTCTGCATCTATTATATACGCTCCGTCGGCTTTAAGCAAGTCACAGACCGTACTTTTTCCTGAACCGGAACAGCCGGAAATTCCTATAATTTTAGCTGTTGACAAGATATCACCTCATTTAATAAGCATTGTTTAATTAGCAGTTAGCAGTTAGCAATTAGCAATGAAGGAAAACGCTATGCGTTTTGGATTATAAAGCTTCGCAGACATTAAAATTAACCGCTTAAGGAAAACGCTGCACTCAACAATGACATTAAAAGTAAAAGTATAAAGATTTTTTAGTTTGTTGATTATCTAATGCCGACAGTCGAGTGTCATTGCTCATTGCTCATTGCTAACTTGTAATATTCAAAGCAAAATAATAAAGAGTTTATGTTAGTTTGTTGATTATCTAATGCCGACAGTCGAGTGTCATTGCTAATTGCTAATTGCTAATTATTTTAAACCCTGCCGCCCTATAAAGCCTGTTGCACACTCCCAGGCCTACGCCTTCTGTCGACGGGGAGCGGGCGAATACCTTGTGCGCGCCGTTGTCGTCAAGTTCACGAAGAGCGTCAAAAAGTCGGTGTGCCTGTGAGAGGGAATCGTCTTTAAGTCCCATCGTGACACAGGGAAGGGGCGTGGCGTTTTCTTCCCCCTCAAAAACAAGCGTGAAGTCGGCATCGGTTTTATGGGAATTTACATATCTTGTAAATTCGTCAAGCGAGCCGTTAACTATTGTAATATCGGCTTTGGGGGAGTAGTGCTTGTATTTCATGCCCGGAGAGGCGGCAGTCGCACCCTTTGCAAGGGGTTTCAGAACCGCTTCGTCAACGTCGACATCGCCCAGTACACTTTTGAGCATTTCAAGTGTTACCGCACCGGGACGAAGAAGTCGGGGAACAGGTGTCGCAAGCGTTATGACGGTTGACTCAATTCCGAAATCACAGTCGCCGCCGTCAATAAGCACCGGAACACGACCGAACATATCATCATATACATACTGAAATGCGGTGGGGGAGGGGAAGCCGGAAATATTCGCACTCGGTGCCGCAATCGGAACACCTGCCGCCTTTATAAACGCCCTTGCTATGGGGTGTGACGGACAGCGAACGCCTACGGTGTCAAGCCCGCCGGATGTTTCCATTGGTATAATGTCGCTCTTCGGCAAAATCATCGTAAGAGGACCGGGCCAGTATTTTTCGGCAAGCTTTATCGCCTTTTCGGGCAACTCCCTGACAAGCGGCCGCCACTCGTCAATTTCGGTGATATGAACTATAAGCGGATTGTCGCCGGGTCTGCCCTTTGCCTCGAATATTTTTTTTACGGCTTCTCCGTCCAATGCGTTCGCACCGAGGCCGTAAACCGTTTCGGTGGGGAAGACGGCAATTTCGCCTTTCTTTATGACCGAAGCGGCAGAGGATATGTCTTGCGATTGGGTCGTGATATTTGAAATTCTGTAAATCTTAGTTTCCATTATATATTACCTTTTTTAATGTAGAATGCATAATGTAGAATGCATAATTATGGAAAACGCTGAAGCGTTTTAGATTATAAAGCTGACGCAAGATATAAGACTTGCAAAGGAAGGATAATCTTAATGTCAGCGAAGCCTTATAATTCAAGACACGCAGTGTCTTCCTAAATTATGCATTATGCATTCTACATTCTGCATTAAAGATATGGTTTCTTGCTTACTTTAATTATATTCTGTCAGCTGTCAATTTCCTGCGGAAAGCAGTTTCGCCGCCGTATCGGCTGTGATAAGTGCGTCTGTCAGTTCGTCAAGCGAACCGTTCAGAATTGCTTCCAGTTTATAGAGGGTGAGACCTATTCTGTGGTCGGTGACTCTGCCCTGAGGGTAGTTATAGGTGCGTATTCTCTCGCTTCTGTCGCCTGTGCCGACCTGACTTTTTCGTTCGCCGGCTATCTCTTTGTCGTGCTTTTCCTGCTCCATCTGCAGTATGCGTGAGCGGAGAATTTTCATGGCCTTGTCTTTGTTTTTGTACTGACTTCTCTCATCCTGACACTCAACGACCGTGCCTGTCGGGATGTGTGTAATTCTTATGGCGGACTCCGTTTTGTTGATGTGCTGACCGCCCGCACCCGATGAACGGAAGGTGTCAATCTGCAGATCCTCGGGATTGATTTTAACGTCAACCTCCTCTGCTTCGGGGAGCACGGCAACGGTTGCTGTGGAAGTCTGAATTTTGCCGTTTGATTCCGTCACGGGAATACGCTGAACCCTGTGAACGCCGCTTTCAAATTTCAGGCGTGAGTATACGTTTTCGCCCGAAATCATAAATGAAATTTCTTTTATGCCGCCGAGGGATGACTCGTTAAGATAGAGCGTTTCCGTTTTCCATCCCTTTGTCTGAGCGTACATGGTGTACATTCTGAAAAGCACGCCAGCAAAAAGCGCGCTCTCTTCGCCGCCCGCCGAGGAACGGATTTCCATGATAATGTTTCTGCCGTCGTTTTCGTCCTTGGGGAGAAGAAGGATTTTAAGCTCGTTTAACAGCCGTTCGGCGTTTTCTTTGCCCGATGTATATTCCTCAAGTGCCAGCTCCTTGAGCTCCCTGTCGTCGCCGGCGGTGTCTAACAGCGCCTTGGCGTCTGCCGTATTCTGCTCGTTCTTTTTGTACTCGCCGAATTTTTCGACAATGGGAGTAATGCTCTTAAGCTCCTTAAGAAGCGACGACGAAAGGGCAATGTCAGTCGCAGTCTCGGGCAGACAGAGCCGTTCGTTTATTTCATTGTATCTGTTTTCTATCTGCTGTAATTTTTCAATCATTGGCGTATCTCTTTCTTTGGGTAGGGAATGTGATAAGGGGTCGGGGTAGTTCTGTAGACTTGGTCTATATGGCTTCGCTAAACAATTAGCAGTTAGCAATTAGCAATTAGCAATTTCGGAAGGCACGGTGTGCCTTGGATTATATAGCTTCGCAGGAGGTGGGCTTTTTCGGCGTTGCCGGGCTTTGCCGTTGGCGGGACTCAGCCGCTCCTCGGAGACGTCCCCTGCCTCCGCCCACAGAAATATAACATTTGGCTTTTTCTGTCGGCAGTGGACGCCGCCTCCTCGCGGCGTGCCGCTCCCTCCTGTCATACGTTTGCTCGCTACGCTCGCAAACTCCTTCCCGTCGGTCGCGGCACATAAGCCCTCGTCGCGGCTGTCGCCGTTCCTCGGGCTTGCCGCTGTCGCTCCTCGCACCATTGCTAATTGCTAACTGCTAATTGCTAATTTCCATTCTCCCTTATAACCTGCTTTATATTTTTCTCCGCTTTTACTCTCGGAACCATGACTTCATGTCCGCACCCCTCGCACTTAAGCTTGAAATCGATGCCGGAACGCAGTACAAGAAAAGTCTTTGAACCGCACGGATGAGCTTTTTTCATCTGTAATGTGTCGCCGATGCGAATATCCGTAAAAATCACCTCCGAAAAAAATCACAAAAAATATGCTATACAAAATAAGTATAGCACATTTCGATTCGAATATAAATACAAAATATATTTTTTATCAGTGCAGGGAACATATTAAAGCTGTCTTCAAGGAATGCATAATGCAGAATGTAGAATGCATAATTATGGAAAACGCTATGCGTTTTGGATTATAAAACTCCGCTAATGATTAGATTATCGCTTAACAGTGGCTTTAGTATCTGCGAAGCTGTATAAAATCAAGTCCGCAGGACTGCCTTATATTTCCTGCCCTCGGCTTCTAATATCATTGCTAATTGCTAATTGTTTTTGCAATTTCCGTGAAATTGCAAAAAAAGCCGCCCTGACGGACGGCTGAAAAAAGGGGAAAAGAGAAATTTTATTTAAGCAGCAGTTCGGGGGAAACACTGCCGATATATGAAGTGACAACAACGGAGATACAGAAAACAACCGCCACAAGAAACAGCGTTATTATAATCGATTTGTTGTCATTAAAGAATTTTCGCATTATGTAAACCTCTTATCGAGTTATCTTTTCGAGCAGATTATACTGCTATTGTTCGAAAAAGTAAATTAAAAATCGGTTACAAATTGATACAGCTTTGTAATATTTCTTGTTCAGATATTACAGAATTGTATTTTGTTTCCGAATATTTTATATTGCATATTGAGAATAATCACCAATAAACAGACAGGTGTTTTGAATGGTTTAAAGTCGGCAACGCCATATGATCCAAGTCCGCAGACTTCCGAAATTCTGCATTCTGCATTATGAATTATGCATTGAAAAAATTGTTTTGTGAATTAAGGTCGAAAAAATAAACGAACCCGGCGGAAAAAATGCAAAAAACCTCTTGATTTTCTCCGAACAAATATATATTATATATACAGATAAAAGAAATGCGAGGAAAGGAGAAATAACCGTGCCTAATTTTTCTTACAACATCGAAAAGCATATAGGTGTTATTTCCGAAGGCAGCGGAGGATGGCAGAAAGAGCTTAACCTCATCAGCTGGAACGGCAAGGACGCAAAGTATGATATCCGTGACTGGAGCCCCGATCATGAAAATATGAGCAAGGGTATAACATTGTCTGCTAAGGATGTCAAGGCCCTTAAAGAGTTGCTTGACGAAATAGAATTTACAGACTGATATTGTTTAAAAACCGAGCCGCCGACACAGCGGCTCTTTTCTTTAAAACCGATTCTCAAACAAAGCTGTTTGTACTATATAAATTAATTTCTTCGGATAAAATGCAAGAGAATGCAGAATGTAGAATGCATAATGCATAATTATGGAAAACGCTGAAGCGTTTTGGATTATAAAGCTACGCAAAATATTAATATTACCCATAGAAATAAGTTTTTAAATTTGCGGAGCTTATAAAATCAAGGCACGCAGTGCCTTCCGAAATTCTTAATTCTTAATTTTTAATTGTGAATTGCAAAAATGGGAGTGCAGGAGAATGCAGAATGTAGAATGCATAATGCATAATTACGGAAAACGCTGAAGCGTTTTGGATTATAATGCTACGCAGACAAAAAGATTTATCGCTTTATATCGGCTTTAACTTTTGCGAAGCTATATAAATCAAGTCCGCAGGACTTCCGACATTATGCATTATTAATTCTTAATTGTGAATTGTAAAAAAGGGGAGTGCAGAAAATGCCCAAGCGTACCTACATTCGTTTTGTTGAAACGGATTCCACCAACAACGAACTCAAAAAGATGATCTATGCCTCAAAATATCCCGTGGGAACGGTAGTGTCCGCCGACCGTCAGCTAAACGGCAAGGGCAGACTCGGCAGAAGCTTTATATCGCCTTTGGGCGGTGTATATTTTTCCGCTTCCTATCCGCTTAAAAAGGATGCCGGGAACATTCCGTTTATCACGCTCTCCGCGGGGCTTGCCGTGAGTGACGTAATCGAGCAGATGTCCGGCTGCCCCACACATATCAAGTGGCCCAACGATATCTATATTTCCGACAGAAAGGTCTGCGGCATTCTGACCGAGCTTGTAAGCGTCGGCGACAGCCTGACAGCCGTTGTCGGAATTGGCATAAACAATGCCCATATAAACCCCGACGACCCGGCACTTGTACAGAAAATCACGTCGCTTCACGATGAGGGTATTTTCATCGACAGCGAGGAGCTTATACGCAAAATCGTCGCCCGTCTTGACAGGCTTATATACGAAAAGAATGTTCTGTCATATGTCACGGATGATATTCTGATTAAGCTTAACAACCGCTCTTACCTATTCGGAAAGAATGTTGAATTCACGCATAACGGCGTTCTTAAGTCCGGCACAGCGGGCAAGACACGTGCCGACGGCGCACTTGAAATAATCATGACGGGTGAGGAAAATATATTTGTCAAGTTCGGGGAAGTAAGCATAAAGAATGTAGAATGAAGAATTAATAATGCATAATTTCGGAAGTCCTGCGGACTTGATTTATATAGCTTCGCAAAAGTTAAAGCTTGGTATAAAGCGATAAATCTTTTTGTCTGCGTAGCATTATAATCCAAAACGCTTCAGCGTTTTCCATAATTATGCATTATGCATTCTACATTCTGCATTATATTGAAAAAGTTTGTTATTCAAAAATGAGGTGGATACAATGCCGACCATTGCCGCAATATCAACGCCCAATGCCGCGGGAGGTATTGGGATTGTACGAATATCGGGGGATGACGCATTCAAAATCGCCGACAGGTGCTTTAGGTGCGTATCCGACAATAAAAAAACCGAGAATATGAAAGGCTATACCGCCGCATACGGCACTGTGTTCGACAGTGACGGCGAGATTGATGACGGTGTGGCGATTGTCTACCGCGCACCCCACAGCTACACAGGAGAAAACACCGTCGAGCTTTGCTGCCACGGCGGTCTTTTTGTCATGCAGAGAGTTCTGCGTGCCGTTCTTGCCGCAGGTGCGGTGAGTGCCGGTCCGGGCGAATTTACAAAACGGGCATTCTTAAACGGCAAGATGGATCTTGTCCAGGCAGAGAGTGTCATGAACATAATTTCCGCGCAGGGGAGTGCCTCTCTTAACGCCTCCAGAAACGCTCTTAAGGGTGCTGTCGGCAAAAAGGCGGACGAGATATCCGAGATGCTGATTTCCGCCGCCGCTTCTTTGGCAGCATGGGCGGATTACCCCGAGGACGATGTTCCCGCCGTTGACGGACAGAGCCTTTCGGTGTCACTCGAAAAAGCCGCTAAAGAGCTTAAAAAGCTTATCGACAGATGCGACAACGGCAAGGCTGTAACAGAGGGAGTACGCACCGTTATATGCGGCAAACCCAATGTCGGCAAGTCAACTCTTATGAACCTTTTAAGCGGCTATGATCGCTCGATTGTAACCTCTGTTGCCGGCACAACGAGGGACGTAGTCGAAGAAACTGTCAGAATAGGCGATATAATCCTGCGTCTTGCGGACACCGCCGGCATACACGAAACCGAGGACGAGGTGGAGAGCATAGGCGTTGACATTGCCAGAGACAGAATAGAAAACGCCGATTTCACTTTGGCGGTGTTCGATGTGTCCCGTGAGCTTACAAAAGAAGACACCGAGCTTTTGGAGCTTTGCCGGGGCCGCAGGTGTGTCGCCGTTATAAACAAAACAGACCTTGAAAACGTACTGTGTACGGATGAAATAAAAAGAAGTATTCCGGAGGTTGTGTATATCTCCGCTAAGAATCCCGAGTCCGCAGATGTGCTCAAAGCGGCACTCGAACGCACCCTGGGGCTTGACAGAACCGATCTGTCGCAGGAGGTGCTTATCGGCGAACGCCAGCGTAAAAGCGTTGTCGACGCACTCCGGTTTGTCAACGAGGCCATCGAAGCCCTCAACTGCGGACTGACCCTTGATGCCGTAAACGTCAGCATAGACTGCGCCCTTTCGAGCCTTTACTCGCTCACCGGCAAACGTGTTACGGATGAGACAGTGAATGAGGTGTTTAAGAGGTTCTGCGTGGGGAAATAATTTAAGGGGCCGGGGACCGGGGCTGTAAAATTAGCAATTAGCAATTAGCAATTAGCAATGTCGGAAGTCCTACGGACTTGATTTATATAGCTTCGCAAACACTAAAGCCTATGTTAAGCGGTAATTTAATCTTCAGCGGAGCTTTATAATCCAAAACGCGAAGCGTTTTCCTG
>CAZTWO010000007.1:0-3444 GCA_964617965.1 uncultured Ruminococcus sp. | reverse complement strand
GCCGTCTTGTGTCTGATGTATTCTTCGTGCCACAACATATGGTGTGTTAAGAAAATTATACAGATTGTATAGTGTTCAAAACTCCCGAAATGTTGAAAACTGTGTTGAAACTGTTAAAAACCGATGTGAAAACAGGGGTAAATCGGGGAAATAAACGCAAGTTCGGTGTCAAAAAGTTATAAACATTAAAAGTTTTCAACAATTTTGACATTTACAGAATGTTATCTTTTCTTTTCCGTTATACAGAACGGAGATATTTTTTAAACAGAATTGTCGGGATATTTTATTTAAATTTGCCAAAAACAAAAGTTCGTGTGAAAATCGTGTTTAAAACCCGATGAAAACCCGCAAATTTCACGTCGGGAAAATAAAGGAGGGCTTCTTTTGTTCATAACGGAAAATAACGGCAGCATAACGGTGTCCGATTTCGGAAAAATCAATCTCTCCTCCACATTAAACTGCGGTCAGTGTTTTCGCTGGAACGAAAATAACGGTGTGTGGTCGGGTGTCGCCTTCGGCAGATTTACCCGTGTTCATCAGAACGGCGATACGCTTGTTTTTGTCAATACACCCAAAAGCGATGTCGAAAACATATGGATACACTACTTTGACCTTGAAAGAGATTATAATAAAATCATCTCCGAAATTTCAAAAGACCCGATTGTCAGAAATGCCGTCGAAAAATACGGCGTTATCAGAATACTGAATCAGGACCCGTCCGAGGCTCTCGTGTCATTCATAATATCGGCGTGCAACAATATCCCGAGAATCAAAAAGATTGTCAACACAATGTGTGAGAGCTTCGGTGAAAAAATCGACGGCGGATTTACTTTTCCGTCGCCCGAAAAGCTCGCATCCTTAAGTGCCGATGACTTAGCCGTTCTGCATGCCGGGTACAGAGTGCCGTATATTATGGACTGTGCAAAAACGGTCGCCGAAAATAACGGGTATTTTGAAAGACTCTCCATAATGTCGACTGATGACGCACGGCGTGAGCTTATGAAAATAAAGGGGGTCGGACGAAAGGTTGCCGACTGCACTCTGCTTTTTTCTATGGGGCACCATGACGTGTTCCCGGTTGACCGCCACATAAAAGAAGCCGTAAAAAAACACTACCCGAACGGACTGCCCGAGTGCTTCAATATTGACATGGGACTCAGTCAGCAGTATGTGTTTATAAACGATTTGCCGAATGTTTAAAAAATCAAGGTTGAAAAATATAAATATATAATATATAATGGCATTGCAATTTTGTCCGCAAGAGAGTTGGAGGAAATGTCATGAGTGAGAGGAAATTTGACAGAGTCAGAAAAGTAATAAAATCCATTGTATGTCTGACGGTGGCTTTCGTTTTAGCTTTTATTCCGAGTGCGTCATTTTTCGCGACCGACGCAAAGGCGGCAGACAAGTGGATTTCCGCATGGGCTACAAGCCTTGTCGACGGTTCAATTGAGCTCGGAAGCATAATACCCAATGTGTCGGTACAGGATGTCATTCCCTCAAAAAGCACAATGAGAATAGAGCTTACGGTTACCGCTGCAGGCTCCGCTTTGCGTTTTAAATTTTCCAATCAGTTCGGCGATGCCGCAATTACCATTAACGAAGCGAGTGTCGCAAAAACATCTTCTGTCACTTCGGCGGCAATCACTCCCGGCACACAGAAAGCAATCACGTTCAACGGCGGCAGTGCATCCGTAACAATAAACCCCGGATGCGACATATGGTCCGATACCGTCAATATAAAAACCGAGGCTCTCGAACAGCTGAGCGTCAGCCTCTATTTCAGAAATCTCACATATATAAAGACAACGGGTCTTGCGTCCGGCAGAACGTTTTTATCGTCCGGACTTTTAAGCTCTGCAGACAAAGCATCAAAGGTCAACAGCATAAAATTAAGCTCGCCGCAGGAAATTAATATTTCATCGGGCACAATAACATATCATACAATTCCGTTTCTGTCATGCGTAGACACACTGTCAAGTGATTCAAACGCCTGCTCCGCCGTATTCGTAGGCGACTCGACACTTGTCAATGACACATATCTCTATTACGCCAAAAAGGTAGTAAGCGGCGGATATACGAATATCGGCATTGTCAACGAAGCGATAGTCGGCAACAAGCTTCTGAGCGACGGCTCGGGGCTTATCGGCAACCTGTACGGCAAGGCACTTGTTGACCGCTTTGAGCGTGATGTTCTGAGTATGTCAGGCGTTAGGTACTGCTTTGTCAAAATCGGACTGAATGACATATTGCATAAGTATTCAAAGAGCCTTGCTGCGTCCACACCGGATGTGTCCGTTGACGACGTTATAGCCGGATATAAACAGCTTATCACGTGGTGTCACAAAAAGGGAATAAAAATATACTTCTTCTCAAATTCCGCATACAAAGGATATGAGAGAGAATTTTTGGGTCAGGCGGGCGACCTTACATGGAATCAGAGCATGCAGGACGAGACCGACAAAATCGACGAGTGGATTCGTTCAAATAATCTCGCGGACGGCTATATAGACTGCGCACCGCTTTCAGACCCGTCCGATACGAATAAGCTCTGCTCCACATTTACACCGGACGGCGCACATCTTACGGATCTGGGTTCTATTGCGCTTGCCGACTTAATCCCCGTAAGCTTTGTAGGAGCAAATGAAAACAGGTGCAAGACAGCAGCGACAATTGCGGGTGTTGACCCTTATAAAGAGAAAAAGCAGATTATCGCCGATATGAACAAGCCCAAGACCACAACAAACTCAAATTCAAATACGAAGAATAATACAAATACAAACACCAAGAATAATACCAACACGAATACAAACACAAATACAAATACAAACAACAGCGGAACAAATTCAGATTCAAATGTTGTAATAGTGACCGTACCCGTAACCGAGGCGGTGACGTCCCCCGATGTGACCGAAGCCGAAACTCAGGCGGAGGAAGCGACAACCGAGGAGTCAACCGAAGTTCCTGTATATATCTATTCCGGCGGTGAAGCCGTCACTGGTGACAGCAGTTCCGGCAGCAAATCATCCGAAGTAAAGTATAATGTTATCGCCGGTGTCGGCTCGATAGGTACTTCCGGCGCGAACGTAGGCTTTGTGCTTCTGTTCGTGACAGCCGTTGTGGCATCCGGCGTGGTGGTTGTTATTACCATGAATAAGAAAAAGATTGAGGAGTAAGGCGACGAGCGCGAGCGAGGAGCCGCAGGCGAGCAAGGCGAGCCGGGCCCGGAGTGACGGCATTTTTGCGTATGCTCGGAGAGCAGACGCAAAAAAACGGAACGGAGGGCAGCCGCGAAGGAACGTGGCTTCCGGCACCCCGCAAAGAGGAACACATTTTGCTTTGACTAAAAGGAATGTCACTTCTGAGCGGCTGAATGACCCGGATTTTGCAATGCATTTGCAGTCGGGCAAAAAAACTTATCTCTTGCGGAGCTGACTCCACACT
>CAZTWO010000006.1:0-25301 GCA_964617965.1 uncultured Ruminococcus sp. | reverse complement strand
AACGACAAATTCGCATAATCAAAAGTCCCCCTCCGGAGTAATTCGGAAGGGGATTTTTTTAATTAGCAATTAGCAATTAGAAATTAGCAATTGTAAATCAAAGTCTACAATCAATATTCAATAAAGCTTAGCAAAGATTAATACAAATCAGAAAAACGGTTCTTTTGCCTGCGTCAGCTTTATAATCCAAAACGCAACGCGTTTTCCGACATTGTTAATTATTAATTGTTAATTGTTAATTGTTAATTGGATTACTGACTTTCTCTACTGTTTTTTCATAAACTTTGATTCCTATAATAACGTACGTAAACGCAATTATTCCTCCGACAGTTACATCACTGAGGTAATGTGCACCCATAACAAGACGGGTAAACGCAACAACGGACGTATAGACAATTGAAACGGTAAAGAACAGCGACTTATATTTTTTCAGCTTTTCGTTTATCATCGGCAGAAGCATTGAAAGATATATCATCCCCGCCCCGGCAGTATGACCGCTGGGGAAGGATTTGTTTCCGTTTTTGCCATTTATGACATAGAAAGGCGTAAAACTGTCGAGCGTAACATCATTCAGCAAATCACGGTAGCGTACTCTGCCCCACAGATTTTTCATAACTTCAACGGTTGACAGCTGTAAGGCAAGTACCGCAAGACCGATAACAGACGCCAGAAGAAGCGGCATTTTGTACTTATCCGGGATATGAACAAACGAACACACAAACAGCAAGACAAGCCCGAAGCCGACTCCGAAAATAATGCTGTACGGCATTTTGTATGTGTCATTAAAGAAATATTTTCCGAAGTAGTACCCGAAATAGGCGCTGCCGCCGATGCATATGGCACTGCCTATAATTTTCTGCCAAACTTTGTCTGCACAAAAAACTATCAGTGCACCCGCAATCGGGCACAAAAGACGGGCGGGCATTTCACCCGTACGATAAAACCAGTTTGCAAAAATGTTATCAGGGTCATTTAATAGAATATCTATTTTCAGATCATAAAAAGCGGCAAATATAAGCGAGAACGCCGCAAGAACATAAAATACTATAATTTCAATTCGATATTTTTTCAGCATATTTTTCTCCTTTAACAAAAAGAGCAGCACACACCGTTTGTTTAATGTGCGTTGCCCTTGTTTTAACTATTGAAATCAGTGGTCAGTATTCAGTGGTCAGTATTCAGTGACCGGCTGCCGAATTTCTCAATAGAGAAAATTTTTACTTCGATAGTGCCGTAAAAAAGCGAAGCTTAAAATCCAAGTCCGCAGGACTTCCGACATTGCTAATTTCTAATTGCTAATTGCTAATTGTAACTGCTCCTTGCTCCTTGCTCACTTTAAAGAGCGCAGATAGTCAATGCTCATCTTCACCGCAGTAAGCTCCGTATTGCCCTTATCGGGTTCGTCCTGCTCAACTACAAGCCACTCGGCACCGCTCTTTTCGGAAGCCTCGATTATAGCCGGCATATTCTGCGCACCGTAGCCGCAGGGCTTGAATGAAAATACATCCTCACTCGCCTGCTCCTCGTTGTCGTCGATGCCGATAAGCGCATAGAGCTTTTTGGGCTTTTCCTTGCCCTTCATGACAAAATCCTTAAGATGAACAACGGGTGTGCGGCCGCTGTATTTTGTTATGTAAGCCGCGGGGTCCTCACCGCCGACATTTACCCAGCAGGTGTCAAGCTCCGTCTGAAGATACTCGGCGGGCACGGTATCATACATAATATCAAGACCGTATTTGCCGTCGATTTTGACGAACTCAAAATCATGGTTATGATACATAAGAACCATGTCGTTTTCGGCACACTTTTTGCCGAGAGCGGCTATTTTTTCGAGCGTTGCACCGTAATCCGGACGCCCCGGGCGATACTGTTCATCAACATAGGGAATTGCGATATACTTGCACCCAATCGCCTTGTAGTCGGCAATCACCTTGTCCATATCGGCAAGCATATCAACAAGCGGAACATGAGCAGACACCGCCTTAAGACCGACATCTGCGAGCATTTTCTTGATTTCCTCGGGCGAGTAACCGAAAAGTCCGGCGAACTCAACACCGTCATAACCCATATCGGCAACCTTTTTAAGAGTACCGAAAAAGTCTTTTTCCATTTCATTGCGAACGGAATAAAGCTGAAGTCCAATTGGCAGCATAATATTTACCTCCGAAATTATATTATTTATAGGGATTTATGCTTTTAAGCTCTTCGTACATACGCACATAGCTTTCGTGACGTGTGGCGGGAATAATTCCGTTTTTTACAGCCTCGCACACGGCACAGCCCTTGTCTTTTATATGAGAACAGGACGGATAGAAACGGCACTGCGTCAGATATTCTTCAAACTCCGGAAAATAATCCGCAAGCAGCTCTTTTTCGACATAGAGAGTATTGCTCTCCTGTTCGAGCGACGAAAAACCGGGCGTGTCTGCGATAAATCCGCCGGCACAGTGATAAAGACTTACACTTCTTGTTGTGTGGCGGCCTCTGCCGAGCTTTTCGCTTATATCGTTTGTTTCAAGCGCCAAAGCGGGGTCAATCACATTCAGTATGCTTGACTTGCCGACACCCGAATTTCCGGTAAACGCACAGCTGCAGCCGTTTATAAGAGCTTCTATTTCGTCAATGCCCTCACCCGTCTTCGCCGAGCATTTTATCGTCTTAAAGCCGCATTTTTCATATGTGGCGACAAGTTCATCGGGCTTTGACAGATCGCATTTTGAAAATACAATAACAGGTTCAATTCCGTTTTTCTCGGCAAGCACCGTCATTTTGTCTATAACGAAAATATTCGGAACGGGAGACATGACAGACGACACTATAAACAGGCGGTCGATATTTGCGACAGGCGGCCTTGAGAGACAGTTGCGGCGATCGTAAATCTTTGCCACAGTCCCCTTTTCGCCCTGAATTTCTATATCAACCGTATCGCCGACAAGCGGAGACAGCCCCGCCTTGCGAAACGCACCTTTTGCACGGCACTCATATGTTACACTGTCCGCTTCGACATAGTAAAAACCGCTGAGTGCGTGAATAATAATTCCTTTTTTTGTCATATATCGGGATTAGTTCAAATCTTCATCCGAAGTTTCTTCAACCACGGTAGTTGCCTCTGTCGATGACGGCTCGGTGCTGTCTGTCTGATTAGCACTGCCGAGACTTACGACAATCGTAACGGTTGTGGTCGTCGAATAAGTTGTAATCGAACTGCTTACGGGCGACTGTGAAATAACAGTGCCGGCAGGTACGGAATCGCTGTAATCCATCGTCACATAGACATTGTCAAAGAACGCATCCGACAGAATCTGCTTTGCCTCGTCCTCTGTCTTGCCAACGACATTCGGAAGAGTGGTTTTGTAGTTAAATGAATACGACATGGCGTTGCTTACACGCGGCGGAGACTGCGTAAAATCGATTTTGCCGCTGTAAAGCAGGTCTGTGCCGATATAAATCTTAAACTCGTTATCGGAACCTGTGCCGGTAAAGTTTACATCAATCTTTGAGCCGTCAAGCTTAACATTGCTTATAACGTCATAGGCGTTGTCGTTAAGATACAGCTTTATATCCGCAGTCGCACCCTCAACTGAAGGCACGGTAACAGACAGCTCGGCAGTTGAGGATGCCGGGATGCCGTTGCCGACAACAATATTAACATATACGCCGGATTTTACCTCTGTATCCGCTTCGATTGACTGACCTATAACATAGTCTTTAAGAGACGCGGCGGATGAATCGTATGTAACGGCACCGACCTGAAGTCCTGCGGCGGTTATCTTCTGCTTTGCGACACTGAGCTGGTCGCCTATTACATTGGGAGTCTTTACCTTGCCGTCTTCCGCTTTGTCGGAAGCGTAGTATACTTTAATAGTATGACCGTAGGGGGCGTATGTGTTTTCGGACGGGTCTGTATAGAGCACGGTGTTAACCTTTGCGTCCTTGTCATCGCTTTTGACCGGCACAAGAACAACATCAAAACCGGAGGATTTGAGCAGAGTTTCGGCCTCTACGTAATTGAGCGATTTTACGGACTTTATCAGAATCATCTCGCCCTTTGAAGCGACCTTTACGACAATTACCGTATCCTTGGACACCTTTTTGCCCGCAACAGGTGACTGCTCGCAGATTTTGCCGTCATCGTATGTGGTGTTATAGATAAACTGCTCTTCAAATGCAAGAGCGGGATATTTTTCCTGTGCTTCCTCATATGTCATATTAATGAGATTGGGCACTTCGATTTTATTGCCGGAGAACAGATTTTTAATCTTATCGAAAAAGCCTTCTTTTTCTTCTTCGGTAACAACCTCGCCGTCCGCATTTGTTTCGGTCACGACTGCGGTGCTGCTGTTGTTGCCCTTGATTGCGGATTTGATGGGGTCGGCAAAGGCGATAAGAAGAATTATTATGAAAATCAGCACAACGGCAACGGCTACGCCTATCAGAATGGGCAGCATATTGTTGCCGGTCGACTCTTCCTCTGTATCGTCATCGGAGCCGTCATCCTCATAATCGTCGGAGTTATTGTCTATATCTCTGTGGCTCTTCGCCGGAATGGTACGCAGAATATTTTCGGCTGTAATGTGCTTTGTGGGGCTTGAATCCGTAAAATACGAATACTCAAAATCAACATTCGGATTTTTCTTGAATTCGTCAAGGTCAAGCAAAAACTCAGCGGCAGACTGATATCTGTCATCGGGATTTTTCTGCATTGCCTTAAGAGTAATCTGCTCAAGTCCGAGCGGGATGTCGGGATTTATGCTTCGAAGACTCGGTGCGTCGTCCTTTACCTGCATCTCGGCGACAAATTCGTCACTGTCGGAGTCAAACGGCAGCTTGCCCGTGAGCATTTCATAGAGAACCACGCCGACGGAATAAATATCACTGCGTGCGTCGGTGTACTCCCCTGTCGCCTGTTCGGGGCTTACATAATGAACGGATCCTATGGCATCATTTTCGGGATATGTGCGGCCGTCGTTTCTGTTAAAACGGGCTATGCCGAAATCCGTAACCTTAATGTTGGCATTGGGCAGAAGCAAAATGTTCTGCGGCTTTATGTCACGGTGAATTATGCCCTTGTCGTGGGCGTGCTGAAGGGCCTTGAGTATCTGAATTACAAAATGGAGAGCTTCCTTCCATTCCACAACCTTCTGACGCTCGATATATTCTTTTAGTGTGATGCCTTCAATATATTCCATAACGATATACTGAAGGTCGTCACCGAAGCAGACATCATAGACCTTGACTATATTTGGATGCGACAAAACGGCTATAACCTTTGACTCATTCTTAAAACGCAGACGAAACTCCTCGTTTGCCAGGTATTCATCCTTTAGGATTTTAACCGCAACAATTCTGTCATCCACTCTGTCATAGGCCTTATAGACATAAGCCATGCCGCCGATTCCGAGAATTTCTCTGATTTCGTAGCGGTCGCCGAGAACTCGGTTCAGATATTTATCATTCATGGTCATTCTCCTTTTCGAGTGAAATAACAATCGCGGTAATGTTGTCTCCGCCGCCGTTTCTGTTGGCTTCGTCAACAAGAGCCTTTGCGGCATCCGCTGTCTTTGTAAGCGAGAGTATATCGGCTATACGCTCATCGGTTATGCAGTTATAAAGTCCGTCACTGCAGATTAAGACTTTGTCGGTCGGGTTTAACACCTGCGTGTCAAAATCAAGCTCAAGATGCTCCGAGACACCGAGTGCACGTGTAATATAGTTCTTGTCGGGATGATTGCGTGCCTGCTCTTTTGTGAGTGTTCCTGCGTCAACCATCTCCTGAACCATCGAATGGTCTTTTGTAAGGCAGTTAAGAGTGCCGTTAAAGACATAACAGCGGCTGTCGCCCGCATGAGCCGTGATAAGATTATCGCCCACCACTGCGGCGGCGGCAATTGTGGTGCCCATAC
This sequence comes from uncultured Ruminococcus sp., assembly GCA_964617965.1. Classification (GTDB taxonomy): domain Bacteria; phylum Bacillota; class Clostridia; order Oscillospirales; family Acutalibacteraceae; genus RUG806. The sequence continues at coordinate 19,398 of CAZTWO010000006.1, read as the reverse complement.
CGCTGTATTCGCTGTGTGCCATCGATTCATCAAAAACATAAATGTTGGCGGCGTTTATCGCTGTCGTCAGCAGATTTATGACTGAGGCTTCGGACATTTCTTTTCTCCATCCGCCTAAAAGCCGCTGTGATACCGTCTTTATGGCAAGATCGGAGGCAATATCTCCTGCGTGTTCACCGCCCATTCCGTCGCAGACAACACCGACACAAGAAATGTTGTCGGGCATTATCGCCGCAAAACAGGCATCCTGATTTGTGGGGCGTCTTTTGCCCCTGTCCGTAACACATGAATAAATCAATTTGTTTCTCCTGTTGCTGTATTTTTGGCGGCATGGCTTCTGCGCAGCTGTCCGCATGCCGCATTTATATCCGCACCGAGCTTTCGTCTGACTGTAACGTTAAGTCCCTTTGACGACAGCATCTCGGCAAATTTTTTAACCGTTTCGGGGTAGCTTTCTTTGCATTCGGTCTCTTTTACTTCATTCACCGGAATAAGATTAACATGACAGAGCATATTTTTAAGGCGTTTTGCAAGCTCTGCGGCACATTCCGGTGTGTCGTTTACTCCTCTTACAAGGGCGTATTCAAAAGAAATACGGCGGGAGGTCGCCTTTGTATATTTTCTGCACGCTTCAAGCAGCTTATCAATGCTGTATGCCTTGTTAACGGGCATCATTGACGAGCGAATTGCGTCATTGGGGGCGTGAAGCGACACCGACAAAGTAAGCTGAAGATTTTTCTCCATAAGGTCATATATTTTCGGCACAACACCGCAGGTCGACAGAGAAATATGGCGCATGCTGAGGTTTCTGCCGTTTTCATCGGTAACAAGTGACAGAAAACGCAGAACATTGTCATAGTTATCGAGCGGCTCGCCCATGCCCATCATAACGATATGCGACACCTGAATGTTGTTATCGTTTTCGACGGCGTAAACCTGCCCCAGAATTTCAGACGGCATCAGATTTCGCACAACACCGTTTAATGTGGACGCGCAGAATTTGCACCCCATGCGGCACCCGACCTGCGAAGAAACACAGACGGTGTAGCCGTATTTATATTTCATCAGAACGGTTTCTATGACCTCTCCGTCATAAAGGGAAAACAGATATTTTACGGTACTATCATACTCCGAAACGAGCTTCATTTCAATAGCACAGCCAAATATGACAAAATTGTCACTAAGTTCCTGTCTGAGGCTTTTAGGCAGATTTGTCATCTCGTCAAAGGATTCGACATGTTCAACATGAAGCCAGCGATAGATCTGCTCCGCTCTGAATCGGGGCAGCCCCGCATTTTTTATTTCATCCCGAAGCTCGGGGAGAGTAAACGAGCGTATATCTTTTTTCATTCGGAGGTCCTTTCAAAAGAAGCGATAAAAAATCCGTCGCCGCCGTTTTCGGTCGGCAGAATCTCGGCAAATTCATTTTCGCCGCATAAATTCTTATATGTGTCATGTGTGCTTACCGAAAAATCACTGTGTTCGGATAAAAACCGCTCGCAAACTTCCCGGTTTTCGGCACGGTTTAATGTGCAGGTTGAGTATACAAGCCGTCCGCCTTTTTCAAGAAGCGTAGAACAGTGCGACAATATTGCATACTGAATTTCGGGAAGAGCGGCGACCTCGGACAGATCTTTATATTTTATCTCGGGCTTTCTGCCGATTACGCCGAAACCGGAGCAGGGCACATCACACAGGATTTTGTCTGCACCCTTAAACTCATCGGGCATTTTTGCGGCATCGCCGACATATGTTTCTATACAGCTTATTCCCAGACGCTCGGCGGTCTTTTTTATAAGCTCCGCCTTGTGCTCGTGTATGTCGCCCGATACGATTCTGCCGGTGTTATTCATGTACATGGCAGTCGTAAAGCTCTTGCCTCCGGGGGCGGCGCAGCAATCGATTACATAGTCACCGGGTTCGGCGCCGAGCACTGCTGCACAGGTCTGAGACGACATATCCTGAACATAGAAATATCCGTCCTTGAATGCGTCAATTGAAGTTATATCGCCGAAATTTTTTATCTGAAGACAGTTCGCAAGCGTCGTTCTGCCGACTGCAACATTGCTTTCTTCGAGTATTTTTATGAGTGTCTCTTCGTCCGTTTTAAGAGTGTTTACTCTTATGAAAATCGGGCGTCTGCCTTCGTAGGTCTTAAAAATCCGCTCGGCTTCGTCATTTCCGAATTGCTCTGCAAAAAGTGAACAAAGCTCTTTGGGATAAGAATATCTTACACTCAACGCGTCAACACCGTTGCCGTCGGGGAGGGTTAAACCGTCTTTTGCGACACGCCTTAACACGGCGTTTATCATGCCGGCGGCATAACCTAAATGCTTTTTCTTTGCGATGTTTACGCTTTCGTTTACGGCGGCGCTTACGGGGATTTTGTCAAAGTACAGAATCTGCACCGAACCGAGCCTTAAAAGTGCCAGAACCATGGGATGAAGCTTTTTTAACGGCTGCTTTAAAAACGACGAAAGGCACAGGTCGATAGTCAGCCTGTGCTCAATTACGGCGTACACCAAAGAGGACACAAGATTTTTATCACGTGCCTCTTTAAGCTCAACATTTTTCAGTGCGTCATTAAGTGCCAGAGAAGAATACGCACCGTTTTTTTCAACGGAAACAAGAATTTCCGCAGCCAGTTCTCTTGCCGTCGGTTTTTTCATCGTCTGTCCCGTCTGTTTGTAAACATGATGATAAATCGAAGAAGGTTTCCGAGGGCGACAGCGAGAGCGGCCACATATGTCATTGCGGCGGCTGTCAGAACACGTCTTGCGCCGTTTAACTCTTCATTGTTCGGCAGAAGTCTTGTTTCTTCGATAACCTTTATTGCTCGTCTGCTGGCGTTAAATTCAACGGGCAGTGTCGCAAGCTGAAAAATCATGATGAACGAATAAAGTCCGAGGCCGACTAAAACAAGCGGCTCAAAAGAGAGGAAGTAGCCGAGTATCGCAAGCGGAATGCCGGCATAAGAGCCTATTTTACATACGGGAATAATTGAATTTCTTATTTTTATCGGAATATAATTCTGCGCATATTGAGCGGCGTGACCTGCCTCGTGGCATGCGACACCGATTGCCGCAACGGATGTCGAGTTGTATACCGATTCCGAAAGGCTTATCGTGTTTGTTCTCGGGTCGAAATGGTCTGTAAGAGAGCCGGAGCACATATTAATCTGAACATTATTGATACCGTAATATCTCAAGACCTCCTGTGCCGCCTGAGCACCCGAGTAGCCGCTTCTTGAGTATATCTTTGACTGAGATGAAAAAGCGGATTTCACCATAATCTGCGCAATTATCGAGAAAATGAATGCGGGCAGAACAAGCACAATATAAAGCATAAAGCTTTCCGATGAATAATAAAGTGAATGACCGAGCATATTTTTTCCTCCGTTCCAATTAAACTGTCAGCCGAGAATTTTGCCCTCGGCGTCCTTGTGTCCGTTGATAAAAGACTGTGCGGACATTCTTTTTGATCCTTCGGGCATAACATCTTTAAGCTTAAGGGCGGAATTTTCACCGCATTTTACGAATACGTCAGCACCCTGCTTAAAGAGCTCGCCTGTATTCTTATTCGAGTTATCCGAGACAAAATCCGAGCCGAAAAGCTTTAATATCCTGCCGTCATAATATGTTCTGGCGACAGGCCACGGATCGGTGCCTCTTATAAGATTGTGAATTTTTTCAGCCGAATTATTCCAGTCAATAACGGCTTCTTCCTTGTTGAGCATTGCGGCATGGGTGGCGAGAGAGTCGTCTTGCGGAATGCTGTTAAGTGTGCCGGCGGCAAGCCCTTTTAGTGTTTCGTCAAGCACTTCGGGGCACATATCGGCAATGCGGTCAAAAAGCTCGCCTGCCGTCTCATATTTATCTATGGGCGTTTTGCGAACAAGCAGAATGTCACCGGTGTCAAGCCCCGCCGCCATAAGCATTGTAGTGACACCCGACTCCTTTTCGCCGTCTATTACACTGCGCTGAATGGGTGCCGCACCTCTGTATTTCGGAAGCAGTGACCCGTGCAGATTAACACAGGCGTATTTCGGAATGTCAAGCACACGCTGAGGCAGAATTTTGCCATATGCCGCAACTACTATAAAATCGGGATTATAAGAAGCCAGTTTTTCATATGCTTCATCGGACTTAAGCGTTGCGGGCTGATAAACTTCAACTGAGCCCTCAAGGGCCGTCTGCTTTACTGCGGTCGGCATAAGAATCTGCTTTCTGCCGACAGGCTTGTCAGGCTGACTTACGGCAAGCACAACATTATAGTCCGGGGAATTTATCAAAAACTTAAGAGACGGCACCGCAAAATCGGGGGTACCCATGAAGATTACATTGAACATTGTTTCACCTTAGATTTTATTTTATGAAATAAGGAGCAAGGAGCAAGGAGCAGTTTCGGAAGTCCTTCGGACTTGATTTATATAGCTTCGCAAAAGGCAAAATAATTTTTATGACGAGCAAATTGTTCGCGAAGCCTTATAATTCAAAACGCTTCAGCGTTTTCCTTCATTATGAATTATGAATTATGCATTCTACATTCTACATTGCATTGCTCCTTGCTAACTGCTAACTATATTATTCGTCCCTATAGACCTTCTCCCCCGGAGCAAGTGTATCAATATACAGTTTTCCGTCGAGGTGGTCGATTTCGTGGCAGAAGCATCTTGCGGCAAGCTCCGAGCCCTTATAGAGAACCCAGTTGCCTTCACGGTTCTGCGCTCTTACTTTAACGGTCATCGGGCGGATTGTTACACCTGAGCGGCCGGGGAGCGAAAGACAGCCCTCAACCTCACGCTGTTCACCCTCACGCTCGATTATTTCGGGGTTTACAAGCTCCTTTACACCGTCGCCAAGGTCTATAACAACAACTCTTTTGAGTATGCCGACCTGCACAGCGGCAAGACCCACACCGCCGGATTTTTTGAGCGTCTCTCTCATGTCGTCAAGAAGCATGCCGAGCTTATCGTCAAACACCTCGACCGGGCGGCTCTTTTTTCTTAAAATCGGGTCATCATCTATTCTTATTTTGCGTAAAGCCATTTTTGTTTCCTCCGTTTCAGTCGCAGGTTTCGGGATTCATATCCGCAAAAATCGAGACTGTTCTGTATTCTTTTTCATTTGAAAGCTCCTTCAGAACAAATGAAAGTCTGTCTCTGAAGGCGGCTGTATTTTTCGTTTTTATTGTAATTCTGCGACGGTGTCTGTTGTTGATTTTTTCGATTTTGGGAGCGATAGGACCTAAAATTATCATTTTTACGGTACTGTCTGCCGTGTCCGTTTTAGACAGACGACCGAAGAAATCATTTGCACACCTGTCGCACAGTTTTTCATCGATACACGAAAAGCTTACCGTGCATATATCGCAGAACGGCGGATATATCAGAGCTTTTCTTATTATAATCTCCTGATCATAAAATGTACTGTAATTTTGTGTTGCCGCAAGCTGAATTATATCATTTTCGGGAGCTACGGTCTGAATTACGGCACGCCCCGGCAAAGTGCCTCGCCCCGCTCTGCCGACAACCTGTGTCAGCAAATCAAAGACACGCTCACTGCCTCTGAAATCATCGCCGAAAAGTGCGGAATCGGCAGTGGCAATTCCGACTAAAGTGACATTCGGAAAGTCAAGTCCCTTCGCCACCATCTGAGTGCCTATCATTATATCGTACTCGCCTTCCGAAAAAGCTGTCAACGCTCTGTCGTGGGCGTTTTTGGCGGTAGTGGTATCGGCATCCATTCTGAGTATTTTTTTATCGGGAAAAAGAAATTCAAGCTCCTGCTGAACCTTCTGTGTGCCGAAGCCAGAATATCTGACATTGTCCGCGCCGCACACAGGGCAGTTTGTGCTGAAGGGTACGGAGTAGCCGCAATAGTGGCACATAAGGCGATTATTTGCGGAATGATATGTAAGTGAAATGCTGCAATTGGGGCAAGTGACTACCCGCTTGCACTCACGGCACACAACAAATGTGTTGTAGCCACGGCGGTTTACGAGAATAATCGACTGCTGCCCTGCATTGTTATTCTTTTCTATTTCTTTTATAAGCGGAGTTGACAGCGACAGAAAATGTTCCAAGACGGATTTGTCTGTCATGTCGACCGTGTGAACCTCGGGCAAAGTAGCAGTACCGTATCTGTTTTTAAGCTCAATAAGAGCGTATTTGCCGGATTTTGCCTTGGCGAAGCTCTCGATTGACGGAGTTGCGGACGCCAGAAGCAGCATGGCGTTATTATACGCACAGCGAAAACGCGCGACATCCTTGGCGTTATAGCGAGGGGATGTTTCGGATTTATATGTGTGTTCCTGTTCCTCGTCTACCACGATAAGACCGAGATTTTTAACGGGAGCAAACACCGCGCTTCTTGTGCCGATTACAATTGAAGCATCGCCGTTTTTTATTCTGTTCCACTCGTCAAAGCGTTCACCGATTGAAAGTCCGCTGTGAAGAAGTGCGATTTTTTTGCCGAACCGCTCCGAAAACAGTGCCGCACACTGAGGGGTGAGAGAAATTTCGGGCACAAGCACAATTACGCCCTTGTTTTCGGACACAACCCTTTCGATAAGCTCCATATAAACGCCCGTTTTGCCGCTCCCGGTGACACCGAAAAGCAGGGCTATTTCACTTTTTTCGGATGCATATAAACCGCACAGTGTCTCATATGCTTTCTGCTGTTCGTCTGAAAGTTTAATCTTGCCCCTGGGCGTTTTCGGTTCCGCCTTTGGGGCACGAAGCACCTGCTCTTCAAAGGCGTTCAGAACACCGTTTTTGAGCATGGTGTTTAATACCGACAGACCGACACCGGTATAATAGCATATTTCCTTTGCCGTCGCCGAGCCGTTATTCTGCAGGAACTCCGCAACGGAATACTGCTTTTCGGAGAGTGTCGACAAATCGGTGTCATCCGTCACCGTGAACTTTCGGCAAGAGAGAGCCTTTACACGCTCGCTGACGGAAGTTTCTTTTGTGATTATATGTTTTTCGGCAGCCTTTTTTATGACATATTGTGCATTGTCGGTGGACAGCATCTTTATAAGGTCTTTTTCTTTAATTGAAGTGTGCTTTTTGTCAAACGAAAGATACAGCTGTTTTTCCGCCGGCGTTAAATCCGACAGTGTTTCATCCGGAATATTTTCGCACAGTGTCCATACATTTTCCATCAGAACACACGCCCCTGCGGGAAGCATAACCTTTGCCGCAGAGAAATATGTGCAGAATGTTCTGTCGACAAGCCATTTCGCAAGCAGAATACGCTCGGTGTCAAGAAGCGGCTCATCATCTAAAATGTCACGGATGAATTTAAGTCTGTCCTGCTCTTCGACGGTAATTTCAATATCCTTTACTTCAAACACAATACCGAGGCGCAGTGTATCACCCCTGCCGAATGGCACGGTAACACGCTTGCCGCAGTGTATTTTGTTGTTAAGCTCGTTCGGGACAAGATATGTAAACAGCCTGTCGAAGCCGTATGAACATTTGTCAACGGCAACAAGCACCGTTTTCACATTAAAGACTGCCACCTTGGGTTATATTTCCTCGTGTGCTTCTTCAACAGAGGTTGCGTCAACTGTGCAGTCTCCTGTGAGAAAATCGCCGATTGCGATGCTTACGGGCTTTTCGACAAGAATTTCCTTCTCGGCGTTTGCCTTGTCGACAATTTCTCTTGAACGCTTTGAAACGGCGACAACAAGAGCATATCTGCTGAGATCGTCTTTAATAAGTTCCTTCAAATCAATGTTAATCATTTTATTTAACTCCTTTTATTATGTCACAGACTTCGTTTACGCAGTCCGCAAGATTATCGTTAACCACACGGTAGTCGTATGCATTTTGGTATGTAAGCTCTTCTTTTGCAAGCTCGATACGCTTTTTTATATCGTCGTCCTGCTCCGTGCCGCGTCCCATGATGCGTTTTTCAAGTTCATCAAACGACGGCGGAAGAATAAATATCGATGTGGCGTCCGGGAACAGCTTTTTTATGTTGGCGGCGCCGTTTACCTCGATTATCAGAATAACGATTCTGTTCTGCCCGGTCAGACGTTCTATTTCGCACTTAAGCGTGCCGTAAAAATTGTCGCCGTATTGAACATATTCGACAAACTCGCCGTTTTTTACCATTTCCTGAAACTTTTCACGGGGAATAAAATAGTAATCAACGCCGTCTGTCTCGCCGCTTCTTCTGGCTCTTGTTGTGGCGGACACGGTCTGAGCTATATCGGGATTTATCTTTTTAAGTTCATCATATACGGTGTTTTTGCCGCATCCGGACGGCCCGGAGAGTACAAAAATCCGTCTTTTGTTGTTTGTCATCTTATTGCCGACCTCCGTTTTGTGCCTCTTCGGTATCGTCCTCAAATCTTTTTGTGACCTGCTCGGGCTTAAGATATGATAATATTACATGCTCGCTGTCGGTAAACACCACGGACATTGTCTTTCGTCCCTGGGTCACGTCAATGAGCCTGCCCGAGTCTTTTGCGTTCTGAATTATTCTTCTTACGGGTGCGGAGTCGGGGCTGACTATCGCTATTACGCGGTCTTCGTTTACAAGATTGCCGAATCCGATATTAACAAGCCTCATAAAAACGCTCCGTTTACTCTATATTCTGAATCTGCTCTCTGATTTTCTCAACCTCGGCCTTTATATCGATAACCTTGCGGGCAATTTCGATATCGGAAGCCTTTGAACCGACGGTGTTAGCCTCTCGGTTGATTTCCTGTACAAGAAAATCGAGCTTTCTGCCGATGGGCTCCTCGCTTTCAAAAAGCGTGTGAAGCTGGTCTATGTGACTTCTGAGTCGTACGGTCTCTTCGTCCACCGCAACCTTATCGGCATAAATCGCCGCTTCGGTCAGCAGTCGCTGTTCGTCAACGTTTGCATCCGCAAGGAGCTCGGCAATGCGTGTTTTGAGCTTTTCGTTATACTCTTTAACCGTTTCGGGTGAACGGGCCTCAATAAACTCAACATTCTTTATGATTGTGTCGGCTCTGCTCAGAACATCGGTCTTAAGCTTTTCGCCCTCGACTTCACGCATTTTCGTAAACGCCTCAACCGCCTCGGTCGCAACGGATTTTACGATATTCCAGACTGTTTCTTCATCTGCGGGATTTTTGCGGACTGTGAAAATATCGGGATGCGAAGTAAGAATTTCAACGGATCTGTCCATTGAAAGATGATACTTCTGACACAGTTCATCGAATGCCGCCATGTAGCCCGTCGCAAGCGAATGATTTACTTCAACCGTGCAGTTGTCATCACGCTCGCACTCAATCTGCACACTGCAGTCGACCTTGCCTCGGGAAATATAGTCCTTAAGAAAACTCTTAAGCTTCTCTTCAAGAAAAGAATATTCACGGTAAATTCTCGAAGAAAACTCAAAGTATCTGTGGTTTACGCTTTTTATCTCAACCGTAACCGTAAAGCCGTCGGCTGAACCGACAGCACGGCCGTATCCGGTCATACTTTTAGTCATGTGATGCACCTTCCGTTATTAAAATCTGCCGGATTGTCTTTTAAGCAGAGAAACTTCATCTTTTGTAAGCTCCCTGTACTCCCCCGGGCGAAGATGCCCTAAGGTAAGCTGACCGATAGCCACACGCTTAAGACGTACGGTCTCAAGCCCCGCTTCTTCACACAGACGGCGAATCTGACGGTTGCGTCCTTCATAGAGAATGACTTCCAATACGGACTTGTCGTCTTCATTCGACACAACTCTTACGTCCGCCGGGTAAGTCTCCCTTCCGTCTATCATCATGGAGGAAGTAAGCACGGTAATCTGCTCGTCGGTAACCTTCGGACGGACGCTTACACGGTACGCCTTTGCAATATGGTGTGACGGATGTGTCATGGCATTTGCGAAGTTGCCGTCATTTGTCAGAAGCAGAAGCCCTTCGGAATCCCGGTCAAGTCTGCCGACGGGATAAACACGGCAGGGTATATCCGCCACAAGCTCCGCCACGCACTTTCTGTCCATTTCGTCTGACATTGTGGTGACGTATCCGCGGGGCTTATAGAGCATGATATATTTGTGCGCCGTTGCCGCATGGGTCAGCTTTTTGCCGCAGAAAACAACGGTGTCGTGCCTGGGGTCGATTTTTTCGCCTATCTCGGCGACATGACCGTTGACCTTAACCTTGCCGGCGGCGATATACTCCTCCGCCTTGCGTCTTGACGTTATTCCGCAGTCGGCTATAAATTTTTGTAATCTTACAGTTTCGTTCATAATAGTGACCATACCTTCCCCCGTGAAAAACCACGGAAGGAGAATTGATTTATATAGCACCATAAAGGCTGACGGTACACTGATTTTTTGACCCTCAACCTTTATTTTGATATTTATTCTGTTACGGAATTATTCCGCAGTGCTGTCGTCTTTTTTGCCGCCCTTAATCTTGTCGACAGTGCCTGTAACCTTATCGATGATATCGGGAACCATATTGACAATACGCTCTGCAGCGTTGTCGTTTGCGGTGATATGCTTAAGCGTAACTTCGCCGTCTTTAAGCACAAGGAAAGCAACGGGATTTATTGTGATGCCCGCTCCTCCGCCGCCGCCGAAAAGCTCCTTGCCGTTCTTTGACGGAAAATCGGAGCCGCCGGAAGCAAAGCCGTATGTAACCTTGGATACGGGAATTACGGTGATTTCTTCGCTGAGCTTGATGGGTTCGCCGACAATTGTGCTTACGTCAACAAGCTGACGAACCTTTTCGATTGTGGTGGAAAGAATACCTGATGCTGTTTTCTCACTCATTTGCAATTTCACTCTTTCGTATATTATTTGTGTTTTCTGACTGTTTTGTGTTCTGCTCTGTCGGTGCGCCGGTTTTCTTTGCACCGGAGATTTTTATAATCAAGCCTATAAGCACCTTGAATATGAGCTTAAAGACAAGAGCAAGCGTAATGCCGATAAGTCTTATCGGAACAACATGGAATTTAATATAAAATGAAGCCTCGCTGTAACGTGCGAGAAAATCGGGATATACGTTTATATCGTATTTTTTAAGCGTTGTGCCGGATGCCAAGGACCCCAGCATCGGAAACAGAGTCGAGCAGACCTCGCCGTAATAAATCGCCGTCTTTGCGGAGTCTTTTTTGGCACAGCGGACATCAAGCTGCAGGTCGTCAACTATAAACGCTCTTAACAGACCGCCGAAAAATGTGCCGAGATAAGAAAATACGCGTTTTACGATTTCTATAAGTCCGTCAATGCCCTCTGCTTCATAAAGAGTTTTGAGAAGGTCAAGAGGATTGCTCTTTTTCTTTTCGGGCTCTTTTTTTTCTTCGGTGACTTCTTCCGCTGCTGCGTCTTCAGTGGGCGTTTCTTCGGGCGTCACTTCTTCGGGAGGTGCGTCCTCGGTCACGGTGCCTTCGGGTAGCACTTCGGGCAGTGCTTCGGTCGTTTCGGGCTTTGGTTCTTCGGGCTTATTCTCGGATTTTTTCTTGGGATAAATCGGAATATTTATAAACAGCCACTTAAGAGCCAATGATGTTGTTTTGTCGGAATATTCTGTTATAACGGTTACCCTGACGCACAGCACGGCAATAATGAGGGCGAGTATTCCCAAAAGAATCCAACCGATTATTTTAAGTACAATCACATTGTCACCCCTTATATTACAGAATGGATATCTGACCTTCGACACCGGTGCTTTCGTTATGTATGTTCTCGAGTGCCGCCGCAGCGGATTTGGTATCCGGTATTTCCGGCAGTTCCGCTAAAGTGGACATACAGAAGCATTTTAGAAATTCCGTTGTAGTACAGTATATCAAAGGTCGCCCCGGTAAGTCAAGTCTTCCGCACTCTTCTATCAGATTTCTTTGGCATAAAGTGTTAATTACGCCTCCGCAATCAACTCCCCTGACCTGCTCAACGAACGATTTTGTGACAGGCTGGTTGTATGCGATAATCGCAAGAACCTCAAATGCGGCAGACGAGAGCGGCTGATTTCTCTTCATATCGAGAATTGTGCGAACGGCGTTTGCATATTCGGCACGTGTCGCGAACTGCACCTTTGAGCCTAAGAGCAATAATTCAACGGCACTGTTATTTCTGTCGTAGTCGTCTTTTATTTCTCTTAACACCTCGTCAAGCTTTTCAGTCGAACAGCCGAACGCCTCAATAAGTCTTGCTCTTTCGAGTGCGTCACCCGAGGCAAACACGACCGCTTCAATCGAATGCTTGAGATCTATTGTATTTTCATCAGTCAAAATCGAGTTCTCCTTCCGGTGTTTTCAAAAGTACGACTTCGGCATTATCGCCGTCACCGTCTATATGTATATGCTTTGTTTTGGCAAGCTCCAATACCGCCAAGAAAGCGGCTACCATATCGGAACGGCTCTCGGAGCTTCTGAAAATATCGCCGAGCTTCTGTTTGCCTTTTTTTGAAAGCATCTCGCATACGGATTTTATCTTGAGTGAAACCGAAACAATCTTTTTTGCGACAATGGGCTTAAACACGTCAATTGACGGCGGAATAAGCTTAAGTCGACGGCCGACAACCTTCATATAGGCGTTTATAAGCTCAATTGGATCGTGAATTCTGGTATATGTCATATCGCACTCGATTTTTTCCTGCGGACGGGTAATATTGTCAAAACCGCCCGTGCGGGTCGAGAGCTGTTCGGCAACCTTTTTGCACTCGGCGTACTCTATAAGCTCACCGCTTAATTCCTTGCGCAGTGTCTCCGCTTCTTCGTATACGGGCAGCAGGGATAGGCTTTTTATATGGACAAGTCTTGCCGCCATTTCAAGAAATTCGCTCGCAACGTCCATGTCGGCCTCTTTCATCTGCCGAATATAATCGGTATACTGCTCAACAAGCTCCACAATCGGAATGTCGTAAATATTAAGTTTATGCTTTGAAATAAGATGAAGCAGAAGATCCATAGGGCCTTCAAAAACTTCTATCTTATATTTTATTGTTTCCATCAGTACTCCGAAATTATAAGAATGCCGCAAAGGGCAGACGGCAGATAAAATCAATGCCGGTACAAACCCAGCTTGTTAAAGTTGACAGCGGTGAAAAATTAAGTCTGTCGCAGATAAAAATTATCGCAAAGAGAATATACATTGAATATCTCTCGTACTGCATTATTTTGTAATAAATTCTGTCGGGAAGAATTGCCGTAAGAACGCGTGATCCGTCAAGCGGCGGAATGGGGATAAAATTGAACACCGCCAAAGATACGTTTATCATTGACGCATACGCAAAGAAGGTATATGCGGCAATGGCAATTGACTCGGGGAAAGCCGAAACGTTTACATAAATCGCGTTTGTCGCGTTCTTGAGAAGCGAAAAGAAAATTGCCAGAATCAGATTTGACACAGGCCCCGCAACTGCGACGAGAGCAAAATAAAGCTTTCTCTTTTTCGGCGGAAAATTGCGGATATTGACAGGCACGGGCTTTGCGTAACCGAAGCCGAACAGCACAATCATAAGCGTGCCGAACAGGTCAAGGTGTGCCTTTGGGCTTAAAGAAATTCTGCCCGAAAGACGGCCGGTGTCGTCGCCTAATTTTGACGCCATCCATGCGTGTGCGCTCTCGTGAACGGGGAAACAGCAGATTACGATAAACGCAAGAGCACAGACATATATTGCGATTTCATAAAATTCAAGTTTGCCGGAAATAAATTGAATTATGTAGCTAATCAAAATAATCTTCCCTTCAAGGCAATGTTTTATTATTATCAGAATCCGGGAGCCGGTAGAAAGTGTGGAGAGTGGAGAGTGGAGTGTGGAGTTGCTGCTCAAAAGGCAAAGCTTTACAATCCAAGACACGCAGTGTCTTCTTATCAAACCGGTCCCCGACCCCTGGCCCCCGACCCCTTTTCATTGCTAATTGCTAACTGCTAATTGCTGATTATTTTAGCCTGTCTTTTCTGACGCACACAAACCGTTCTGTTTCATACATATCTTCCATTGTTGCGGGGTTGCCGTATTTTTCGAGCATCTCGGAAATTTCGGGCGGCTGTTCTTCGCCGCATTCGACAATGTAAAAGCCGTAAGGATTTAACACGGGAAGCCACAGCTCTCTTTCGGCTCGGTAAAAATCAAGTCCGTCTGTGCCGCCGTCAAGGGCGGTTGCGGGTTCAAGCTTTACTTCCGCCTGCAGGGTGTCCATTTCGTTTCTCGGAATATACGGCGGGTTTGAAACAATAAGGTCGGGTGTCGGAATATCTGTCGGCGGCGGTGACATTACATTATATTTAATAATGTGCACGTTTTTGAGGTTATATTGTTCGACATTCTTTTTAAGATAGAAAAGTGCGTCATCGTAAAGCTCAAAAAGATAAACATCCGTATCGGGGCATTCGATTGCGATTGTTATGCCTATACACCCCGTGCCGGAACATAAATCATATACCGTTTTAAGAGAGTGCTCTTTTATCACTTCGATACATATATCCGCAAGCTGTTCCGTTTCGGGGCGTGGGATAAGCACACCCTCGCCCACAAAAAAGCGTCTGCCGTAAAATGACCATTCGCCTAAGACATACTGAAGCGGAATACCCGAAATGCGGCGGCTTATCATATCGAAAAACACAGCCGTTCTGTCTGCGTCAACAGCCGTATCGGGATACAATATAAGCGTTATTCTGTCAACCGAAAAAGCCGAATAAAGCATTTCACGTGCTTCATATAAGGCGTTTTTAACATTTGCTTCTTTCAGCCTTGATGTTCCCTCTTTAAGAACCGAGGATAATGTATCAGACAAGAGTGTCATCCTCCGGGTTGTCGGTTATGACGGCCTTTACGGACGCAATTGCGACTTCTATCATATCGTCCGTCGGCTCTTTTGTGGTAATTCTCTGCATCCAAAGCCCGGGAGCGGAGAAAATTTTAGTGAGTATATTATCATGACGGCCCGCATATTTTATAAGCTCATAGCTTATGCCGGTGACAACGGGCAGAACAAGAATAAGCTTTACAAGAATCCATATAATTCTGTTTGAAGACTCTGTCAATTGCGGGAAAATCAGCGACACAATCGACGACACGATAATGCTTGTGATAAGCACGATAAATATGAAGCTTGTGCCGCACCTCGGATGAAAACGGCGGCAGCCTCTTATGTTTTCGACTGTGAGCGGAAGACCCTTTTCGTAGCAGAATATTGTCTTATGCTCGGCGCCGTGATACATAAACACACGGTGAATGTCTTTCATTTTTGATACGGCCCACATATATATGACAATTATTATGGCACGCATAAGTCCTTCAAACAGTGCGTGGAATTTCTGAAGAGAACTGCCGAAAAGATGTTCATCGATTACGTCCACAAGAAATGTCGGCAGATACACAAAAAGTCCCATGCCGATAACGACAGCCAAGACAGAAGCGACACCCGTTATCGCGGCAAACATTTTGGGACCCATATGGTCATTGAGCCACCGGTCAAGCTTACTCATTTTTTCGGGGTCGGTTTCGTCCTCCATCTGCCCCGACAGATCCGCCGAACGCATAAGGGATTTGTAGCCGATTATCATGGACTCGATAAAATTAACAATACCTCTTATAAAGGGCCAGCCGAGGAACTTAACCTTGTCACGGGCGTGCTTTATGTTCATAAATTCGGTTATGATTTCGCCCTTTGTATTTCTGACGGACAGTGCCGCACCCTTGGGGCCGTTCATCATAACGCCCTCTATGAGTGCCTGTCCGCCGACGGAAGTCTTGCGTATTATTTCGGGATTTCTGCTGTCTTTGCTCATTGATTTTCCTTTCCTCCTGTCGGATTAAACGGAATAACGGGGAGTGTCACAATAACTGTTGTACCCTCGCCCTCTTTGCTTATGACTTCAAGCTCGCCCTTGTGCATTGTGACAATTTCGTCGCACACGGCAAGACCGATGCCGGAGCCCTTTACGGATTTATTCGCTTTATAGAATTTTTCTTTGACGTGCGGCAAATCCTCGGCGGAGATTCCGCACCCGGTGTCCGCTATGCTTATTTTTACGGAATTCTGCATAAGCGCCGCAAATATGGCGATTTTTCCGCCGGGTTGAGTGTATTTTATGGCGTTATCTATAATATTTACAAACACCTGCTTTATTCTGTCCGGGTCGCCCTCGGCAGGCGCGGGGTAATCGGGAGCACTGTAAAAAATTTCGATTCCCTCACGGTGTGCCCTGTCGCGAAGAACAAATACGGCTTCGTCAAGCTCCGCCAGAACATCTATTTTCTGAAGTCTTAACGACATTTTGCCGTTTTGCATTCGTGAGAAGTCAAGCAGGTCTTCAACAAGGGAGTACAGCCGCTCCGATTCGTTTAATATAACCTTTAGCCCCTCATTTAACGTGGGGTCGCTGTTTTCTTCATTGACGCTCATAAGAGTTTCCGTCCAGCCCTTTATCGCAGTAAGGGGCGTGCGAAGCTCATGTGAGACGGTTGATATAAAGTCATTTTTAAGACGGTCGGTTTTTTCTATCTCGTCCGTCATGTAGTTTATGGATTCCGAAAGCTCGGTAATTTCATCGTATCTGTTTGTTATATCGATTTTGTCGGTATAGTTGCCTGCGGCTATCCGTCTTGCCGCTTCGTTTATCTTTTTAACGGGCCCCACAATGGAGCGAATAAAGAACAGTCCCGAAAATATAACAAGCAATAAGGCAAAAGCGCAGCCCGCACCTGCGGTCACTGCCACTCTGAACACCTGTTTATCGATATCACGAAGAGAAATTATATATCGTACGGCGCCGTTTGACTGTCCATTTGTTTTTGGAAGAAAAACGGTAAGTGCCATAACATGCTCACCGGACGGCAGAAAATCCTTTGCTATTGCCATACCCGTGTCGGAATTATATGCAGTGTTGTAGTCATTCGAGCCGTTATCATCGGCGGCAAATCCGGTGGAGGTAACTATAACCTCGCCCTTGCCGTTGTATATCCACACCTCGGCTGTGTTTATATCGCCGAAGCTTTCGACATACTCCTGTGCTCTCTGCACAAATACATCGGCGGAGGAGTCTATGTATCCACCGAAAAATTCAGCCACGGCACTGCTCTGCCCCATGGAATTGAGCTTGTTTTTTACTGTGTCATAATAATATGTGCGAATTGAAAATGTAATGATTGAAGCTATAACAGCCAAAATAAGCGCTATAACTATAATCGTTGTAAGAATCCATCTTGCGGTAATACCGCTCTTTATAAGCGGCTTTCGTTCTTTTTTCTTCATCACTCTATCCACTTATACCCTACACCCCATATGGTAGTAAGATGACGGGGTGCGGAGGGGTTGTCTTCAATCTTCATGCGAAGCCGTCTTATGTTTACATCGACCACTTTGTCGTCGCCGTAGTACATATTTCCCCACACGGCGTTTAATATCTCGTTTCGTTCAAGTGAAGTGTTGGGATGCGTAAAGAAATATTCCATTATCTGAAATTCAACCTGAGTAAGCTCAATCGGAGCGCCGTTTTTTGTAAGCGTGCGGCTTCTGAGGTTAAGCACAAACTCGCCGAGTTCTATGACATTCCCCCTGTCCTTGCTCTCACGTGCGTACTCTTTATTTACGGTGACACGCCTGTAAACGGCATCAATTCTCGCCATAAGCTCCGACGTTGAAAACGGCTTTGTGACATAGTCATCGGCACCGACCAAAAGACCTGTAACCTTGTCCATTTCCTGTGTGCGCGCGGTAAGAATGATAATGCCTATCGTGCTGCTCTTTTTGCGAAGCTGTTTGCACACTTCTATTCCGTCAACCTTGGGCATCATCACATCAAGCAGAGCGACATCGAAATTGCCGTTGTTTTCGTCGTAGAGTCTGAGTGCCTTTTCGCCGTCGTCGGCTTCCTCGACATCATAGCCGTTCCTTTTGAGGTTTATAACTATAAAATCGCGTATTGATTTTTCATCTTCAGCAACAAGTATTCTTTTCATCGGGTTCACTCCGTTTCATTTTGGTCTCCGAAATAATCTATATCCTGTTTTATTGTATCAAAATCAAGCTCGTACGTTTTTCCGAGGTCTGTCACGGACACACGCACCGCTGACGCACCGGACGAATGTCTGCTGTCTTCACTCGAAAGATAGACTGTAAACAGCAGGTCGTCGTCTTCGTCGGCATTCTCTTTTTTCTCTATAAATTTTATCTGTCCGTTATATACATCATATATAATATCGGCGTACTCGGAGTAGCTGTCGATTTTTATACGAAGCCGCAAATCATCACAGACATAATAACTGCCCATGCTTTTGAATGACAGCCCCGTAAAATGGAAATACTCTGTGCGATAAATAGCTTCCTTTGTGCCGCCCTCTTCCGAAACAGAATAGGAATTATCGAGAATTTTCTGCCTTGCTATCTCAACAATGCCGTCGCCGTCGACATCCTCGCTTTTTGTATACTGCGAAGTGACGGTCTTTTCGCTAAGCGGCACTCCCCTCTCATCAACCGGGCGGACAAACGCCGATTTTTCATTGTCAAAATACGCAATGTCGGTTATATATTTTCCGTCGCCTATCTGAGCGTCAAAATAAAATACGTATCCTTCATCCTGTACGTCGTGTGCGTACGACATAAAACCAGAAATTCTGTTATCGAGATTTACTTCACTTACGGACTCGAACAGCTCGGTCTCAGCCGAGAACTTCGCACACTTGAGAAGCACGGCAGGATTTTCTTCCGCAGGATCAATGAATGTGTAAATAAGCTCTTCACTGTCATCGGAATTTATATCATAGACGAAATAATCGGTAATTCTGATGGTGGCTATACTCTTAAAGCCGTTGGAATCATTGGCGGATGGCTCGCAGTGTCTGTAAACGGCAAGAGATTTTTCTTTGTTGCCGTCCGAGAACTGCCACACAACGGCAATTTCATTTGTGCCGTCATTGTCGAAATTACAGAACGAAACACTGTAAACGGATGTGCCGTTGCCCTTTAAGTCCGCAACAGAATTCCATGTTTCTTTATCGGAATCATATTTAAGAAAATGTATTCTCGCTTCGCCCGTGGTGTCTCTGGGAGTATAGAAAACTATGGCTTCGTTTGTGCCGTCGCCGTCGTAGTCGTAAAGCACATACGCCGAACGGTAGTCACCCGCCACAGGACGTACAAGCGACGCATTCGCACCGACATCAGCTTCGAACACCTTTTGCAGCTCGGTGTTTTCACCCGTAAGCTTCGGCGGCTTAAGAAGAGAATCGACAGAAAAAACGTTGTAATCGGAGCATCCCGCAAGCACCGCCGCAACAAAAACGACAGCCGCAGCAAGAACCGCTCTCAACCCTTTTTTCATCAATTCACCCTCTTTTATCAAGCATATAATCTTACGACTTAACGTAAGTCAACAAAAACATACAAGCTCTCTACAATAGCAAAGAAATGCACAATGTAGAATGTAGAATGCATAATGTCGGAAGACACTTTGTGTCTTGGATTATAA
>CAZTWO010000005.1:0-32230 GCA_964617965.1 uncultured Ruminococcus sp. | reverse complement strand
GCTCGATAAGCATAAGTGTATCGGGGTCAATGTCGTTCTTTTTGCCTATCTCGTCAATTATCATGGCACCTTTTACAAGGTGACCGATAAGAGTACCCTGCACTGTATAACCCTCAACAAGCCCTGTGGGAGCAACGCTGAACTCCTCGGATTTTGCTATATCATGAAGAATAGCACCGGCTAAAAGCAGATCGCGGTCAATTGACGGATAGACCTCAGCCGCCGCACAAGCCATACGGCAGATGCCCAGAGTATGCATAAGCAATCCGCCTCTTACGGCGTGGTGAAGCTTGAAAGCGCCGGGGAGAGTAATAATTCTGTCTTTATATTCATCGAGCACGGCAAAAACAAGCTTTTTGAGCATTTCATCCTCAAAGCTGTCGACAAGTTCCGTGATACTGCTGTACATATACTCGGGCGTACAGGAAGCACCGGGCACAAAGTCGGCAATGTTGACGCCGTCCTCGGGAGTTGACTGACGGAAGCGGTCAATTCTGAACTGCTGCTGATTGTTGAATGTATTGAGCATTCCGCGAACACGGATTATGCTGTTAACAACGGGCTGACTCTCCGTCGAGCCCTTAAAATCCCACATTTTGGCGACAATTTCGCCGTCGGCATCAGCCAGAACGATATCAAGATAAACAGAGCCGTTTTTTGCGTTCTTGCGTTCACAGCTTTTTACAAGCATAAAGCCCTGAAGTGTGCCGTTGTTATCAATAGCGGTAAGTTTCATGGTTTATAAAAATTCCCTTCTTAAAGCTAAAGAGCCGAGGACAAAGTTTCGTCACTCGGCTTTGTTCACGATATTTTACCACGGAAAGAGGAAAAGTGCAACACAAATCAGCGTTTCATTTCATCAAGCGACAAAAATTCGTATCCCATTTCTCTTGCGTCGTCTATAATGTCCGAAAGCGCGCCGGCGTTATCGGGTGACACGGCATGCAGAAGTATGACAGCACCGGGGTGCAGGCGTGACACAACAGTCTCACGGGCATAGTCCGCGCCCTTCTGATTATCGAGATCCCAGTCTTCATACGCCAGTGACCAGAAAACGGCACGGTAGCCCATGGAATTTATAAGGTCAAGGCTCGACTCGCTGTATTTGCCGTGGGGGTATCTGAAATAGAGGGACGAATAGCCGAAATGTTCACGCAGATAATCATCAAGCCCCTTTATCTCTTCATACATTTTCTGCCTTGAGATATCGGCAAAAACGGGGTGTGTAACGGAATGATTGCCGACAACATGACCTTCGTTTATCATTCGCGCGATAAGCTCGGGTGTGGCTTTAACCTGGTCGAGGGTGCAGAAAAACGCCGCTTTTACATTCTTTTCTTTGAGTGTGTCGAGAATTTTTTCGGTATAGCCGTTCTCGTAGCCGCAGTCAAATGTAAGATAAAGCACCTTCTGTTCGGTCTTGGTATCAAGGCATACGGCATCATAACCGCCGTCATCAAAGAATTTCTGATTGTTAATGCTCAGCTGATTGGGCTTCTCGTCTTTGGCGACACCGAAACCGTGACTTATTAAATCCGTAGGCAGATTTTTGTCGTTCTCTGTTCTTACATCCTTAAATTCATTCAAGGGCAGCGGACGGCGGCCCGTATATGTGTCTGCGGTGTCGTCCTTTACGCCGTAGAAAGACCTGTCTGTGCTTATGGGGTCAAGTGTGTTTTCATCCGGCACAGCTTCTGCGGTTGTAGGAACGGCAGGTTCGGTAAACATTGCGGCGGGGTCTGTCGGGTCGTCGCCAGAAGAGCACGAAAACAGCGACAATGTAAGTATCGCACACAAAATCGCACATATAATTCTGTTCATATTCTTCATATATAACACCGCCTCAATTTATGGTTGTATGTTACCATAATTTTTCTGTATTGTAAATATAATGAACGGCGTTTTGCGAGAAGTTAATAAAAAATTAATAGGTTTACTTTTGCATCTTCATATGGTAGAATATCAAAGTTAAAAATATAAATCGGAAGAAGATTTACCGAAATGCATGAACTGAATATTGTTCTTATAGAGCCTGAAATACCGCAGAACACCGGCAACATTGCCCGAACCTGTGCCGCAACGGGTGCAAAGCTTCATCTTGTGGGGCCTATGGGATTTAACATAGACGACAGAAAGCTTAAGCGTGCGGGGCTTGACTATTGGCATCTGCTCGATATTACCTATTATAACTCGACAGGGGAATTTTTCGAGAAGCACCCGAACGAGAATTTTTATTATTTTTCAACCAAGGCGCCGCATAAGCATACCGACATAACATACCCCGAAAAGGTTTTTATTGTGTTCGGCAAAGAGACAAAAGGACTGCCCGAAAAGCTGCTTTTCGATAATCCGAATACAACGGTCAGAATACCGATGATATCGGATGCGAGAAGCCTTAATCTTTCAAACTCGGTCGCAATCGGAGTGTATGAAGTATTAAGGCAGTGGGGATATCCCGAATTGCAGGAAAACGGGAAGCTGAGGGAATTTGACTGGAAAAATGCAAACACAGGCAATTAGCAATTAGCAATTAGCAGTTAGCAATTAGCAATGACAATACAAGCAGTTATTTTTATGGCGTATTGCTATACTCCGTTCAAATCAGTTTACAGACAGAACCACTCGGAAATTTACAAACAACCGATTAAAACATACAAAACATTAAATTTTGTCGATTTTCCCAAAAAGCTATTGCAAACGACGGATAAATATGATATATTTAAGACGGTGAAAACCAAAAAAATAACAACGGAGGGAATTTCCATGGATAAGATTACAGAGTTCTTCCAGGGTCTTGTTGACTTCATTCAGAGCATGATCCAGACAATTAAGGATCTTGTTAAAGACATCAGAAAGCAGAACGACGAAGGCTGATTTCTTTCATTGAATCGATTCAAAGAATTGGGCGGTGTTTTTACCGCCTTTTTCTTTTTGTCAATTCATACCCAAAACTATGCACAATCAAAATCCACACTAAAATAAAGCCCCGAGATGACTTCTGTGCCACCTCGGGATTTTTTTCACTTTATAATTTGATTTTTTGTTGTTTTCGGCAAACAAAGAAGCTATTCACTCTATAACACTGCCCCTTAGCGAAGCCATATAATCCAAGACCGCAGGACTTCCTCAGTCCCCGGCCCCCGGCCCCCGGTCCCCGATCCCTGATATCAATTGCTAATTGCTAATTGCTCATTGCTCATTGCTTTTCCGCTTCATTAAACGCTGCCCGTATATTATTTACCCCCTTGATTTCTATCTTATCAAAAAGATTTTCATCAAGCTCTTTAAGGTTATGAGTCGGCAATATGCACTTCTTAAATCCGAGCCGCACAGCTTCTCTTACACGCACTGCGGCATAGCTTACGGCTCTTATTTCACCTACAAGTCCTATTTCGCCGAATGCGATGCAGTCGTCCCTGAGCGGTTTATCTCTGAGTGACGACACAAGCGACAGTGTAACAGGCAAATCGGACGCGGGTTCGTCTATCCTTAATCCTCCTGCGACATTGACATAAGTATCACATGCGTTAAGATAATACCCTGCGCGTTTTTCGAGAACGGCAATCAGCATTGACATTCTGTTGTAGTCAAATCCGTTTGCCGCACGTCTGGGGTTGCCGAAATTAGACTGGCAGACAAGACCCTGCACTTCAGCCAAAATCGGTCTTGAGCCCTCCATCACGCACGCAATGCATGAACCCGAAACACCGTACGGTCTGCCCGATATAAGAGCCTGCGACGGGTTTGTTACTTCGCAAAGCCCCGTATCACGCATTTCAAAAACGCCTATTTCATTGGTTGAGCCGAATCTGTTTTTGACGGCACGCAGAATTCTGTACGACAGATTTTTTTCGCCTTCAAAATACAGAACACAGTCCACTATATGTTCAAGCACCTTAGGCCCTGCGATATTGCCGTCCTTGTTGACATGACCGACAAGCACAACCGGCACGCCGAGCTCCTTTGACAGCCGCATAAAAAGATTTGCACACTCCCTCACCTGTGCTATACTGCCGGGCAGGGAGTTTATTTCCGTTATCTGCATCGTCTGAACGGAATCTATAATTACAACATCGGGATTTGTCTCACGCACATAGGAGCATATCGCCTCGGCATCCGTCTTGCACAACACACGAAGTCCGTCGCAAGTTACATTGAGCCGTTCGGCACGAAGCTTTATCTGCTGAGGGGACTCCTCCCCCGAGACATACAGCACATTTTTTGTCTTTCCGAGCTCGGATGTCATCTGCAAAAGCAGTGTCGATTTGCCGATACCCGGGTCACCGGAGATAAGAACCAGCGAGCCTTTTACAAGACCGCCGCCCAACACTCTGTTAAGCTCCGACGTGCCTGTATCAAAGCGAATTTCGGAACAATCCGTAATTTCATTTAATCTTAATGCGGAAAAGCCGGACGAAACATTTGTTTTAGCCGTACCCGATGACGACGGAACTGATGTTCTTTCGACAAAAGTATTCCACTCGCCGCACTCGGGGCACTGCCCGTTCCATTTAGGGGACACACAGCCGCATTCGGAACACACATATACCGATTTGTTTTTTGTTGCCATCTTAACTCCCCTTAATGTCGAAACAGTTTTTTGACCTTTTTTGAAATCATCATATCATAAATATATACCGCTCGATTTAACAAAACATCATAAGCGATAAAAACAAAATTCATAAGAACAATAAACAGAATAAACATTGCCGTGCCGCCGTCGGTAAAATCGGAATAGTCTATGCCGAAAATCTCGGAACAGATTTTAACAGACAGATAAAGCGAGCAGTTGAACACGACAAAGCCCATCGCAAAGCTCAGAGGTTTTATCTTAATCTTGCTGTTTATGAACATTCTCAGAATCGGATAATAGCCGAAAAACATCATAAAGAACACGGCTGATTCTTTGTCGGCAACAAGAAACACCGACAAAAGTGACACTGCAGTATAAGCACCGAACGCCCACGAATAGCCGATTTCACGGAGCATTACCACAAGGAGCAGCCCCGCAAACGGCGGAGCGGTGTACACAAGGAGAGGCGTTATATATGTTGAGAGCATGATAACAACGGCAAGCGCCGAAATGATGCCGCCGAGTGCTATTTTTGAGCTTTCACGCAAAACAAACTCCCCCTCCGTTTTAATAAATATATTCTAACAGAAAAACACTCTTTATACAAGTGCAAAAACAAAAACCGCAATAAACAAACATGGCTTACTGCGGTTTAATTATTTAACGTAATTACAGAACGCGAAGCCATACAATTCAAGACACGAAGTGTCTTCCTTGTTAACTTGCCACCGGCCACTGACCACTGACCACTAATTCCGATTACTGCTGTTTACGCCTGTTTCATCAAAATATATTAATCCGACATCAGCAAATTGTGCCAAACATTCTGAGGAATGACTTAAGCATATCGTAAATCATTTTGAAAAGCTGATAAAGACCTGTCTTTTCAAGAATATCAAGCCCCTTATCATCAATCGCATCATCAAACGCCGTCCTGTGATTTGCGTCTGCGTACTGCTCCGTGTACTCGGGAGCCGTGCCGTTTTCGAGAGTGAACACAAGCGTTCTCTCGCCGTACGGTGTAACACTGCCGATGAGCTTATATGTAATAGTCACATCCGCCGTTGTAAGACTTGTCGCGGGAATTTCACCGTTAAAATGAAGTGTTGTGCTCTCGCCGGGCTTAAGATATACGGGCTTTTTAAGATCAAAGCTAAGATCTATTCCGCTTGTCGAAACGGAGAGGAGCTTCATCGTATACTTCTTTGAAAGATTTGTAACCGTGAAAGCGTCGTCATCGGAAGTCAGATACCCTTCAACCGAGTTGTTGAACGCACCTATAACCGAGTGGCATGTGTTTGTGCTGTACTTAAACTGCGGATAATTTTCATCCGAATAAACGGTCATGCTCTCGTCGGAGAAAAGAAGAGTTGTGCAGAGATTTTTTGTATAGTCATCCTTCCAGGTCATGCCGTGGAACAGGCCGTTAACATACCAGGTTGTGTCGGGCAGATAGCCTGTTGATGCGTCTATTGTCATTGTGGGCGACAGGTGGTTATGCTCGGGGTTGTCGCACTGTGTGCCTGCCTGAACATAGCCGTAACCGAAGCGTTTGCCGTAAGGAGCAGTCACAGAACCTGTTGAAGATTTTACGGTAACAATACCGTCGGAATATTCCTGAAGTCCGACAACGGAGGGTTCGGCACAGCCGGCTACAATATAGATATCCGTGCCGCCATCAACACACTCTTTAAGGCTGTCATAAAGACCGGGATAGACGGTATAGTGGAAATAATCACTCTTTTTTATAAGTTCGGAGTTAAGCATTGTTTCGGGCAGCTGTGCCTTAAGCTCGTCATAATAATCGGGCGAGATAAAGTCCCATATACTGCCCCAATAGCCGATAACCTGCTTTGCATACTTATGCATGATCTGATTGCAGATATCGTCAAGAATGCCGAGCTGATTTGCCTTTACAAGCCAGTCAATATCGGTCTCGAACATCATGCCGTTTTCGATGAAATACATGAGAGTCTCTTCGTCAAACACGACATTTTCCGCCATAAGGTCGGATGCAAGACACGCACCGCCGATTGCGGGAACGGTAAGCACGGCATTATTGACAACCTGCTTGTCTTTTCCGTAAAGGCTCAGATAAGTTGCACATACCTCGCCGCCGTGGCTGACTGCCAAAAGATTTACCTTCTTGGCGCCGGTGAAAGCGAGAACATCATCAATGTATCTGTCAAGGTCTGCGGCACAGTCAACTATATTCTGACGCCAGTCTGTCTGGAAGCTGAAGCACCAATCATAGCCGTTGTCGGTGCCTGTTTTCTCGTTATAGACTTCTGCGGCGGTGGCAATAAGCTCGGGTTCGTGCATATGCTCGCCGTTAACATTACTCTGAAGATATGAGTACTGCGTGTCTGCCGCCTTCTGCGAATACGGAACAATATCATTGACGCTCTTGCCGTACTCATTATAAGCCATAACGCCGTACATATCGACAATTGCGTTGCCTACAAGGTCGGCGATTGTGTCGGCTTTTCCGAATGCGGCTTCACCGAGTCCCTTGCCGATTTGGGCAATATTTTTAAGAACAAGCGAAAGTATTTCGTCCGTGTCAACGCCCCACACCTGCTCTGTACCTTTTTCGGTAACGTTATAAAGCGATGAAGAGCTGTAACCCGCTACCATGATTGTAGGATAAAGCTCGCCATTATCCGCAGCAAAGCAGGGCAGAACACCGGCAATGACAAGTGTCAGAGCCAAAAGGATGCTAAGAATTTTTTTCATGCAATTCTCTCCTGTCAAAAATCACGTTCACATTAAAATATTGTGAACAAAATATTATTTCTTATGCATTGTAGCACACAGAATATATAAATTCAAGATTTATTTTATGCAAAAGAACAAGTATGGTTTGACAAAAATCGCTATATGGGATAAAATATTTTTCGAGGTGATGACATTGTCGGATTTTATGAAAAAATTCGGTCAGACCGGACTTGCAATGCCGATAGACGGGCAATGCTTTGTAACGGACGGCTTTCGTTTTACGGTAATTACCGATAAAATTCTGAGAGTAGAGGAGCAGAAAAACAATAAATTCTGCGATATGCCCACACAGGCGATATTAAACCGCGGACTTGACAAGGTTGAAACCAAATTCAGCCTCAAGAATAATCTGGTAACGGCAAAAACGACGACTACGACATTTTTCTATGACATAAAAGCAAAGAAAATGATGGCTGTCGCACTTGAGGACGGCAGATATGTTACCGAATTTCACAGGGGCAATCTTAAGGGTACGGGCAGAACTCTCGACAACACAAACGGGTTCTGCAAGCTCTCCGACGGCATAATTTCAACAGACGGCGTAGCGGTGCTTGACGACAGCCGCTCACTTATTCTGACCGAGGACGGTCACATAATAAAAAGAGAGTTTGCCGAAAAGGACGAATATTACTTTGCCTACGGTTATAAATATGAGGATGCACTTCATGATTATTTCCGTATCTCGGGTCAGCCTCCGCTTATCCCCCGTTTTGCGCTCGGCAACTGGTGGAGCAGATATAAGGCGTATACACAGGATGAATATGAAGCTCTTATGAACCGCTTTGAAGAGGAGAAAATCCCAATTACCGTTGCCACCGTTGACATGGACTGGCACTGGGTCGATGTAGAAAAGAAATTCGGAAAAGAAGCCGGAAAAATCCGCACAAAGAACAATTTCATGGAAAAGGTATATTCCGTAATGTTCCCGGGGTGGACGGGATATTCATGGAACACCGAGCTTTTCCCCGATCCCGAAGCTTTTCTCAGATTCCTTAAAGAGAAGAATCTTCACGTTACAATGAACCTTCACCCGGCCGGCGGATGCAGATTTTTTGAAACGGAATATGAAAATTTCTGCAGATTCTGCGGCAGGGACCCTTCAAAAAAAGAGGTTATCCCCTTCGACCTATCAGACGACAAGTTCATAGAGGGTTATTTTAAGTACCTTCATCATCCGCACGAAGAAAAGGGCGTAGACTTTTGGTGGATAGACTGGCAGCAGGGCAAAAATTCCGACGTGCCGGGGCTCGATCCGCTGACTGCGTTAAACTACTATCATTATAAAGACAACGACAGCGACGAAAAGAGAGGGCTTATACTCTCACGTTTCTGCGGTGCGGGTGCTCACAGATACCCGATCGGTTTTTCGGGCGATACGTTTATGACATGGGCGTCTCTCAACTACCAGCCGTATTTTACTTCGACCGCGTCCAATATCGGTTACACATGGTGGAGCCATGATATAGGCGGTCACACATTCGGCGTTCGTGATGATGAGCTGTATCTGAGATGGGTTCAGTACGGCGTGTTCTCCCCTGTTATGCGGCTTCACTCCACATCAAACGAGTTTATGGGCAAAGAGCCGTGGATGTACCGTTCATTTGCAAGAGAGGGTGCGACAAAGGCTTTAAGACTCAGACACAGGCTTATTCCGTATATCTATCACATGAACTATCTGACACACAATGACGGACTGCCGCTTGTGCGTCCAATGTATTATAAATATCCGCACGAAAAAGAAGCGTATAATGTTCCGAATGAATATATGTTCGGCACAGAGCTTATCGTGTGCCCGATAACGGAAAAAATCGACCCTCGCACCGAGCTTGCCGGCACGGATTGCTTTATTCCCGAAGGCAGATACACGGATATTTTCACGGGGCGTATATATGAGGGCAAACAAAAACTTCGCCTTTACAGAGATGAAGCGAGTATTCCGGTGCTTGCCAAAGAGGGTGCGATTATTCCGCTGTACCCCGAGAACATAGGCAACTCAACGGAAAACCCGGAGGAATATGACATTCTTGTTTACAGAGGCACCGGTAATATCGACCTTTACGAAGACGACGGAACAACGAACAACTTCAAAAACGGAGCTTACTGTCTTACACCGATTTTTGTAATCGAAGAAGGCGAAAACATTACATTTGCAATTTCTCAGATTCAGGGCGACAGCTCGGTTGTTCCCGAAAAGCGAACATTTAATATATATTTCAGGGATATTGCAGATGCCGAAAAGATTGAAGTCAGCATTAATTTTGAAAGCGCAAAGGCCCAAATCACAAAGGACAGGACAATAAAAGTCACCGTTGTCGATATAGACCCGACAGAAGACTATATCAGAATAGAGCTGAAAAATATTGAACCGCTCAGAAATCCGCCGAAAAAAGAGCTGCTCACTTCCCTTTTCGCACGTGTTCAGGGCGGCAACGACATAAAGCGTGTTCTGCTTGAACCGATGCTCAAAGACGGCAAAGACACACTTGTGCCGGGGTATCTTAAGGGTGCGATTGAAGAAATTAACGCACTGAAATAATGCGAGATTATGAATGCATAATTCATGATTTCCGACGCTGTGCAAGCTTCTTTAATAAAATATACTGAACACAAAACCGCCGCCGATCGAAAAGCTCGACCGACGGCGGGTTTTCTATTTCATTAAGATTGTAAAATGCTAAAAACTTGCTCCGACTTCAGATAACTTCTTTGTTATACGGGCTGAAACTTCAACATAATATACAGCATCTTCTTCAGACAATTCATCCTCATCTATAGCATTAAGCTTAGACATCATATCGGCATACTTACTCATAAAATCAGCATAATCTGTCAGCATAGATGTTTTATCTGAAGAATTATTATATTTCTTCATAAAGTCGACATACTCGTTAAAAAACTCCTCATAACTGTCCATCAGTTCCTTAAATTCAGAAGAAACTTTATTTTCTGCAGTCTCTTTATCCTCAATAGTTGTATCATCTGCCGTAGACTCGTTCGTTTCATTAGTCAAATCAACAGTTATATCTATATCAAGGACATCATCCGAATGAATAAGAAATACCTTGTAATTCTCCGAATTATAACCGATAAAACTATTACTTGTCATAACCGTATCAATAGTAAATCCCATTTCTTTACACTTTTCTGCGTATTCCCTGAAATCATCAGTGGTTACACCTTTGACTCTGGCAGAAAATACATCCGATGTTTCGAACACAATTTCAATATCTGCCGACTTCGGAGTAGGCAATTTCGCAGTCAGACTGTTCGAAGGCCAGCTTGCATTGTCTGCATTCACGGCTTCACCGACAGTTTCGATTGAGTCGGTCGAAGTTGCAACCTCGGATGTACTTTTGCCGCATGCGCTTACAGATAAGCACAACAATACGACGGTTAGTGCGATTAAACATTTTTTCATAACAACTAACTCCTCTGTTATTTTAATAATAGTGATGCTATTTACACCATTAGCAGCTCATTACTTGTACTTGCTTGTCAAGTGCAAGTATGCTATGCGTAGTATAGCATACTTTTTTCTTATTTCACAAAAAAACGCACATAGACTTGCTATGTGCGACATAAAAAAGACTGTTAATAAAAACATTCTTAATCAAGAATACAAAGTTCCAATAATTTTCGACTACAACAAAATAAACGGCTTTTGTCTGTACGGTGAAAAGTCCGGGGACGGGCTGCGGGTGCAGAGGTTATAGAAAAGCTCGGTGCGTTCGTCAAGATAAGCGTCACGGGTAGAAGAAAGATTTTGGGCTTGTGACAGAAGCGTAACAAACGGAACGGGAGAATTATTTTTTATCTCATGAAGAATATTTCTGCCGACTGTGTCGAAGCCGAGAACATTAACATATGAAAGCTCCGATGCGGCATCGGCTTTTGTAATACCGAGAGCACCACACAAACATATCTGACGAAGGCGAGAAGATGTAAAGCGTTTGGACTTTACATTTTCACAGACTGTGTAAAGGTCACAGCTTGTCTTAATCGCATCATAAAACAGATTTTCAAGTCCCTGATTTACTCCGTTAATCTGAATTAAATCGTCGGTCGAAAGTGTCTGCAAACGAGAAATTGCGGCAAGATTATATCTATTATAATCAATAATATTTCCTTTATTCAGAGCATCGGAAATTATGTCAAATGAATAATCGGGTACATATTTTGATATATCACCGGTAGTGTCAAGAATAAGCTCACGAAGCTTTTTTGCACTTATATTGCTGCCGTTAAATTCATCGGAATCATGTGACACGCCCTGCCGTTTTACGGAAAAGAAATCAATATCGCAATCATACTTTTTCAGTGCGTTTATATAATTTGCGGCGAGAAGATTATTTGGGTATGACAAAACCTCGGCAACTTGTTTTCCGTAAATATCATTGACGGCACTTTGCAGCGCTCTGGGGTATGAAAAGCCTTTTTCTTTACACAAAAGCGTGACTTTTTGCTGTACCGAAGTGTCACAGACGGCATCGGCGGTTTTAAGTATATCGTGAAGGCCGGATTCAGCACCGAATGAGAGAGTACCGTTAAGACCGGAAGACGCGATTATTTTTGCCGCCCCGTCCGCAAAATGACCTGTGCCGCACAGAACATATTTCTGAGGAATTTCGAGAACAAGATCTGCACCGGCTTCAACAGCCGCTTTTGCCCTTAAATGCTTTTGCAGTAGTGCCGGCTCACCGCGCTGAACAAAATCACCGCTCATAAGAACGATAATCCGCTCTGCCCCCGCCATACGTGTCTGCTCAATATGATAAACATGCCCGTTATGAATGGGGTTATATTCTGCTATGATAAAAGATGTTTTTTTCAAGATAATGACCCTTTTTGAGGAGAGAATCATGACCGTAGGCAGCGGCTCAGCCTCGCCAACGGAAAAGCTCGACAATATCGAAAAATTCAAAAATCAGCGAAGCTATATAATCCAAGTCCGCAGGACTTCCGACATTGTTAATTATTAATTATTAATTGCTAATTGCTAATTGCTAATTGCTAATTGCTAATTACTAATTGCTAATTGCTAATTGCTCCTTGCTCCTTGCTCCTTGCTAACTTTTATATCAGCTTTTTTCCATATTCGAGCTTATCTAAGTCTTCCCCCGACAGCACCGCCCCTGTTGACGGCAGTGTCTTTGTGCGGTAACGCTGCGGTTTTACAAACATATCCTCTGTAAAGTCTTCTACTTTACAAAGTGTCTGTCCTTTTTTAAGCGTCACAACCGCAACACCCTGTGTATCCTTTGTTGTCTTTGAGGAAATGGCACCGGTGTTGAGAATCAGATATCTTCCGGCTGTGGTTGACAGGACAAACTGCTTGTCAGTGTCAATATATCTTATTGCCACGATCGGGGATTTATCAGAGAATGCTTTTATAAGCTTCTTGCGTTTTGTCTTGGTTTCGTAAGCTGAAATATCAACCTTTGCAACCTTGCCGTTTTCAAAGAAGAACAGCATATAGCCGTAATATTCCTTTATCGGAACCATATAGATTGCCGTCTCGCCGTCTTCCATCCCGAGCTTTGAACCGACAAAATCACCCAAGGTGCTTGCCTTGCAGTCGTCAAATTCGGATACTCTCGATTTGTAGACCTGATTTTTATTCGTAAAGAAAAGCAGCTCGGTGGCGTTTGTAATCTCCTGTCCGAATATGATTTCATCGCCGTCTTTCAGCTTATGCGTGTTGCCCATACGCCATGACTGCGGCATAATCTTCTTAAAGTAGCCTTCACGGGTAAAGAAGCACATAACGGGATAATCGGGGATTTCTTCCTCTTCTTCGCTGTCATCCTCTTCGGTTTCGTAAAGTATCTGAGTTTTTCTGTCTTTGCCGTATTTGGCAGCAACATCCTTAAGCTCGGAAATTATTATTTTTTTAACTCTGTTTTTGTTAGCCAGAATATCTTCCATATCCGCAATTGATTTTTCGAGCTTTTCTATATCGTCAAGACGCTTTAATATGTACTCTCTGTTGAGGTGACGAAGCTTTATCTCGGCGACATATTCCGCCTGAATTTCGTCAATGCCGAAGCCTATCATAAGGTTCGGAACAACATCGTCCTCCTCTTCGGTATTTCTGATAATTTTTATCGCCTTGTCAATATCAAGCAGAATTTTCTGAAGTCCCTTAAGAAGATGCAGTCTGTCCTTTGCCTTTGTCAGATCAAAATACGTTCTGCGTTTTACACACTCCGTACGGAATGCAATCCACTCTTCAAGCAGATCTTTAACACCCAATGTCATGGGGTTACCGCCGATAAGAACATTGAAGTTGCACGGGAACGCATCCTCGAGCGGAGTTTTCTTGTAAAGCTGTGCTATAAGCTTTTCGGGATCGGAGCCTCGTTTTAAGTCAATTGTAATCTTAAGACCGGACTTGTCCGTTTCGTCTCGAATGTCGCTTATTTCCTTGAACTTGCCGCCCTTTACGATCTCGATAACCTTATCGATAATCGCTTCGCAGGTGGTCGTCGGCGGAATTTCGGTAATGTCAATACAGTTGTTTGCCTTATCATACGCACACTTGCCTCTTATACGCAAAGAGCCCTTGCCGGTGTTGTACACATCTCTTAGCTTCTGCGGTTCATAGACAAGATATCCGCCGCCGCTGAAGTCGGGACCTTTGAGTGTATCAAAGCAGTCGTGGTCGGGATTTTTAATCAGCTCTGCAGTGGTTTCACAGACTTCCCTCAGATTAAACGAACAGATATTGCTTGCCATGCCGACGGCAATACCCATATTAGAGTTAACAAGCACACTGGGGAATGTCACGGGGAACAGTGTCGGCTCCTGCATTGTATTATCGTAGTTCGGGACAAAATCAACGGCGTCCTTATCAATATCCGCAAAAAGTTCATTGCATATTTTGTCAAGCTTTGCTTCGGTATAACGTGACGCGGCAAACTGCATATTGCGTGAATACGCCTTGCCGAAATTGCCCTTTGAATCGACATACGGATGAAGCAGTGCCTCGTTGCCTGTGGTCAGACGCACCATAGTTTCATATATAGCCATATCGCCGTGCGGATTCAGCTGCATTGTCGCACCGACGATTTTTGCCGACTTAGAACGAGCCCCGTTTAACAGTCCCATTTTAAACATCATATAGAGCAGTTTTCTGTGCGAGGGCTTAAAGCCGTCAATTTCGGGAATCGCACGTGACAGAATAACGCTCATGGCATACGGCATATAGTTTGTTTCAAGCGTATCTGTGATAAATTTATTTTCTATTGTGCCGGCACCTGCGATATGCGTGTTCTTATCCTGTGCGGGGACGGAGGGGGTGACTTCTTCTTTTTTCTTTCTTGGCATTTTAGTTTACTCCTTCCTCAGCTGATATCTGCCATATCTATATACAGGTGACCGTTCTCGGCAATGTGGTCTTTTCTGCCCTGCAGGTTGTCGCCCAGAAGCAGATCGAATTTATCGGCAACCGCCTTGGGGTCGTAATCCGGCTCGATTTTTATAAGACGGCGTGTCTGCGGATTCATGGTTGTGAGCCACATCATATCCGCATCGTTTTCACCGAGACCTTTTGAACGCTGAATTGTATATTTGGCGTTGCCTATCTCGTTGAGAGCGTCGGTCTTTTCTTTTTCGGTATATGCAAACCATGTCTGTTTGCCGCTGTTAATCTCATAAAGCGGAGACTCGGCAATAAACACCTTGCCTTCTTTTATAACGGACGGCATAAGCGAATATATCATGGTCAGAATAAGCGTGCGAATCTGAAATCCGTCAACATCGGCATCGGTGCATATGATAATCTTGCTCCACCTGAGATTGTCTATATTAAATTCGGGAACACCCTTAACGGCCTTGCCTGTGACTTCGACACCGCAACCGAGAACCTTAATTAAATCGGTTATAATCTCACTCTTGAAAATCTTGGCATAATCCGCCTTAAGGCAGTTTAAGATTTTGCCTCGAACGGGAATTATAGCCTGAAAAGCCGAATCCCTCGCCTGCTTACAGGCACCGAGAGCCGAATCACCCTCAACTATGAATATCTCTCGCTCGTTGACATTCTTGCTGCGGCAGTCGACAAACTTGTCGATACGTGTCAGCATATCCTTGCCGCCCGAAAGTGCCTTCTGAACATTAAGACGGGTTGTTTCAGCCTTGACACGTGAACGCATATTTATAAGAATACGGTCACATATCTTGTCGGCATCAAGCTTGTTTTCGATGAAATAAATTTCTATCTGATGCTTGAAAAATGAGGTCATAGCCTCCTGAATAAACTTGTTGTTGATAGCCTTCTTGGTCTGATTTTCGTATGATGTCTGCGTTGAAAAAGACGAAATCACAAGAAGCAGGCAGTCCTCTATATCCTGAAATGTAATTTTTCCGTCCGTTTTGTTATACTTGCCGTTCTGCTTCATGTATGAGTCAATCTGACTTACAAAAGCGGCACGGACGGCCTTTTCGGGAGCACCGCCGTACTCAAGAAAACTTGAATTGTGATAATACTCTTTAAGAGTGGTCTTGTCCGAGAAAGAAACCGCGGCATAGATTTTTACTTTATAGTCGGGCTTGTCTTCACGGTCGCGACCGGTTTTTTCGCACTCCCAGAACTGAATGGGAGTAATGTTTTTGTTATCCGCACACTCCGTAAGATAATCGACAATGCCGTTTTCGTAAAGATACTCATATGTCTCGAACTTATTCGGAGAGACTTCATCCTTAAGTATGAGCTTAAGACCGTTGTTTACAACAGCCTGTCTTTTAAGTACATCCTGATAATATGAAAGCGGAATATTGATATCCGTAAAGACATCAAGATCGGGACGCCATTTTATGCGTGTGCCGGTATCTTTTTTGGTATACTCCTCTTTGTGAAGACCGCCTATGTTTTCGCCCTTTTCAAAATGAAGAGTATAGCAGTATCCGCCCGAGTGAATTTCGGCATCCATATATTCGGACGCATACTGTGTGGAGCAAAGACCCAGACCGTTTAATCCGAGGGCAAATTCATAACCGCCCCCGTCATTCTGATCGTATTTGCCGCCTGCGTACAGCTCACAGAAAAGAAGAGTCCAGTTATAACACTCTTCATTATTGTTGTAGTCAACAGGCATGCCTCGCCCGAAGTCCTGTACCTCAACGGATTTATCTAAGAATCTTGTGATAATGATTTTTTTGCCGAAGCCCGCTCTTGCTTCGTCTATGGAGTTTGATATAATTTCAAAAACAGAATGCTGACAGCCGTCAAGTCCGTCATCACCGAAGATAACGGCGGGCTTCTGACGCACACGCTCGGCGCCTTTGAGTGATTTTATGCTGTCGTTGCCGTACTGAACTTTTTTAGCCATATTTTCCTCCGCATAATTAATACATTATATATTACAACTTTCACAGCCTGTTTGCAAGAAAATTTTATGTCCGACAAACAGAGCAAAACCCGAAAAACGGATAAATTTTGCAAAAAAATCAAAATTTTTAAAAATAATACTTGATTTTCGGTTTGGCGTGTGGTAATATTATCGGGCAGTTGACGATAGACGATGAATGAGAGGTAGAGCTATTATGGCATGGTATGAAATACTTATCGGTGTAATTCTGGTTGTTGCATCAGTTCTTTTAGTTGTAATTGTTCTTATGCAGCAGAGCAGACAGGCCGGTCTTTCCGGTGCTATTGCCGGTGGCTCAGAATCCTTCTTCGGAAAAAACAAGGGCAGAACCGTTGATGCAAAGCTTGCAAAGATAACCAAGATTCTTTCTGTATTCTTCTTTATCTTTACTCTTCTTTGCACGTTCTTCCTGGCGTTTATGACTGCCAAGAACTGATTCAGTAGCTCAGTCGGCAGAGCACCTGCCTTTTAAGCAGGGTGTCCGGAGTTCGAATCTCCGCTGGATCACCATGAAATCAGCCGCACGTTTTATGTGTGGCTTTTTTCTTTTATATAGGCTTGATTTTTACAGGAACGGTGATAACAAGTGAACGAATTAGGCGTTTCCTCCTCAAATTATTATCCGCTCGAAACAGAGCTTGCATTCGACAAAATGTGCGAAACGGGCTGTCGTGTTACCGAAGTGTTTTTATGTGCTCAGTCAGAAACGAAAGGAAAATATCTGACCGAAATGCGAAAAAAGGCGGATGACAACGGCATAAAGATCGTGTCTCTTCACCCGTATACAAGCGTTCTCGAAAACACATTTCTGTTCAGTCAGTATAAACGCAGATTCTATGACACATTAGAGGAATACAAAAGATTTTTTGAAGCGGCAAATATTTTAGGCGCGAAAATTTTTGTTATTCACGGTGCCAAATCTTTTTGCAATATTCCCGACGAAGAGCACTGTTCCCGTTTCTCGGAATTTATCGATTTGGGATTAAAATACGGCGTGCAGGTGTGCCAGGAAAATGTCGTAAACTATCTTGCCCAGAGCACCGAATATCTTAAGATGATGAGCGACAATATCGGCGACAAGTTCGGCATCGTTCTTGACATAAAGCAGGCAAGACGTGCAGGGATGGATGAAATCGAGCTTATAAACACTTTGGGTCAACACATCAGGCATGTTCATTTAAGCGACTGCAGCGAAGAAAATGACTGCATTCCGCCCTGCACAGGCAGCTATGACTTCAGAAAGCTGTTTACGGCTCTTAAAGAAAACGGCTACAAGGGCGATTATATAATTGAGCTTTACCGCCATTCATACGGTGATTATGACGAAGTAAAACAATCTTTTCTTAAGCTCAATTCGTTGTTGCAATCGGTGATTTAATGTGATATTATTTGCTTTACAACGCATAAAAAAGCCAAAAGGCAGGTTATAATTTATGAAGTGCCCCTACTGTTTTTACCCCGAGAGCAAGGTTATGGACTCACGCCCGACCGATGACGGACAGAGAATAAGACGCCGCAGAGAGTGTCTTAACTGTCAGAAGAGATTTACCACATACGAGGCCATTGAAACACAGCCGGTTATCATAATAAAACGAGACAAGTCAAGACAGGTTTTCGACAGAAACAAGCTTTTAAGCGGAATGCTCAGAGCATGCGAAAAACGCCCGGTGTCGCTTGATACACTCGAAAAAGCGATTGACGAAATAGAAAATCAGCTTCAGAATTCGTTTGACCGTGAGGTTACATCCGTATCTGTCGGTGAAATGGCACTTGAAAAGCTTCGCAAAATCGACGAAATAGCGTATGTCAGATTTGCATCGGTTTACAGAGATTTCAAGGACATTCACTCATTCCTCGACGAATTAAATCAGCTCGCAAATTCAAAATAAACCAAAACGGAGACGTTTCACCCGAGACGCCTCCGTTATTTTTATTATATGATTGCAATGCGTTTTTCTACGCAGAACTCCACACTCCACACTCAAAACTCCACACTCAACGATTGAGTTATCTCATCTTTTTAACCGCCCTCAGCACCGGCACCGCCACAAACGCACCGATTACGGCACCTATAACCGCTTCGGGCAGACCGTTTGTTAGAACCGTTGTTCCGAGCACGATATAAATTGCCTTTGTGCTTCCGGTGAGCGTCATATATTCGCTGCCGAAAAACAGCCATATGCCGCCGAGGACAAGAATTGTGTTAGTGAGAGAACCTACCGCTCCCGCAATAAGAGCACTCCCCTTTTCTTTTAACGCTGTATTTTTGAGAGCGTTAAAGAGAAGCCCCGCGAATGTGCCGATTAAAATTCTCGGCAAGAAGCAGATTAAAAGGCTTGCGGCATTTCCGCCGACCTCCCCCGCCGTATAAAACGGAGTGTAGATAAACGAAAATACTCCGGGGGACACGAAGGTCCAATAGATAAAGCTGCACATTCCGAATGCAAAGCCCATTGCACTGCCCCACAGAGGCCCCATGACAATGGCGGTCACGATAACCGGAACATGCGAAAGTGTGGCACTGAGCGGACCGAGTGCCGGGAGAGTCCCGAGCGGCGTGAAACAGAAAATAATTTCAATGCCGAGCAGGACCGAGAACTGAATAAAAGCGAGCTTTTTGGGCGCGTCTTTTTTCGTCTGCTGTTTCATTTGTATATACCTTCCTTTTTCTGTCGCTCACCCATAAAAGTGATGCGGCGAATTAACAAATACAAAATGGCTTATACTGAATTTTAAAGTACAGTTAAATGAGAGTCCGTAAAGTACGGTTAAGAATTTTTCTCGTAAATTATTCGAAGCCCGTCAAGTATGAGCGACGGCACGAAAATGTGTTTTCTGCGGCAGTGCTTTGTAATCTGTTCGGCATAACCGCCCGTTGACACAACCGTTGCTATCTTTTCACCGAGGGATTCTTCTATTCTGTCGCAGAGTCCGTCAAGCATGGATGCCGTACCGAGAATTATGCCTGCCTGCATGCTTGAAATTGTGTTTGTGCCGTATGAGGGGCAGACATTTATGTCAAGGTCAACAGTCGGCAGCTGAGCCGCAGAACCCGCAAGAGCTTTAAGTGAAATTGCGACACCCGCGGAAATCGTGCATCCGCGATAGACTCCGTTTGAATCTATAACGCTGATTTTTGTAGCCGTGCCGAGATCCATTACAAGACACGGAAGCTTATAAGACGAAATTGCGGCAACCGCACCTGCGACAAGGTCCGCACCGAGCTGTGCCGGGTTGTCAATTCTTATGTTAAGTCCGTTTTTAAGCCCCGGCCCGAGCACCTTGGCATTTACTCCGCACAGAAGCTTTACGGCTTTTTTGACGGAAGCGGTAAGATCGGGCACAACGGAGCTGATTATTGCCCCGTCGACGTTTGTAATGTCAATTTTCTGAAGTCCCGCAACCGCACCGAGCTCCACTGCATACTGATCCGCAGTGCGGCGTGAATCCGTGGACAAACGGACTGTTGAAACAAGTTTTTTATCATCGTAAAATCCGACGGTCATGTTGGTATTTCCGATGTCTATAGCAAGCAGCATTAAATGCACCTCTTTCTTTTTCGATTATAGCCGATAAAAACAAGGAGTGTCAATAGAAATGTAACATTTTATTGATAAATGTGATAAAAAGTCTTGTACTTTTTAAAATAATAATATATAATATATAGCTGTTGAGTGCGTCTCACGCCAATAACAAAACGAAAGGTGCAATATTATGGCTCTCAATGAAAACGCAAAAGACGATTATCGCACAGAACGCAAGGAAAGACTTGCAAAGGCCGCGAAAAAGTCGAAGAAATCCCGCGACGCTGTCGCAATTGTAAGAGGTGTGCTTATCGCAATTCTTGTGGTGGTTGTGTTGGCATCAACCTGCGGCGGACTTTATGTTTACGGTATTCCCCAGAGATATATTACCGCCCTCAGTGTAGGTGACAGAGATTATTCTATCGCCGAGTATAACTATTACTATACATCTGTCTATCAGACATATGCGTATCAGGCACAGACCTATGAATCAAACTACGGTTTCTCGATAGGCTTTGAGTATGACCAGTCCCCCGCTGACCAGGTTCAGGCTACCGAGACAATCGAAGAAGAGACAGACGCTGCAAACAGCAGTTCGGATACTACCGATTCCGCAGCAGCCGAGGCAAAGACAAGAGACATCACATACGATGAGTATTTCCGCAACTACATTGTCGATACTCTCGAGCAGACTAATTATTATCTCAATCTTGCTAAAGAAGCCGGCATGACACTTTCCGACGACAACAAGACTGCAATTGATGACAACATTCAGGAAATTGCGGACGCTTGCGAATCATCGGGTTATTCCGTTGACAGATATATAAGCCTTCTTTACGGCAAGGGCATGAATGAGAAAATTCTCAGAAACCTTTTAGAAGACCAGTATCTCGCTTCTCAATATCAGGAGCAGGAGCAGGACGAAATCAAGGCTAATATCTCCGATGAAGCAATCGAAGAGAAGTACAACGAAGATCCCAGCTCTTATCAGAAGGTTGATATCAGACTTTTCGGTCTTGCGATTGAAACAGATGACGACACAGGCGAAAGCAATGCCGAAGTTCAGGAAAATCTCGCAAAAGAAATGTTTGACAAGATAACCGATGAAGCTTCCTTTACCACTCTCGCAAAAGAATATGCCGCAGAGGACGACAAGGAAACATTCGAGGATGACACCGCAACACTGCTCAAGGGCGTTGAAAAGTCAACAGTTACTTCAAACATCGATGAAGACCTTGCAACATGGCTCTATGATTCCGCTCGTATCACAGGCGACAAGACAACATGCACAACCGACAAATATGTATATGTTATCTATGTTATAAAGCCCGTTTACAGAGAGGAAACTCCCTTAAGAAGTGCAAGACATATTCTTATCTCCTTTGATAACGTCAAGTCCTCAATGGAGAGTGCAGGCGAATCCACAGACGCAACAGACGAGACATCGGCAACAGCGTCCGACGGCACAACAATCACAAACGACACATCCGACTACTCAATGGCGGTTGTTCTTGAAACATATGAGCAGGCAAAGGCCATTTATGATGAATATATGGCAGGCGAAAAGACAGAGGACGCATTTGCTACTCTTGCAAACGAAAACAGTGCCGACACAAGCTCCACAAAAGATGACGCCGGCGGACTTTATGAAGACATAGAGCTCGGCGAAATGGTTGCTCCGTTTGAGAACTGGGTTTATGCAGATGAAAGAGAGCCCGGTGACGTGGGTCTTGTTGAGTCCTCATACGGCTGGCACATTATGTACTTCGTAAGCAAGAATGACGAAGCTGAGTGGAAAGCCGATATCCGTGAAGACCTTGCCGAAACAGAGATTGAAGCAAAGTCCGAAGAAATCAAGGAAGAGGTTGACGGCACTGCAACAACAACTGCTTTCACAAAGCTTGCGGGCAACATGGCTCTTAAGTTCGTTGAAACAAACTATGTTTCACGTTATGCGGAGCAGGATTCTTCAGAGTCATAACGAACA
The DNA here is from genome assembly GCA_964617965.1 of uncultured Ruminococcus sp. Lineage (GTDB taxonomy): Bacteria > Bacillota > Clostridia > Oscillospirales > Acutalibacteraceae > RUG806. The sequence goes on along the minus strand of CAZTWO010000005.1, from coordinate 10,000 downwards.
GTTAATCTAAAAAATAAAATTTCGGTCATGCTTAGCGGCGTGGCCGAAATTTTTTAATGCATTCAAAATTTTTAACTTTTTGCAGAATTAGCAATTAGCAGTTAGCAATTAGCAATTAAGAAAGGGACCGGGGGTCAGGGGTCGGGGGCCGGGAAAATAAGGAAGACACTGCGCACCTTGGATTATAGTGCTTCGCGATACAATTAGCAATTAGCAATGTCGGGAGACACTGCGTGCCTTGGATTATAATGCTACGCAATACAATTAGCAATTAGCAATGTCGGGAGACACTGCGTGCCTTGGATTATAGTGCTTCGCAATACAATTAGCAATTAGCGATGTCGGAAGACACTGCGTGTCTTAGATTATATGGCTTCGCAAAAGGTGGGGTTTTGGGGAAGGGGCCGGGCTTAGACATAGAGGCAGTGTCGCTTTCACATTCTCAAGTTTGTAAAGAACGATGCCTCTGGAAATTAACAATTAACAATTAACAATTAACAATGTCGGAAGACACTGCGTGTCTTGGATTTATACAGCTTCGCAAACTTTCAGACTTATAATTTTTGACAATCTAATCGATAGCGTAGCTTATATAATCCAAAACGCTTCAGAGTTTTCCTTCATTATGCATTCTGCATTCTACATTCTACATTGTTTTGTCCTGCGGACTTGGATTATATAGCTTCGCAAAAGGTTGGATTTTCGGGCGATGCCGAACACAGACTTGGACAAGACAAAGCCATTTAACACATAATTCACAATGCATAATTTAGAATGCACGGTGTGCAATGCATATTGTGATTTTCCGGAATGCTCTGTGTGTCCCGGTTTGTGTACAGCTTCGCTGGAGGTCGAATTTCAGGGGATTGCCGGGCTTGGATGTTTGGCGTGGCCGGGCCGCTCTGCAGTGCACCCGACTGCCCGGAAGGTTAGTTTTCGAATAAGGCAAGTTCAAAGCCCGGACAGCCGGGTGCCACTTTGAGCGGCCGCACCTAACTCGCCTTCATTTGTTCTGCTGTCTGAGACAGCATCACAAATTCGCCTCGCTCGGTGCACGTAAGCCTCCTCCTCGCTCACAGCCTTTCGGCTGTTCGCTCATCGTCGGCTTCGCCCTCGCCTGTCGGCTCGGGCGTGCGGCTCGCCTTGCTCGCCGCATTACGCTCGCTTCGCTCGCTACCAAAATCCCCTTCCCATCAAAAAAAAGACAACCGCCAAACCCCATTGACGATTGCCCCGGTAAATATAATGTTTTTTTATCGGCTGCTTTTCACCGACTTACAAATCGGCATAGCCTTACAATTCAAGACACTTCAGCGTCTTCCGACATTCTGCATTATGCATTCTACATTCTGCATTATATCAGAATTCCTGATTAGCCGCATGCAGAGCCTGCTCTATAACCTTATCCATATCATAATAACGATATTCCGCAAGACGGCCGCCGAATATGACCTTCTTTTCTTTTACGGCTTTTTCGGCATATTTAAGATACAGAGACTGGTTTTTGTCGTTGTTAACGGGATAATACGGCTCCATGCCCTCCTGCCATGTCTCGGGATACTCACGGGTTATAACGGTTGTGGGCTGTGTGCCGAACTCAAAATGCTTGTGTTCTATTATTCGTGTGAAGGGTGTCTCACGGTCGGTATAGTTGACAACCGCAACGCCCTGATGATTTTCTTCGTTAAGCTCCTCGGTTTCAAAGCGAAGTGAACGGTATTCAAGCTTGCCGAAGCAGAAATCATAATAGGAATCAAGTGTGCCGGTGTAGACAACCTTGCCGGCGATTTTATTGAACTTCTCGCGGTTTTCGTTGTAATCGGTATCGAGAATTATATCCGCACCGTCGAAAAGCTTGTTTATAAGCACATTGTAGCCGCCGATAGGGATACCCTGAAATCTGTCATTAAAATAGTTGTTGTCGTAAATAAAACGAACGGGAAGACGTTTTATGATAAAGCAAGGAAGGTCCGTGCAGTCGTGCCCCCACTGCTTCTCGGTATAGCCTTTAACGAGCTTTTGATAAATATCGGTGCCAACAAGCTTTATTGCCTGTTCCTCGAGGTTCTTGGGCTCGCCTTTTATAACCGAGCGCTGTTCATCGATAATAGCCTTGGCTTCATCGGGAGTGCGTACACCCCACATAGCCTGAAAGGTATTCATATTAAACGGCATGTTGTATATCTCGCCGTGATAATTCGCAATGGGTGAATTTGTGTAGCGGTTAAACTCCACATAGTTGTTTACATAATTCCAAACGTCTTTGTTGTTGGTATGGAAAATATGCGCACCGTAAACATGAACGTTAATTCCGTGGACATTTTCACAGTAAAGGTTGCCGCCGATGTGTGAACGCTTTTCAACGACAAGACATGACCTGCCTTTGTTCATCATTTCACGCGCAAACACGGCACCGAAAAGTCCCGAGCCGACAATAACATAGTCGTAATAATTCTTAAGTTTCAATTCCATTCCTCCGAATAATCGGCATTAACCGATAAAGCCCCTGATAAGGTCAACTATCTTCATATAGGTAACAGGGCGATCAAACTGTTCTTCGGCGATTTTGCGGGCCGTAAGACCCATCTTTTCGCATTTTTCTCTGTCGTTGTAAAGTGAAAGAATTGTGTCGGCAAGTGCCTCGACATTTTCGGGTGAGACATTTACACCGAAGCCGTCCGCATTGACCTTTTCGCAGAATTCCTTGTTAAGTCCTGTGTTTATCATGGGGATACCCGCAGCAAGATAGTCACCGATTTTTGAAACGATGCTCTGAGATGCCTTGCTTACGAGAGAATTAAGCGTAACATCCGATTTTGCGAGATAAGCCGCCATTGTATGCTGATCAAGATAGCCTGTGAACAACACATTGCAATCTGCGTTTTTTGCGGCTGCCTCAAAGTCCTTGCGAAGAGGACCGTCACCCAGAAGAACCGCCTTTATATCTTTGTAGCCTTTTTTGTTAAGAAGTCCGACAGCCTTTACAAATGTGGCAATATCGTAGCTTGTGCCGAGAGTACCGGCATATGTAACCCAAAACTCCCCTTCGGTCTTTTCTATCTTTGAACTGCACTCTTTAACGCCCTTATCGAAATCAGCCAAAACATTGCCTACGTATACAGTAATGGCCTTGGGGACACGCACACCGTATTTGAGCGGTTCGTCCCTGTATTCATCCGATGAGCCTACCACAGCGTCGGCAAGCTTGTATGCATGCTTTGCCGCAACGGAAAAGCACGAAAAAAGAACATCACTGACGACCGGCACGTCAAGTACCATACGCATAGCCTCCGGCCAAAGATCCTCAACATCGACAATAAAAGGTATGCCCGATTTTTTAGCATACCTGCCTACTGTTGCCGCAAGGTGATTATCCGGAATCAACGCATAACAAAGATCGTAATGATGCTGTTCAAGATGTTTTTTGACATTTTTTGTAAGCACACTGTAACTTACAAAACGCTTGATATCAATATTTTTAGTATATGAATTTTCGTGAATAAATGTGACATGGCAGTTGAGTTCTTTATTTATTCTCTCCATGTCTTCTTTGGTTCTGTACTGCTTTGACCAGTGCTGGAAATCAGCGGTTATAACTTCCACATCGTAGCCCTGATTACTGAGCAATTCGGCGAAATATCTGAGACGGTTAAGCCCCTTTTCGCCGGGCATTGCAATATCATTTGCAATTATTGCCACTTTTTTCATTGTTGTCCTCCAAAAATCGGCAGCAAAAAAACAAACCTGTGACAGCCGACAATGTACGAACATAATACCACAAGATATAAGAAAAAGCAATAGCTATATTTTGTTATTTTTATATCAATAAAACAGTTGCATGTTGTTTTGTTCAATAAGTTTCGTCTAAACACCGAAATTACAATCTGTTAATAAAAAATTAATCAGCGTCAAACATATCGGCAAGGCGTTTTACAGACGAATAGAGAGCGGCAACGGCCTCGGGGACATCAATATCGGATACGTTATCGATACAGCTGCTCGCTTCAAGCGTAAAAATACCGCTGTAATTTATCTTTTTTAGTGCCGCTATAATCGGAACAAAATCAATCTGCATCGTAAAAGGCGGCATATGAGAGTCGTGCCACTTATCATTATCATGAATATGCAGAGCTTGAAGTCTGTCACCGAGTGCAAGAATCATCTCGGGTGCGGTTGTGCCGAGCCCTTTCATTTCTGCGTGACCTATGTCAAGACACGCAACAAGATAGGGGTCGTTAACGGCATCAAGATGAGCTACAAAGCTTTGCGGATTAGAACATGCGGCGTCACTTGCCTCATCCCTGTCATGATTCCAGTTCCACATATTTTCGGTTGCGATTCTGACATCACAGGATTTCGCAAACGGCAGAAGCTCATTATACATCTCGGCATTTTCTTCGGCGGAGTCATTGTTATTGGGATGAATTACGCAGATTTTGCCGCCGGCTTCGGCTGTGCATTCAATGGCACGCTTAAGTATATCGAGATTTCTTTTTTCGCATGACGGGAACGGAGCGTGTGACTGATTGCAGAAAATTCCGTTATCAAGACCGATTTTTTTTAACTTGCGGGCGAATGCGAGATAATCGGGTCTGCCCAAGGGGTGATTTTCATTATAATATAAAGTCATATTGTCACGGTTGCAATGAGCCATTGAGAACATGGAAAAATCCCATGCATCAAAGCCCGCTTTCGCAATCGTCTCAACAGCTTTTTCTTCACCGAAGCGTTTTGAGTAAAAATCTATTTCTGTTGAAGTAAGCATAAATTACATCTCCTGTTAACAAAAGGCTCTGCCGTGAATAGCCGATATCCACAGCAGAGCCGCTGTTTTTTTATCTTACACGGAATTTCGGGTAAACAATCGACAAAAAGTTAGCAAGGAGCAGTTAGCAAGGAGCAGTATCGGAAGGTACTTCGTACCTTGAATTATATAGCTTCGCAACTGCATTTTTCCATGACTGTTTACAGATAATCCGAAAAAGAACTTTCAGTGAATTTTTATGAAGGCGATATCGGGGACATCACGGGAGGAGGTTATGAAGATACGAAGCACCTGTGTTTCGACGTTCATTTTAACAAGCTTTCTCGCACCGACCGTTGTGCCCTGTTCACGCACCATCCATGTGCCTTCATCATTGGGCGACTGAACATTGAAGCTCTCTATTCTCTGCCCCTCGGCTATATTCTCGCCGAAATCAAGCCACTTTATCTTTTTGGTTTCGCCCAGGTCAATATTGATATAGCACTGTGTTTCGCTGCCTTCGTATTTTTCAACTGTGACCTTTGCGTCCTCGGCAATGTTGACATCAAATTCGCTGTGAAGCTTTTCACCGAGCTCATGAAGTCGGGCAACATCCTTTTCATCAAGCTTGCCGTTTGGCATCGGAGGAACATTCAATATAAATGTCGTGTTGCTGCCGACCGAATCAACATAGGTCTTAAACAGTCTGTCAAGCGAATGCGGCTCTTCCTCGGGGTGATAGAACCAACCGGGTCTTATGGACATATCCACTTCAGACGGAGCAAATACAAGCCCCTTTGAGTAAATTATATTTGACACGGCACCGATATTGACATCGGTATTGTACATATATTTAAGACTGCCTTCATCCGCAAAAGGACCTGCGCCTGTCTGAATTTCGGAAAATCCGCACAGCTCGGAGGGAACAACCGACCACTCTGCGTAGTGTTTGTCGCCGCTCTCATTGCCGCACCAGCGGATGGGACCTTTATCGTTGAATATGGTTGCATTGGGCTGATATTTATGGATAAGCTCAAAATAACCGTCAAAATCATAGACCTGTTTTCTGCCGTTTGCGCCCTCGCCGCATGCACCGTCGAACCAGACATGGAACACTTCACCGTAGCCCGTCAGAAGCTCGGTCAGCTGTCCTTTATAATAATCATTATAGTCATCTGTGCCGTATACGGGCGAGTTTCTGTCCCACGGAGACAGATAGAAGCCGAATTTCAAGCCGTGTCTGCGGCAGGCGTCGGAGAACTCCTTGACTATATCGCCCTTGCCGTTTTTGTAAGGGCTGCTCTTGATTGAATGGTCTGTATATTTTGTCTGCCACAGGCAAAAGCCGTCGTGGTGCTTGGCGGTTATGACAGCGCCCTTCATTCCTGCGGCCTTAACAGCGGCACACCACTGATCGCAGTCAAGCTCGGTGGGATTGAAAATCGCCGGGTCTTCGGTGCCGTCGCCCCATTCAAGCCCCGTGTATGTGTTGGGGCTGAAATGGAAAAACGCATAAAACGGTGTCTCGGTTAAAAGTCTCAACTGATTTTTATCGGGCTTTACATGAGCCGCGGCTTTTATAAAATCTTTCATCTGTGTCTCTCCTTGCGGATAATATCAAAATTAAAGCATGTGGGGATATTGACCGGCATCGTGTTTTTTCATGAGTGCGTCATGAAGAACGGGCATATCCTCGGAATATGTTACGCCGTACCACTTTTCATCGGTGGACAGCACCTTAACCGTGCCTTTGTTTTCGTTAATAAGTGCGTTCGGGATAAGCGGAAGATAATATTCACCTTTAAGCGGATTTTCTTTTAATGCAACATCGAGCCACGGAGCAAAACGGCTTTCAATTTCGTCTAAAATCTCGTGTTTGAAGCTCCAGAGGTTCATTGAAACCATTGTGCCCGCAGGAACGAAAGTAAAGTTTTCTCCGTCCTCGGTAAATGCCGCTCCGCCGTCCTGCGGAATTATCTTTGTGCGTTCCGTAACGCCTGTCAGAAAACCGTTTTCATCAACATTGCATACGCCTCTTGAAACATATCCGTTTTCGGTAAGCGTATTTTCGATGCGGTAGCCGACCATTGCGTGCTCGGAAGCATCGGTGCTGTTATCGAGAAAATCCGCCGCCGCTTTGAATGCACCGGGACCGTAATAGTCATCGGCATTTATAACGGCAAACGGTGTCTTTATGACATCCTTGGCACACAAAACGGCGTGCGCAGTGCCCCATGGCTTTGTGCGTCCCTCGGGGACTGTGTAGCCGTCGGGCAGTTTGTCTGTTGTCTGAAAAGCGTATGTCAGATCGACCTGATTTTCAATTCTCTTGCCTATTGCCTCGTGAAAATCATTTTTGTTTTCGGGCTTTATGATGCAGACGACGTGATTAAATCCCGCCTTGTGAGCATCATAGACCGAATAATCCATCAGAATATGACCGTAATCATCAACCGGAGCTATCTGCTTCATGCCGCCGAAGCGACTGCCGAGCCCCGCAGCCATAATTACAAGTGTTTTCTCCATTTCGTTAATTAAACTCCCTTATTTCAAATCGTATACGGGGTTGGTCTCGGGATTTCTGTCGACATATTTGCCTCTTGTGAAATCCGGGAACTCAAGCAACTCACCGTTGTTTTTAAGCGACATTTCGCTGAGCGGCGTAACCGCCATCCACGATGCCGCATCATAGACATCAATCGGGGGCAGAGTCTTTTCTTTGACCGCCGTTATCCACGCACGGACAACAAACCAGTCCATACCGCCGTGACCTGCTTCAAGCATTTCTTTTGTGGTATTTTTCCAGAGATCGGAATTATAGTCGAGGAAATTCTTTACGTTGCCCCAGAGCTCATCCTGATCCCATTCGCTCTCCATTTTTACGCCCTCAAGATAGACAATGTCGCCGTCCTCCTGATAGAGTCCCTTTTCGCCTCTGACGGTAAAGCCGCGGCTGTAAAAACGGGGCAGGCATGTGTCAAGAGTAAGCTCAATAAGCTCGCCCTTTTCGGTCTTAATAAAAGTCTTGACTATATCTGACTGAGCAAATTCCGTTTCGCCAAGTGAAGGAATAAGATCCTCGTGATTTTTTACGTATCTCTTAAGCCCCGTAGCCTTGGTGCAGACGGATTCAAGCGACACAAAGCGGTTGCCCCTGTTTATATTGAGAATTTCGGCGATGGGTCCCAACTCATGTGTGGGATAGTTCTCACAGTTTCTGGCAATGTAGTTGCGAAGTCTGTAATGGCGGTTTTTCTCTCCGTAGCATATCTCGTTGCGAAGATCGTGTGCATACTGACCGGAGCAGAAAATAATGTCACCCAGAAGGCCCTTGCGAACCATGTTTTTGACCATCATTTCACGCTCGCCGTAGCAGCAGTTTTCCATAATCATGCCCCATGTGCCGGTCTTTTCGTATGTATCGACAAGCTCCCAGCAGTCATCAAGGGTATACGCGCCGCCGACTTCAAAAGCCGCGGGGATGCCCTTTTTCATGGCTTCAATCGCTATCTGAATATGGCACTCCCAGTCGGTTGCGATATAAACGGAGTCAATATCGTTTCTTTCGAGAATTTCGTGATAATCGGTTGTAAAAACAGGGTCGGAATCGGAGCAGGCCTTTATTCTTTTTGCACCGTTTTCGGCTCTGTCGGGATATTTGTCACACACGGCGACAACGTTAACATCGTCCATTCTTGCCATAAGCTCGGACATACCGCTTCCGCGACCGCCGAGGCCGATAATGGCAATATTGATTTTATCTTTCATGAATTTTCCTCCTGTCAAAATGCTTCAAAAGCTTAGCTTATATGTTCAATAAAAACTTATAAAAACAGCCGAATTGAGGGCCGGGGGTCAGGGGCCGGGGTAAATCAGGGGTCAGGGGCCAGGGACCAGGGACCGGGGACCGGGGGTTCCTAATATCAATTGCTAATTGCTAATTGCTAATTGCCAATTGCCAATTGCTCACTGTAAAAAGCAGACAAAGGCGGCACCGACCGACAATAAGCCGTTCGGTGTTGCCTTTTTGATTCTTTTTATTCTGCAACTGCTTCCCCGCCCTGCTCATTCTCGGGCTGAACATCATTTTCGACATTCTCTGCAGATACCTCGGTAGAGGGCTCGGTAGGAGCTTCCGTAGGTGCCTCGGTAGGAGCCTCGGTCGGAGCTTCTGTGGGAGCCTGAGTGGGAGCCTCGGTCGGAGCTTCTGTGGGAGCCTGAGTGGGAGCCTGAGTGGGATTAACTATCGGGTTATTATTGTTATTATTGTTATTGTTGTTGTTATTGTTATTGTTGTTATTGTTGTTTCTGTTGTTATTTGCGGTTGTTGTCTCATTAATCTCAAGCACGGTTCTTGCTGCCGTGGTACTTTCGGCTTCAACAGTTGTCTCTTCGGCTGTAGTCGATTCACCCTCGAGGGTGGTGCTTTCTTCAACTGTTGTTTCTTCGACTGTTGTGGATTCATCCGCCGTTGTTGTCAGCGTTCCGCTGTTCTTAAACGAGTTTATACCCCTTACGGCGATTATTCCGAGACCGATAACCATGACTGCAAGCACAGCGGCAACAACAATAAACGCAACAGTTTTTCCCTTTGATTTTTTTTCGGGCATTTTCTCTGTATATTGTGCTTCATCCGAATTATCGACTGCATCTTCATCAAAATTGAATTGATTTACAGGTGTAGCGGATTCTTCAACCGGCTGATGAGAAGGCTCATCAAACTGCAGATTAAACTGTACAGTGGGCTGTGTCTCTTCATACTCATTATCTGTGACGTCTGTTTGTTCCGATTCCGGTTCTGCAAAATTTTCATCGAACTTCTCAGATGGTTCTGAGTCAAAGGAATTATCCGATTCATCGTAAATATGAACAGGACCGGCCGATGCCGCAAATGAATCATCATTCTTTCGGGCATCAATCTCCATCTCGGGTTCTTCAAATATATCAAAACGCATCTGATTTGACGAGGAATTATAAGCTTCGGCTTCAATTACCTTAACCCCGACAATTGAAACTGCTGCATCATGGTTTTCAAGTAAAACAGATGAAGCTATCTTGCGAAGGATTGCACGAACATCGCCTTCACAATCACGGCAAATGTTATTAAGCTCTATCGGCGAAAGATTTCTTTCTGTTTCGTCCCCGAGCAGAAGGAAAATATCACCTTCAGCAACATTTGAATATGACGCAACACCGTAAGAGGAAGCACCGTCTTCGTATTTTGTATAATCGGGCTCGACACGGCTTAAAATTCCG
>CAZTWO010000004.1:29700-33147 GCA_964617965.1 uncultured Ruminococcus sp. | reverse complement strand
CTCCACACTCATGAAAAAAATTACTCCGAGAACAAATTAATGTTCTCGGAGATTTTTTTATCAGCTTATTGTTCCCAAACAAAATCGTTGTATTCGATTTTATTGATAACCGTTCCCGTTGCGCTTATGCCCTTTGTTTTGAAGAGAATAAGATCAAGATTAAGATCGATATCGACATTTACAACCATTTTCTGTGACAGATAGGTCATTCTTCCTGTGTCTTTTTCAAATCTGCATTCTATTTCATTGCCGGTATAATTCATATCGAATTTATACGACGACATATCGAGCACAACAAGATATTCTTCAATACCGCTTGCGATTGAATTTGTCGCTATGGGTGTCATGATTTTAGAAAATTCGCTTGTGTCGGGGTCGGGATTGAGATGATCTGCAACGGTAATTACTACCTTATAGTCTTTGTCGCTGACATAGCAGACGGCGGATGTAATAATCGAAGTATCGGTTACATCACAGCCGACATCCTCGCCGAACAGCGGAAAGGATTCTCTAACAGAAATATCGTCACCGTATGACACCGTGAGCGAATTATTGTTGCCCGTAGACTGCAGAAGCTCGCTTGAAATAAGATTTAATATTCTGTTGGCAAGCTGAAGCGCACCGTCACCGGCCTCGACATTGTCAACAGTCTGTGTCTCGGTCTTAGTAAAGCCCGGGCAACGCTTTTTGACGTTATCCATAGCGTTTTTGTAGACCTTTATGACGTCGTCACGGGTCATGGCGACTTCTTTGTAGCCGCTGTTAACGGTAATTCTGCCGCTGGATTCTATGTTAGTTGTATTTTCGGCTGTTGTAGACTCAACAACGGGCACAGTTGTATTTTCGGGTGTATATACACCTGTCTGCTGTGCATAATCGGAAGTCGGAGATTCGGTAGTTGTCTCCGTTTTCTTTGTGCCGCAGGAACTCAGTGCCGTCATAGTCAGAATGACAGCAGAAATAAAAGCGAGGGTTCTTTTTAACATTATCACTCCCCCTTAAAGGGATATTACTGACGCATTGCCCGTCCGCCGTCACGGTAATACTGCGTGTGGGTCTTGGGATGCTTTGTGGTGTTCCAGATTTCATCCGCAACGCCTGCCCACTCATAAGCGAAATCGTCACAGCGTCCGCAGAGAGTTTCGACATCCTCGGCATTGAGAAGGTCGGTTGACTTTGCGCCTGTCTCGTGAATAATCGCACGAAGCTTGTCTGGATTTTCGAGCATCGGGCAGGGACGCAGATGATTATCGTTAAAGGGCTGACCCTTTCTGTAAGCCATAAACAGAGGCTTATGAAGTGCCTCAAGCAATGTATCTTTGCGGATATTGGAATCTGAATAGTGAATAAATACACAGGGCTCTATATCGCCTGCGGAATTAACATGGAAATAGTTTCTGCCGCCTGCAATGCAGCCGCCGACATACTCGCCGTCATCCTGGAAGTCAATAACCATAATGGGCTTGCCTGTCTTTGAGTTACGCATTTTGCGAAGCCAGAAATACATCATTTTTCTCTGTGCAGGCGTGGGGATAAGCTCCTTGTCCGCACCGTGACCAACAGGCATATAGTTAAAGTACCATGCGTACTTTACGCCCATTTTAATCATAAGATCGATAAAGTCATCGCTTGTGACATAGTCAACATTCTTGCGTGTGTAGCAGACGGAAATGCCATAGAGACAGCGGTGTTCTTTGAGCATTTCAAGGGCCTTCATGGTGTTCTGATATGCGCCTTCACCTCTGCGGAAGTCGTTGCTCTCTTCTGTGCCTTCTATGCTGAGGGCGAAAGCGAGGTTGCCGACACGACGGACATCGTCGCAGAATTTGTCATCTATAAGAGTGCCGTTTGTGTATGCCATAAACGCACAGTCCGGAAATTCGGCACAAAGCTTAAGTATGTCGTCTTTTCTTATGAGAGGCTCGCCGCCTGTGAGCATATAAAAGTGTGTGCCGAGCTCACGCCCCTGTGTTACAATTGACTTCATCTCGTCATAAGTAAGGCTCTGACGATAGCCGTATTCAGCCGCCCAGCAGCCCTTGCACTTGAGGTTGCAGGCACTTGTGGGGTCAAAAAGAATAATCCACGGAATATTGCAGTTGTATTTTTCTCGGTTAGCTCTGACCTTTTTTGTGCCGAAATAGCCTGCGTCAACACCGAGAGTCAGAAGCATATGCTTAAGAAGTCCTCTGTCGGTCGAACGGAGAATATTAAGAGCAAGCTGTGTATAGATATTGTTGGGGTCGGCGGCTCCGGCTTTCATCTTCTTGAAGTTTTCGGCGGGGAACAATCTGCCGGCAAAAAGCTTTTCACTGAATGAAAGAATCTTCTCGAAGCCCGTTTCGGGATTATTGTCGATATAACTGAAAATTTTATCCGCCGCAAATGAAGCGGCCTTTTTGATTGCGTCTTCTTTGAATGACATTTATCAACACTCCATACCGGATTTCATATATCACTTTATTGTATCACAAATCCCGGTTTTTGTAAAGATTACAAAAAATGACAAATCACGGTTAAATTTATTATGTTTTTAGGTGATAATATCATCCTTTTTTTTCTTAAATTCGGTTTTGTAAAAATCGGACTTGTTAATGTAATTTTTGTGTGGTAGTATTGTTTCGTATAAATTAAAGCGGAGGTAACTTAAATGCTTCTTAAAATCATATACGCCGTAATATGTATAGCCGTTATGGTGCTGTCGGTATTTTTTGTCAGAGCACAGTATAACGGAGCATGCCCCAAATCCCTTGCACTCAAAATGACAGCCGCTACGGGATATATGCTTACAGGTGTTCTCGCTATGATTATAGCAGGCAATCACTCAAAATTTACTTATATAATGTTTGGTGCCTTGGCGTTCTCGTGGATAGGCGACCTGTTTTTGCATCTGTGGCAGCATATCTCACTGCATGCAATAGGCTTTCTCGGATTTCTGACTTCTCACTTTTTCTTTATTGCCGCATACTTAAGCGCGATAAAATCATTTGACCCGGACAGAAGCTTTTTCTCCGTCCCCGAAATTATTGTCGTAATTGCATTTGATATTTTCTTTCTTGTTTTTTCAAAGCTTATCGGCACAAAAATCAAGGGCGTGCTTAACATTCCCATTCTGCTCTACGCAACCGTCATAACGACAATGCTGTGCAAGGCAACTGTAATGGGCATAACAATGGTAAAAGCCGGTGTGCAGTACGGCACTGCGGCGGCAGTTCTTGCCACAGTCGGTGCGGCACTGTTTGTCGCAAGTGATTTCTCAATCGCAATTCTTATGTTCAACAAAAAGTATAAGACAAGTCATCCGCTTAAAATGTTCAACATTGTAACATATTTTGCCGCCGAGCTTGCACTTTCAAGCCTGATACTTGTTGTTACACCTTAAACAATGCATAATGTAGAATGCATAATGTAGAATGTCGGAAGTCCTGCGGACTTGATTTATAAGCT
>CAZTWO010000004.1:0-29600 GCA_964617965.1 uncultured Ruminococcus sp. | reverse complement strand
CCATTGCCTTTTCAAGCACTTCTTTGAACGCATCGCATGCGGCGTTGAATGCATCGCGGTTTGTGGGATATTCGTACGCTTCACGAATTGTACCCTTGCCGCCGTTTGTTTCGAGGTCTTTTATGCCCTCAAACACCTTAAGATGCGGTTCGAGTGTCAGGAAGCGGTCGCCGTCCTTCTTTGAAAAGCGTCTTAAAAGCTCTTCTACGTGGCCGTCACCCTTGCCGCAGGGGACAACAAATCCGTCCGCCATTCTGCAATCCTTAACATGCATATACTCGATATATTCCTCGAGCATATCAAATGCCGGGACGGTTTCAACGTGACACTGAATAAAGTTTGCGGGGTCAAATACGCCCTTTATTTTGCCTTTGAAGGTTGTCAGAATTTCAAGACAGCGTTCTGCAGTGTCGCCGTAAATTTCTTTTTCATTCTCATGACAGCAGAAAATGCCGTCTTTATAAGCGTAATCGGACATTATATCGAGGCGTTCAAACACTTCATCGCGGTATATAGCGGGGTCATCGCCGTCCGGAATAAAGAAGCTGAACATACGGATATTCTGCGTCCCGAGAATATGTGCATTTTCGACACACTGCTTGAATGCTTCAAAATGCTCCTTAAAGTCCTCGGTAATCTTAATCTTGCCGAAGCCCGAGCCGATTGCGGAAACACCGATATTGTTTTCATCGAGAATTTTCTTTACATTCTTTGCCTGCTCTGCCGTGAAATAAGAAATATTTCCGTCGTCAAGACCTCTGGGTTCAATATGCGTAAAACCGTTGGCTTTAAGTGCCTCAATCTGACTTAAAAGTCCGCCGCCCGCTTCGTCTGCAAAGGCGGATAAATGAAATTTTGCCATAGATGTTCTCCTGTAATCCGGGGCTTAATTGCCCTTGATAAGCTGTTTATAGAGCTTTATATATTCGTTTGCGGAACGACCCCAGCCGAAGTCGCATTCCATCGCACGCTTGCGAAGAATTGCCCAGCCCTCGGCGTCCTTGTAGCCTTCAACCGCGCGTCTTATTGTGTGGAGCATTTCATGGGCGTTGTAGTCGTCAAACACAAAGCCGTTGCCTTCACCTAAGATACCGGAATCGGTAACCGTATCCTTAAGTCCGCCGGTGGCTCTTACGATAGGCACAGAACCGTAACGAAGGGCGAACATCTGCGACAGTCCGCAGGGCTCACTCTGGCTCGGCATAAGGAACATATCACTTCCGCCGTAAATGCGGGAAGCAAGTGCCGGAATAAAGCCGATTTTTACAGCTAATTTGTCGGGGTGACGCTGACGGCACTCACCGAAAAAGCTTTCATACTGCCATTCGCCAGAGCCGAGAACCACAACCTGAACGTCGTCGGTGCTGAGCAGCTCATCGAGCACGCATTTTATAAGATCGAAGCCCTTATGCGAAACAAGACGGCTGACGATGCCTATAACGGGCACATCCGGTTTTACGGGAAGACCCATTTCTTTCTGAAGAGCCTCTTTGCACTTTGCTTTATTCGCAATATGCTCAACATCGAAATTAAACGGAAGAGCCTTGTCTGTCGCGGGGTTGTTTGTGTCGGTGTCTATGCCGTTTAATATGCCGTGAAGCTTATATTTGCGAGCATTCAAGATGCTGTCAAGACCGTAGGCATACCACGGGTCAAGTATCTCTTGGGCATAGCTCGGCGACACGGTCGTAACGGCATTGGAGCATTCTATTGCGCCCTTCATAAAGTTGATGCAGCCGTCATTTTCAAGAAGAGGCGCATCCTCCTCGGCAAAGCCTGCGACATCACCCAGAACTTCCCTGCCGTACTTGCCCTGATACTGAATATTGTGAATTGTGAATACTGTTTTAATGTTCTGATAGCCTTCACGGTTTGCGTAATATTTTGAATAATAAACGGGAACAAGAGCCGTCTGCCAGTCGTTGCAGTTGATTATATCGGGCTTAAAATCAATATAAGGAATCATCTCGAGAACCGCGCGTGAGAAGAACGCAAAACGCTCGGCATCGTCATAGTGACCGTAAATTCCCTGACGCTTGAAATAATATTGATTGTCTATAAAATAGCATATTACACCACGATATTTAAGCTCAAAAATGCCGCAGTACTGTCTGCGCCATGCAACGGGCACGGTAATGTGCGTAATAAAACGCATCTCGTTTTTATATTCCTCGGGTATGCCCTCATATAAAGGCAGAACAACTCTGCAGCCGATAAGACGGCGTCTGAGAGCAACGGGAAGACTGCCCGCGACATCGGCAAGACCGCCGCTTGCGATAAAGGGCTTTGCTTCACTTACCGCGTATAAAACTTTCATTAAAAGAACCTCCTTGCCAAATGGTGGTTTTATATCTGTATATTTTTGCCGATATAGACGGGATAGGTATCGGCACCTATAAGAGTTTTTCCGTGACGAACCGTAACGGATTTATCTGTAATGCAATACTGAAGCACCGCATCCTCTGCAACAAAGCCGTGCGGGAAAAGTATGCTGTTCTTTACAACGGCGTTTCTTTCTACTCTGCATCCTCTGAACAGAATGCTGTTTTCGACCTTGCCGTTAATTATGCATCCGTCGGCAATAAGCGAATTTTTGACATCACTTCCGAGACCGTATACTGCGGGCATATCCTCGTATACCTTTGTCATAACGGGAGCGGTGCAGAAAAGAGCCTTGTAATTTTCGGGCTCAAGAAGCGAGAAATTTGCTTCAAAGAAAGATGAGAGCGAATCGATTACACGTACAAAGCCTTTCATTTTGTAGCCGTAAATTCTGAACTTGTCGCAGTTGTCTATAAAGATATCTTTTTCAAATGAAGTAAAGCCCTTTGCCCAGCACTCCTCAACAAGACGCTCTAAGAGGCTCTTTTTCATAAGAGTCATTTTGGCAACGTACTTTGCGTCCTTGCCGGGTGTGCCGAAGGACATATGCTCAATTCTGCCGTCGGGAGCTATGCTGTCGATAACAGGCTGCTCCGAAAGAGCGGGAGTTTTGCCGTCGACATAAAGCATTGTTATATCGGCTTTATATGCCTCGTGATAAGCGAATACTTCGGTCAGGTTTATATCCGAAACGGTTGTGCAGTCGCTTATGAATACATATTCGGCGTTTGACTTTTCAAGGAAGTTTGTAATATTTTTAAGTGCACCTATGCGGCTTGTGTTATAGTTGCTCATAGCGGCACTGTTAAACGGAGGCAGAAGGAAGAGACCGTCATTTTTGCGTGACAGATCCCACGGCTTGCCGCCGCCGATATGGTCCATAAGGGACTGATAGTTATTGTTGGTTATGACACCGACCTTTGTCATGCCGGCATTGACCATTTTGGAAAGAACAAAGTCAATAAGTCTGTATCCGCCGCCGAAAGGCACACTCGCCATAGAGCGAACGCCCGTAATCTCGGGTATTGCGGAATCATCGGCATTTGCGAAAATTATACCGAGAACATTGTTGCCTCTCATATCTTTTTGCCCTCCTCTACGTTTTCATCTACCATTATATTCGCACTGACTGCTGCGTTTTTGCCGACTGTTACATCGGAGCCTATTACTGTTACGCCCCACTTTGACAGATCGGAGCATTTTTCGGGGTCTTCGCCGACTACCGCGCCGCTTTCGATTACTGCGTTTTCGGCTACCATCGCATACTGAACCGTTGCGCCTGCTTTAACCGTAGCACCGGGCATTATGATCGAATATTTGACGGTCGCACCCTTTTCGATATTGACGTTCGCGAAAAGTACGGAATAATCTATATTGCCGTCAATGTAGCATCCGCCCGAAACAAGTGAGTTCTGAACAAACGCGTCATTTGACACAAAGTGCGGTGCGAGAGCGGAGTTCTTGCAATAGATACGCCAGTCTTCATCGGACAGGTCTATATTTACCTTGGGGTTAAGCAGGTCGAGGTTTGCTTCCCACAGGCTGTCAATAGTGCCGACATCCTTCCAGTAGCCGTCAAACTTATAGGCGAAAAGACGCTCCCCTGCGGAATGCATTGCCGGGATAACGTTTTTGCCGAAGTCGTTTGAAGAATTGGGGTCGTTTTCGTCGGCGATAAGATATTCTCTTAATTTGCTCCATGTGAAGATATAAACACCCATGGATGCCTTGTTTGACTTGGGATTCTTCGGTTTTTCTTCGAATGCCGTTATCCTGTCGTCGTCATCGGTAAACATAAGACCGAAGCGGGAGGCCTCTTCCCACGGCACTTCGAGCATTGCTATTGTGCATGCGGCGTTTTTCTCTTTATGGAACGCCAGCATTTTTGAATAGTCCATTTTATAGATATGGTCACCCGAAAGAACTGCGACATATTCGGGGTTATATCTGTCGATAAAGTTTATATTCTGATAAATGGAGTTTGCCGTGCCCTTATACCACTCTGTGCCCTTTATCTGCTGATAGGGTGAGAGGATATGCACACCGCCTTCGTTTCTGTCGAGGTCCCACGCCTGACCGTTGCCGATATAGTCGTTAAGCTCAAGCGGCTGATACTGTGTAAGCACACCGACGGTATAAATGCCGGAGTTTACGCAGTTTGACAGCGGAAAGTCAATGATACGGTATTTGCCGCCGTAGGGCACTGCGGGTTTTGCTATTTTCTTTGTGAGAATTCCGAGACGCGAGCCCTGGCCGCCCGCAAGGAGCATAGCGATACATTCTGTTTTTCTTGCCATTAGTCTTCATCCTTTCTTATCGGGTTATATTTCAGGTATATGCATGATAATCCCGGCAAAGTAATTTCAAATGAATTGTCTTTGCCGTGCATGGAAATATTTTTTGTTTTAATTCTCTTTTTATTAAACTCGCCCTTGCCGCCGAAGGTCGGGTCATCGGAATTGAGAAGCACCGTAAGTGTGCCCGGAGTGTCGATTCCTATGCGGTATCCGACACGTGTAACAGGCGTAAAATTGCAGATTGCAATGATATCGTTGCCCTTTTTGTCGGTTCGCATGAATGCCGCAACGGAATTGTCGCAGTCGTCACTTACGAGCCATTTAAAGCCCTCCCATGAATAATCAATCTCCCACAGCGGAGCGTTTGACTTATAGATGCCGTTGAGCGTCTTTGTAAATTCGTGGAGTGAATTATGCGAATCGTAATCGAGCAAAAACCAGTCGAGCTGCTTTTTCTCGTCCCACTCTATGAACTGACCGAATTCCTGACCCATAAACAGAAGCTTTTTTCCGGGGTGGGCGTACATGTACCCCAGGAACACACGCATACCGGCAAATTTTTCTTCGTATGAGCCCGGCATTTTGCCTATAAGCGAACACTTGCCGTGCACAACCTCATCATGCGACACGGGCAGAATAAAGTTTTCGGAAAACGCATAGAACAGCGAGAACGTTATAAGGTCGTGATTATATTTTCTTGACAGGCCGTCAAGCGAAGTATAGCGGAGAATATCATTCATCCAGCCCATGTTCCACTTGAAATTAAACCCGAGACCGCCGTCGGACACTGGGCGTGACACAAGCGGCCATGCGGTTGACTCCTCGGCTATCATAAGAGCGTATGGATGGTCACGGAAAATGCATTCGTTAAGGTGTCTTATAAACGCTACCGCTTCAAGATTTTCACGCCCTCCGTAGATATTGGGACGCCACTCGCCGTCTTTTTTGCCGTAGTCAAGATATAACATTGATGCAACGGCATCGACACGCAGTCCGTCTATATGATATTTTTTGAAGAAGAACGAAGCGGACGAAATAAGGAAGCTTACAACTTCATTTCTGCCGTAGTCAAATACTCGTGTGCCCCAGTCGGCATGCTCCCTTTTAAGCGGGTCGGAATATTCGTAGAGACACTCGCCGTCAAATTCATAAAGCCCGAATGCGTCCTTCGGGAAATGTGCGGGGACCCAGTCGAGAATAACTCCGATGCCGTTTTCGTGAAGCTTGTTGACAAAGTACATAAAGTCATGCGGCACACCGTAGCGGGATGTAACGGAAAAATAACCGGTAACCTGATATCCCCACGAGCCGTCAAACGGATGCTCCATAACGGGCATAAGCTCAACATGAGTATAACCCATTTCGACAAGATAAGGCACAAGCTCATCTGCAAGCATACGGTAAGACAGAAATGTTCCGTCGGGATTTGTTCGCCATGACCCTGCGTGAATTTCATAGATATTAACGGGGCTGTCATAGACCGTGCGGCGTTTGCGTTTTGAAAAATACGATTTATCGGTCCACTCAAAACCGCTTAAGTCATAGAACTTAGAGGCAGTGCCGGGGCGTGTTTCACTGTGAAAGGCAAACGGGTCGGCCTTAAGACGCAAAACACCGTGATTATCTTTTATGCAATATTTATATGTATCATACTGTTTAATGCCGTCAATCTCAAGCTCCCATATACCCGGTGATATTTCATTCATGGGGTATTCGGTCTCTTGCCACGAGCAGAAGTCACCGGTAACATAAACACACTGCGCATGCGGTGCCCATACCCTGAACACGGCACCGGTGTCTGTTTTATGCGAGCCGAAAAATTCATAGCTTTCGCTGTTTCTGCCCTGACAGAAAAGATAGACGGGCAAATCGGCTTTTGATTGCTTTTTGTTGCTCACAAGTCTACACCTCCACTGTTTAGTGTAGCAGATTTATAAATGCATTGCAAGTGTTTTTTGACTATTTTGTTAGAACGACTTTTAGAAATTTTTTGTGAATTTTGTGCATAGTATACAAATGATTTACAGTAAAATTTGTATCTTCCCAAAATACGCGGGCATAGTACACGGCTTTTTACACAAAAAATCAAAATAAATTGACTTTTAGTTATATAGATGTTATACTTGTTTTAACTAAATTTTACCTCAATAAAACGGAGGACGAATATGAAAAATGTACTGAAAAAATCACTTTCCGTATTTATGGCGGCTCTTATGCTGCTTTGTGCGGTCGGCACGGCTTCGGCTTCGGATAATTCCGGCAAAGCCGTAAAAAATGTTTCCTGCACCATGTATGCAGACGGCAAGACGGGCAGAGGCTTCTGCTGGTTTACCGTTGACAACGCGAACACCGATTTGCAGATAGTTAAAACCGACGATTATGACGGCAGCTTTGACAATGCAAAAACATACAGCGGTTCTTCAACTCTCTATCGCAAGCAGTATTCTCATCAGGTTGCTGTGACGGAACTTGAAGCGGGCACTTCATACACATACCGTGTGGGTGACGCCGCCGCAAACATATGGAGCGACGCAAAAAGCTTTTCAACCGATGACGGCGACAACAGCTTTAAGTTTGTTACAATCGCCGACGTGCAGGCAAGCAGTGACGAAAACTTCGCACATGCCGCTCTTACGCTTAAAGGTGCGCTTGAGACAATGCCCGATGCCGAATTTGTCGTAAACCTCGGCGACTATGTTAACGACAACACAAACGACGAGTGGGATTGGTATTTTAAAAACTTCGCATTCGCAAATGATGTTCTTACACAGGTGCCCGTAGCCGGCAACCACGACGGCAACATTACAAACAAATTCAACACAAACTGCTTCAAGAATACATTCTGCCTTGATGAATCGGACAATCAGTCACTTGAAGGCGTTTACTATTCATTCGATTACGGCAACGCCCACATTGCTGTCCTTAACACAAACGATATGTATCCCATGAGCCAGGCTCAGAGAAACTGGCTTATAAACGATATGACCAATTCTAATGCGCAGTGGAAGATAATTCTCGCTCACCGTTCGTTCTATTCCGCAGGCAAAAACATAAACAAGCCCGACACCATTATCATGAGAGACATTCTGCTCCCGATAATCGACGAGCTTGACATTGACGTTGTATACGCAGGTCATGACCATATGTATCTCAGAACAAACTTTGTCGAGGATGACGAGCTTGTTGATGATGTAACATATGTAAACGAATATATAAACGGCGAAGAGACCTCTCTTGCGGTTGACCCCGAAGGCACAATCTATGTACTTCCCTCCACAGCCGGAACAAAGAGATACGCTGTTAACGAAGACGCCATTTCCCCCATTCTCGACGTAGCCGCAAAAGCCGAGACAACTCGTGACAGAGGCGGCTGCTTCTGCACAACCGAAATTGACGGCAACAAGCTTATCTATAAAGCGTATATTGTCGATGATGAAACACAGGAAATCGAGCAGATAGACGAATTCGCAATTGAAAAGACAAAGACAGCCCAAGCGTCCGAGGGCACCGACCTTCCGCAGAGTGTAGCCGTGAGCGTCGCAATGTCGGGCATTAACTTTGTTGTTGCAATATTCAAGATGCTTGTATCGTACTTCTCAATGCTCTTTGGCAAAATAGGATGCTGATATAAAGTTAGCAAGGAGCAAGGAGCAAGGAGCAGTGGATGGACACCGAAAGCTCGCTTCTTGTTTATAGTTTTTCAATTTCATAATACAAAAAAATCCGCAGTGCATAGCGACTTTGCTATGTACTGCGGTTTTTATTGTTTTATTCAGCTGAACGATTGTGAATATTGAAAAGGGTTTAATCCAAACTTCACTATCTGCAACTGCTCCATGCTCCTTGCTCCTTGCTCCTTGCAATGTCGTTCAGTTATTTTTTTTCTTCGGCTCTTCCATTGCGCGGATAAGCTCGATTTTGATTCGGCGGAGGTCTTTGATGCTCTCCTGCTCTTTTTCACGAAGAAGCTGAGCTTCGTCTTCGGCTTCCTGCAGGCTGTTTTTCCAGTTGCAGGTTTCAACGAAGGTGTTGAGAACATTGTCTTTTATGACGGCAAAGCCCGAGCCGCAGACGGCTGTGTGCTTTTCACCTTTGTCATCCGTCAGAATTATTGCACCGATATCAACGGCGACAATCATAGGCATATGATCTTTTAATATGCATATTTCGCCGTCAATGGCATGACAGAGAAAAGAGGTATACATACCGGAGTCAAACTGCTTTTCCGGCGTATATATGTTTACGTTAAAGGTTTTATCGCTGTCCGTAGTCGACTCCCCCATTCATCAAAGCGTTTTTGCCTTCTCGAGTGCTTCTTCAAACGTGCCGACCATAAAGAAAGCGTTTTCGGGAACATCATCCGCTTCGCCTTCGACAATCTTGCGGAAGCCTTCTATCGTGTCTTCAAGCTTGACAAATCTGCCGTCCTGCCCGGTGAAGGTCTTTGCGACGTGTGTGGGCTGAGACAGGAATTTCTGAATCTTACGAGCTCTTAAAACCGTTAGCTTGTCTTCGGGAGAGAGTTCGTCCATACCGAGTATTGATATGATATCCTTAAGATCCGCATATCTCTGAAGGCACTCCGTAACAGCCGACGCAACGGCGTAATGCTTTTCGCCGACAACCTCGGGACGAAGCATTCTTGAAGACGATTCAAGCGGATCGACTGCAGGGTAAATACCCTGTTCGGCAATAGAACGTGACAGAACCGTTGTGGCGTCAAGGTGCGTAAATATAGTAGCCGGAGCGGGGTCAGTAAGGTCATCCGCAGGAACATATACAGCCTGAACGGATGTAATTGACCCCTTATCGGTTGAAGCGATTCTCTCTTCAAGCTCGCCGAGCTCCTGTGCAAGTGTGGGCTGATAGCCGACCGCACCGGGCATACGGCCTAAAAGAGCGCTGACCTCGTTGCCTGCCTGAACAAAACGGTAAATGTTATCTATAAACAGCAGAACATCTCTGTGTTTTACATCACGAAGATACTCGGCTTCGGTAAGCCCGGTCATGGCAACTCTCATTCTTGAGCCGGACGGTTCATTCATCTGACCGAAAGCAAGCACGGCCTTGTCTATAACGCCACTCTGCTCCATGTCTCTTATAAGCTCGTTTCCCTCACGGCTTCTTTCTCCGACACCGGTAAATACGGAATATCCGCCGTGACCCGTTGCGATATTATGAATCATTTCCATAATAAGAACGGTCTTGCCGACACCCGCACCGCCGAAAAGTCCTATCTTGCTGCCCTTTGCATACGGCACAAGAAGATCTATAACCTTAAGTCCTGTTTCAAGAAGCTCGTTAACGGGACGCTGTTCGTTAAGCGTGGGAGCTTTGCGGTGAATTGCCATGCGTTCATCCGTTTTAATTTCGCCCTTGCCGTCAATCGGTCTGCCGAGAACATCGATAACTCTGCCGATTACACCGTCACCGACGGGAACTGTTATTCCGCCGCCGTCGCCCGATACCTTAACTCCGCATCTGAGTCCTTCGGGAGCTTCAAGAGAAATGGCACGAACCTTGCCGCCGCCCAGATGTGAAGCAACCTCCATATGTCTGCCGGACTCTTCTTCAGTCAGCAGAGCGTTAAGAGGCGGTTCTTCACCCTCGGCAAAACGAATATCTATAACGGGACCTGAAATTTTAATTATTTCACCTGTAAATTTTTTATCCATATTACTGTTCCTCCGTAGCATACGACTTCGCGGCAGACATTTCGGATATCTCATTTGTTATCCTTAACTGTCGTGAAGCATTAAGTTCACTTTGGAGCTTTTTTATCATTTCATCGGCATTATCGGCAGCCGATTTCATCGCCGTGGTTCTCGCCGAGTTTTCACAGGCGGCTGACTGCACAAGCATATCATAAATCATAGCTGTGCAGTAAAGCGGAACCATATGTTCAAATAACGCCTCCGGTGACGGCTCGCATATCATCTCATCAATGGGCAGAACACCGTCCTTGTCGACAAAATCTTCTTTCATAAGCGGCAGAAGGCGAACACAAACGGGCTTTTTCTCACCGTGAGTATACGGAGTATATATAACATACACTTCATTTATTCTGTCGGTTATATATTCGTCAATAAGCCTTGCGGTGAGCCCCTCCGCCAGATGAAGCGACGGATGCATTGAAGACCCCGGTAAAACTTCATCGGGTGTCATGCCCTTTGAAGACAGTATTTCATTTCCGACAAGACCGAAACAGAAAAGCTTGGCATCCTTGTGCTTCTTCATTTCCTGTGCGGTTAGCTCTGCGACATCAATATTATAACTGCCGCAAAGACCCTTGTCGCCCATCACGGACATTATAAGCGTTGTGCCTTTTGAATCGATTTCAAGAAAACGCTGATGCAGCGCCGTAATATTCGAAGCACTCAGAACATCCGCAAGAACACTGTGAAGTCTGTCCATATATTTTACTTCATAGCCTATCTGCGGCAGAAGCTTTCTGAGACGCGATATACTCAGAAGATACATGGCGTTTGTTATCTGTCGGGTCTGTTTTACACTTTCAAGGCGTGATTTTATCTCACTTACAGAGCCGTTCATGAGTGTATACCTTCCCCGAACTTCTTTATGGCGTCAACAACAGTCGCCTTATCGTCGTCGTTAAGCTCGCCCGTTTCATTAACTTTATGCTTGATTTCACCGACATTTTTGTCGAGATAATCAAGATAGTTTTTAATGACGGTCGGGAATTCCTTTGTCTTTACACCCATAAAACATTCCGTTTTATAAGCTAAAATAAGAGCGACTTCGTCAAAGAGTGAATAGGGAGCGTTTCTGCCCTGCTTGAATATATCGACAAGCATTTCACCCTTTTCGAGCATACGCTTTGTCTCGGCATCTACATCACTGCCGAAACGTGCGAACACAGCCATTTCACGATACTGCGAAAGACCTATTCTCAGGTCGCCGGAGTCCGCTTTCATTGCCGGGAACTGTGCCGAACGACCGACACGCGAAACAGAAAGACCTGTGTTAACAGCCGGGCGAACACCCGAATGGAAAAGTCCGCTTTCAAGATAAATCTGACCGTCTGTAATTGAAATAACGTTTGTGGGAATATAGGCGGAAATATCGTCCGCAGTGGTTTCCACTATCGGCAGAGCCGTAATACTGCCGCCGCCCTTTGCCTCTGACAGGCAGGCACTGCGTTCAAGCAGACGTGAATGCAGATAGAATATATCACCGGGATATGCCTCACGCCCCGACGGTCGAAGAAGCAGCAGAGAAATTGTTCTGTAAGCTACGGCGTGTTTTGAAAGATCGTCGTAAACTATCAATACGTCCTTGCCCTGTTCCTCGAAATATTCGGCTATTGAGCAGGCACAATAGGGTGCCAGATACTGCATTGCGGGGCTGTCTGCTGCGGTTGCGGAAACAACAACCGAGTATTTCATAGCACCCGAGGCGGTCAGGGTATCGACAACCTCTTTTACGGTTGAGGCCTTCTGACCGATTGCGCAATATACGCATATCATATTTTTATCGTGCTGATTTATAATAGAATCAACGGCAATTGTGGTTTTGCCTGTCTGACGGTCGCCGATAATAAGCTCACGCTGACCTCTGCCGATGGGTATCATGCTGTCGACAGCAAGAAGACCCGTCATCATGGGAGTGTCAACCGGGCGTCTGTCGATAATGGGAGGTGCGGGACGCTCAGCGGGCAGGAATTTATCCGCTTCAAGCGGCTTGCCGTCAAGGGGTCTGCCGATGGGATCGACAACACGACCGATAAGTTCTTCGCCCACGGGAGTCTGCGCCACAACGCCTGTGCCCTTTACGCCGTCGCCCACCTTTACGGAGTCATCATTATCGAGCAGAACAACACCTGCGCCGTCCTCTTCAAGGTCAAAAACCATGCCGAAAACGCCGCCGTCAAATTCGAGCAGCTCGCCGTAGAGTCTGCCGGGAAGTCCCGTAACTTTTACAACGCCGTCACCGGATTTTGATACAATACCCTTGCGATAAACTACCGCACCGGGGGCAAAATCCGAAATCTGTTTTTTGAGAAATTCACTTATACCGACTGGCATTATCTGTCACCTCCGTCGGAAGAAAGGTGTTTTTTCAGCTGTTTTAACTGAGTGCCGACACTGCAGTCATAAACCGTACCGTCATATTCCATGATAAAGCCGGCTATAACACTGTCGTCGACAATCTTTACTATCTCTGTATCCTTTTCGACCTTGCTTTTTGCCTTTTCGCAAAGGTAATTATATGTAGGTTCGGTCATTGTGGATGCGACGGTTAACATACATTTTTTCATGCATATCCCTCCGTCAATTGAAGAAGCTGTCTATGATGCGGCGGTTGTCTTCGTCTTTTACACTTCTGCCAAGAAGCTTCTCGGTAACGTCAAGAGCGGCATCGACAATGTCGTCTTTTGCGTCGGCAATCATTTTCTTGTGTTCCGCTTCGGCTGTTTTATTGCCTTTTTCGACAATAGCTTTGGCTTCACTCTTAGCGTCGTCTATAATCTTCTGCGCCGTCTGACGTGCTTCTGCTTCCGCTTTTTTGACAGCCTCGGCTTTTACGGCTTCGGCATCCGAGAGCAGAGCATCATATTTTGCCTTTGACTCGTTAGCGGCTTTTTCGGCGTTTTGGGCATCGGACAGAGATGCATCAAGCTTCTCTTTTCTCGCATTCAGAAACTTTTTAACGGGCTTATAGAGCAGAGCCTTTGTGACGAAGAAAAGCACAAGTATGTTGATTATGTTAAGTATGAGATCGGCTATCATGTCTTTTGAAAGTAAGTCTGCCATCTATCTCACTCCTTCTGTAATTAGTTTTCTTCGTTCTTATTTAACACCGAGAATAAGTGCGACAACGAATGCGTAAATAGCGGTTGACTCCGCAAGAGCACAGCCCAAAAGAAGAATGGTCTGTATTTTGCTTGAAGCTTCGGGCTGACGAGCCGAGGACTCAATTGCCTTCATTGTTGCAAGGCACATGCCGAAACCTACGATACATACTGCGAACATGATAATAGCTGCTGCGATGAAATTCATAATAATATCCTCCTGTAACGGAATTTAATTTTTTTGTTTTGTTTGGCTTTATTCCTGCGCTTCGTTAATAAACGTAAGCGAAAGAATAATAAAGATGTAAATCTGTATCATGGGATGGAACAGATTAAAGTAAAGTCCCGCGATTGCCGGAATACCGGAGCCGTAACCGCCTAATGCACCCTTGAGCAGGTCCATAACCATCATACCGCCGAGCATGTTGCCGAACAGTCGGCATGCAAGCGAAATGGGAACGGCGATATCACTTACGGCTTTAAGCGGAACCATAACCGGACGCATCGCCGGAATTGCACCGCCCATGGACTTAAGTCGTCCGCCGACACCGTGTTTTTTGATGCCGTATACGTTAATGAGAATAAACGTAAGAAGACCCATTGCGAATGTGCATGTAAGATCCGATGTCGGAGCACGCTGGCCCAGAAGTTCGGTAAACGCACAGCCGAGCATGAACAGAGCGATAGAGAGCATATAGGGTGAAAGTCCTTTTGCGGATTCTTCACCGACAACACCTGCGACAAACTTGTCAACGGCTTCTATGGCACACTCTGCAACATTCTGAATGCCCTTTGGTGTATCTGTCGTAAATTTCGGAACGGCAAACAATCTGAAAAGAATAAGCAGAATAATTATTACCGCCGTGCTGCATGCCGCAATAATGGTTGTCTTGGCTATTGTAATGCCGAACAGGTCAACTCTCTCGCTGAACATTTCAAATCCGATTTTAAATTCAAAATGCTTGTCTAAAAGAGAAGTTATCAGCACACCGATTAAAAACCATCCGGTGATTATCAGCCCCACAAACCAGAGCTTCTTTTTTCGTTTGTCTTTTTTGGTGAGTTCTTTGCCGTCAAGACGATGCTTTGTGAAAATGTAGCCCGCAAGACAGGCGGCAAACGCTACTGCACCGACGGCGGCTTCAATGACCGTTATTGTATTCACAGTCTTTCCCTCCCTTCTACTGATGCTTTCTTATTCGATGTATGACCGCAATAAACAGCGAAATGAAAAAGCCCACACCGAAGCCTATTGCGGCAATCGTGACAGAAGCACGCAGAAACTTGAACAATACATAAAGTCCGACACCGTAAAGCAGAAGCTTTGCGGCAACGGCAAAGGCACCTTTGAAAAGCTTTTTTCCGAGGAAAAATGTGAATGAAACAGTTTCAAGCAAAATCTGAATTACTCCGATCAAAAGCGCTATGATAAATACCGTAATCAATACAATCACTTCCGAAGTTATATTTCCGTAAAAGAAAAAGTGCCGCAGGAGACGGTTTGTTAATTTCCGTCTCTTGCAACACAAATTATAGTCTTTTTTGACAAAAATTCAAGCGTAGAAAAAATTAATTTTTTCTTATTTTTTGTGCAAAATGCCAAACATTTTATTTTTTATATTATGTATTATTAATAAAAGTTATTTGCACAGGTTATTTCGCTCTGTAAACCTCTCTTGCACACTGAACAAACGCTTCCATAGCACGTGAAGGATATCTCTTTTTCTTATATCCTATGCACAGCTTTCTCTTTGTGTTTTCGCCTGAAATCTTATAAATTCTGCACTTTGAAGTACCGTGAACCGCACGCATAAGATTATCGGTGACAACGGTAAGTCCAAGCCCCGCGCGGGACATATTGTAAGCAGTCATAAGCTGGTCGGAATATATCTTTACATTCGGCACAAATCCGGCGTTTTCGCAAAGCTGCATTGTGCGGGTGTACATATCATTGCCTTTTTTGAGTACAAGAAATTCTTCTTCGGCAAAATCAATTAAGTCAACCGTCGGGCAGGAGTGAGACATATATCTGCCGTTCATAAAATCGTCGTCCGCAAGGCATCTGTCGACAAAACGGTCGTTTATCGGATTGCCAACGGGGACACAAAGAAGAAGTGTTTCATCCGACAGCGGATACGACACAAACAGCTCGGGGTCAAAATCATGCGCCACAAGAATATCGACCTTTTCGTCAAGAAGCTGATTTTTAAGGTCGTGTGTGTGGCTCTCGACAAGCTCGACATTTATCCCGGAATATGTATTCATAAAGCGAAGAATTATTTCAGGCAGAATAAACGAAGAAATAAAGTTTTCGCCGCTGACTATTACATTGCCGCTCTTCATTTCAGAGAGATCATTAAGCTGATTGAGCATATTATGCTGCAATGAACGCATCTGTTCGACGGACTCAATGCAGACTCTGCCCGCCTGAGTGAGAGAAATGGGATTTGTGGAGCGGTCGAAAATAGTAATTCCGAGCTGCTTTTCAACTTTTTTAACAGCGGCGGACAAAGCCGGCTGAGAAATAAAAAGTTTTTTTGCCGCAGCGGAAAAGCTTCTCTCGAGATACACTTCGTAAACATAATCCATGCCGTCAAACATTCATAAAGCCCCCAACTATAAGCATAAGCTTATATATAAGATTATTCTATATTGTATCACCGTTTTATTGCGATATTCAACACTTTTTTGCCTTTTGAGCAAAATTCCGTTATTTTTCACCTATTATCACATGTTGAT
Organism: uncultured Ruminococcus sp.; assembly: GCA_964617965.1. Classification (GTDB taxonomy): domain Bacteria; phylum Bacillota; class Clostridia; order Oscillospirales; family Acutalibacteraceae; genus RUG806. The sequence goes on along the minus strand of CAZTWO010000004.1, from coordinate 13,370 downwards.
ATAACTTATATTTATACAATGCACACAACAAAACCATAAAATATTTTTTTCAAGCCATTAAAAGTACTGTACCGACTTTATTTTCTGTGTTATTATATTAGCACAAAAAGATATGGAGGAATTTTTTATGTATTCCGTTTTTCAGCAGACAAAGAAATTCAATAAAATAAAAACACCCGAAGCAGTGACTTTTGCAACCGGATGTTCGCATACGGTTATGAAGGTTTTCTGTAACGAGAACATAAAAACAGACGGCGAATATATCATAAAGTCCGTTATAGACAAGTCGAAGGAATTTACATTTATCGAAAACGACAGCATACTCACCGACGAAAAATACAGACTTGAAATAGAAGAAAACGAAGCGGTTATTACTGCTTCATGCGAAAAGGGTCTTTACAGAGGTGCATATGCCCTTGCGAAAATATTGAAATCGGATGAATTTTACACAGGTGAAATTATCGACTATCCCCTGTTCGGCGTAAGAGGATATATTGAGGGCTTTTACGGCAAGCCGTGGACGGCAGAAGAGCGTGTTTCTGTCATGCATCTCGCCGCAAAGCACGGAATGAACACATATTATTATGCTCCCAAGGATGATGTATATCACAGAGAGAAGTGGAATATACCATATCCCGAAAAAGAGCTTAAAGAGCTGACTGATCTGTTTTTATTTGCAAAAGAAAACTTTATCGATTTTTATTGGTGTATAGGTCCGGGGCTCTCTTATGAATATTCATCAGACAGCGATTTCCGTCTTCTGTATAATAAGCTCCTTCAGCTGTATGAAATCGGCATACGCAATTTCGGTCTGCTGTTTGATGACATTCCCGATATTCTTCAGCATGAAGCCGATAAAGAAAAATTCGACGATGTCGTATCCGCACAGACTTATCTTATAAATCGCCTTTACCGTGAGCTTAAAGAGCATGACAAATCGATTAAACTCACAGTCTGCCCCACGCAGTACAGCGGCGACACTGACAGCTATTATATTTCAAAGTTCGGCAGGTCAATTCCTACCGATGTCGATATTTTCTGGACGGGTGAAGAGATTTGTTCTCGTGTTCTCAGGTCCTCGGATGCAAGGGATCTCATTCGTTCAACGGGACACAAGCCGCTTTATTGGGACAACTACCCCGTCAACGACTGTGAAATGTTTGACAGGATGCACCTTGACGGCATACAGGGGCGTGACAGGGATTTATATAAATACTCTGCGGGATTTATTTCAAATGTTATGGAATATGCGGAGTGTACAAAAATTCCGCTTATCACAATATGCGATTATCTGTGGAACCCGTATGCGTACGACAAAGCAAAATCGACAGCGAACGCCCATAAGATTATTTTAGGCGAAGAAAAAGCGGAGAAGTTCGCATATATGGCAGACCATCTCGGTGTGTCGTGCCTTACACAGTATACATCAAACAGAATGTCGGCAATGACTCACAGAGTGTGGGATTTATATAACTCCGGCAATGAATCAATGGCAATCGAAGAGCTCAGGGCTTATATCGAAAAAATGTATGAGTGTTCCGAGATGATGCACGACAAGAGTGTTCCGCTTTTCAAAGAGCTTGACCGCTGGTGTCAAAAATACGACATGGCGTTTGAACTTATGACATGCATTTATGAAATGCTTGCAAGACCCGATGAAGCCGCAAAGAAGCTGCTTGAAGATAAGCTCGAACAATATAACTACACCGGTGTCCCACTCACAGGCTTTTGTCTCAGAGAGCTTGCAAACAGAGCATTGACGGTAACATATTAAGATTGCAGAATAAAACTCCGTAATAATCACCCGACAAAATCGAGTTCCAAATCGTTATATAATCAGGAGGAAAAGAATATGCCGGAAAATTCGTTTCATACGGACGAATGGTTCGAAGCATTCTATGAACGGAATTACAAACAGGTGTACCGTCTATGCTTTACCTATATGAAAAACCCGGCGGAAGCCGAGGACTGCACCGAGGATGTATTTGTTAAGGTATTGACAGGCGATTATGACTTTAACGATGAAACTCACGAAAAGAAGTGGCTGACTGTAACAGCCATCAATCTGTGCAAAGACCGATTAAAGCACTGGTGGCGAAAACAGACAACCCCCATAGATGAAATGCCGGATATCCCGAACGAGGATACTTCTGCCATAGATGAAACGCTTGAAGTCGTCAGAAAACTGCCTGCAAAATACAAGGATGTAATTTATCTGCATTATTATATGGATTACAAAACGGACGAAATTGCCGTTATGCTCAAAAAACCGCCCTCAACTATTCGCAATCATTTGCGGGAAGCAAGAGAACTACTACGGCGGCAGATAGGAGGTTTTGAGCCGTGAGCGAGAATAAAATCAAAAAGTCCATCGATAACATCGCTCCGCAAGTCGATGCAAAAGAGCGGATGTATCAAAATATACTGAAAAAAGCGCAAAAGACAGCTCCGACCGAAAAACCTGCCGAAACAAAAAAGAAAAATCATTTTCTGCGTTTTGCTCTGCCGATTGCCGCTTGCCTGTGTTTTGCGGTGCTCGGCGTAACCAGGTTCATTCCGGATGACACACAGACTCAGCCGAATGCCGGTTATATTGAAGGCGGCAATCCATTTGTCGATGTCGAAAACGCCGATGCATTCAAGGAAATAGGTATTACATTTGACGCTCCGTCCGATGCTTCCGATATTTCTTATACAATAATCAACGGAGAAATAGCATCGATACATTTTGTGATGAACGGAAAATCCTTTGAAGCCAGAGCTTCAACGCAGGACGGGGATTTCTCGGGGCTTACGGGCGAAGAGCAGAAAATCAAGATTATCGACGAAGAAAACACCGCAACACTGTATAAAATCGGAGGCGACATCGAAACCTATTATAAAATTACCTGGTCAGACGATAATGTAAGCTGCTGTCTTTACGGAACAGACGGGGCCGGCGAAGATGAAGTAATCGCCGTATACAATGCGTTTGGCCGTTAAAATCCTAATATCAATTAAGAAAAAAATATGTCGGACTAAATTTCTCCGACATTTTTCTTTTCTCAGTCGTTATATATACGGAAGCAAAAAATCGGAGTTGCTGCGTACGGGCAAAACCGAAAAGCTTTCTGAATTATGACGGCAAAAGGAGCCTGTTTATCATGAAAAAAACTGCACTGATTTTTCTTTCTGTTTTAATGATTGTCTGCCTTGTCGGATGCGGGTCAAACAGCGACAAAAGCAATGACGGCAACAATAGCGGCGCAAACATCAACATAACCCCTGCCGAAATCGAGCAGAAAATTGCCGACGCCATCGGCAAGGACAATTACCTTTGTGATACCGAAATTGACAAAGAATGGCTGCAGAACAGCTTCGGCTTCGATCTTTCAAAGATAGAAAGCTATGCTGCGAAGCAAAACTCCGTGTCAAGTGTCAATCCGGACACGGTTATTGTTCTTAAGGTCAAAGACGGATATGCCGAAGAAGCGGTAAAATTATTAAATACAAACTATTCTCAGATGGTTGACTATATCCGTCAGTATCCGTTTAGCACTGCCAAGGTTTTGAATGCACGAATTTATCAGAGCGGAAATTATGTAATGTATATTCTTGCAGGTGCAAGCTATGACGGCGAAGACAGCGAAGCGGAAAACAAGCTTGCGGTTTCCGAATACGCAAAAATTGATGAAGCCATCAAAAGCATTTTCGGGTCACTTCCGAATAACTCTGCTGTTGTTTCCGAGGATGACGGGAGCGCAGGCGGTCTGACTTCTTCAGACGATAACGACGATATGCCCCTGCTCGGAGGAAACTGAAAATGGTATTCTCGGGGCTGACATTTCTGCTGTTGTTTCTGCCCTGCGTGCTGACGGCGTATTTTCTCGCTCCGAAAAAAGCGAAAAATGCCATACTGTTTGTGTTCAGCCTGCTGTTTTATGCGTGGGGCGAACCTGTTTATGTCGGACTGATGATATTCTCCACCGTACTCGACTACTGCTGTGGTCTGGCGGTGGAGAAATTTCGGGGAACGCCGAAAGCCAAAATCGGACTTTTGGTGTCTGTAATTGTCAATCTGAGTCTTTTATGCTTTTTTAAGTACACCGATTTCTTTATCAGCACGGTAAACGGCATTTTCAGATGCAATATTCCGCTTTTAAACCTTCCACTGCCTATCGGAATTTCATTTTATACCTTTCAGACGATGAGCTATACCATCGACGTTTATCGGGGCGACGCCAAAGCACAGAAAAATATTATATCTTTCGGAACGTATGTTTCACTGTTTCCACAGCTTATTGCGGGCCCTATTGTGCGTTATCAGACGATCGCCGAACAAATTGACGAACGCGATATAACTTTTGATAAATTCACCGAGGGAATAAAACGCTTCGTCTGCGGACTCGGGAAAAAAGTTCTGCTCGCAAACAATATAGGACTTCTGTGGAATACGATTTCAAATGCGGGCAATCAGACTGTCGTTTCCGCCTGGGTCGGAATTATTGCTTTTGCATTTCAGATCTATTTCGATTTTTCGGGCTATTCGGATATGGCAATCGGTCTGGGTAAAATGTTCGGATTTGATTTTCTTGAGAACTTTGATTATCCGTATTGTTCCGAAAGCATTACGGATTTTTGGCGGCGCTGGCATATCTCTATGGGAACTTGGTTTCGGGACTATGTGTATATTCCCTTGGGCGGCAACCGAAAAGGGACTGCCGTTCAGATTCGCAACATAGCCGTCGTATGGCTTCTTACCGGCTTCTGGCACGGTGCCGGTTGGAACTATGTGCTGTGGGGAGCTTTTTATGGAGTACTTCTGATTTTCGAGAAGTTTTTCTTATTGAATAGATTAAAGAAAGCACCCTCATTTGTCAGACATATCTATACGCTTTTATGTGTAGTTCTGGGATGGGTACTGTTCGCTTTCGAAGATATCGGAGCGGGATTTGCCTACCTTAAAACAATGTTCGGCGGAGCGGTGTTCTGCAATTCGACAACACTCTATGAGATGCTTTCTTATCTGCCGCTGTTTGTGCTGTGTGCTGTTGCCTCTACGCCAATCGGCACAAAGCTCTATCACAGACTGAACGAAAAATGCAATGAGAGATTGATGACTGCCGCAGACACATCCGGCATTGTGGCTGTGACTGGACTTGCAGTATCATACATTATCAGCGGGTCATATAATCCGTTCCTGTATTTTCGTTTTTAAGGAGAAATGGCAGAATGCGAAATAAAATCATTACTTCTGTATTTTGTCTGCTTTTGGCTGTCGGAATGCTCTCAGGTTTTCTTGTGCCGGATAAATACTATTCCGAGAACGAAAAAAGGACGCTGACCCAAAAAGACACAATTTCCATATCCGATTTTTTCAGCGGCAAAATGGGAACTCAAATCGAAAAATACCTTGCTGACCAATTCCCTTTAAGAGACAGCCTGATAACTGTCAAGACCCTTGCTGAGCGTCTTAGCGGCAAAACCGAAATCTCCGATGTTTATTTCGGCAAGGACGGCTATCTCATCGATGTCTTTACGGATTATAATCAAGAGCAATTCAATGCAAACATCAAAGCACTTGTTAAACTGTACGGCAAAATGAAATCCGCAGATATACCTATGCAGGTAATGCTTGTTCCGACTGCGGCACAAATTCTCAGCGATAAGCTGCCTGCATTTGCTCCGAATATTGACCAGGAGAAACTTTTGAATATCGCAAAAGAACAGGGACTTGATACCGTGAATGTATTTGATATATTATCGGAGCATAAGGACGAGTACATCTACTACATGACCGACCATCATTTTACAAGCCTTGGCGCCTACTATTGCTATGCAGCTTGGATGCAGGCCCAGGGAAAAACGGCTCAGCCTCTTTCCGCTTGGCAGAGCCAAGAGTTGTGCAATAATTTTCGTGGTACTGCCTATAACAAGGTCAACTATCCCTTTGCCCCTTACGATACCATTACAGCCTACTATAAAACAATGACGCATATCGTCAGCTACAATGGCGGCAGTTATATAACTGACAGCATTTACGAGCGGAAATATCTCAGCGGAAAAGATCAATACGCGGTTTTTCTTAATTCAAATCAATCCACAACTGTCATTCAAGGCGGCGGAGTGGGTAAACTTCTGATTCTGAAGGATTCATATGCCAACTGTTTTTCTCAGTTTACAGTCGACGATTATGCCGAAACACATCTGATTGACCTGCGATTTTTTAAGAACTCGGTAACGGATTATATCAGAGAAAACGGCATTACACAGGTCCTGGTGCTGTATAATATCCCGAATTTTACACAGGACACAGCTATCGCAAGGGCTTTAATACAGTAATTACAGTATAGTAGAAAGAACCCTATCAAAGGGTTCTTTCGTTTTTCGGCTCGTATTTTGCTTGAAAATTATTCTTTCGGATATTCCGGAGAAAGAAAACATATATCACCGCACGCAGTGCGATATCATATCGAAGATATATCACCCGTTCTGACAAGAACGGATATCATTGAAAAAACCAAGTCCTAAGACTTGGTTTTTTCATGGTGCGGATGACGGGACTTGAACCCACATGAACTTGCATTCACTAGGACCTGAACCTAGCGCGTCTGCCAATTCCGCCACATCCGCAAATATATCCGTGCCGAAGCACTTAGATATATTAGCACTAAAGATTAAATTTGTCAACCGTAAATTTTACTTCTGTAAATTTTACAGAACACAAAAACTTACTTTTTTGATTTCAGCTCGACCATATCTCTGTAACTGATAAGATGCACACCGTGTGTTTTGAATGCGGCATGTACCTCGGGGTCCTTCATTACAAGATATTCAAAATATCTTCTCTGCCAGCGAGATGTGATAGATTTCATTTCTTCCGTCGGCAGTGCCGGGTGAACATAAGTCTCGCAAATACCGTTGGGGATTTTAATCAGATACTCTATAAAGTTATTCTTAAACTCGTCGTAGCTGTCTGCGTCGGCAATGCTCTCGGGGAAAATAAGATAATCGGGCATAAGAACATGATTTACCTTGCCGAAGAAATTACAGAAATAGCAAGCAGCCTTAAAAAGCCAAACGGGCGTACCTTCGGGGCACTGTGAGACAAGAGGCTTAGAAAACATTCTGAACGGATAACCTTTTTTGCCGCATATTGCGAGAGTTTTGGGAAGCAGCTTTAATTTGCCGTTAAGCCCGTACACCGCACCCATATGAGAATCCACATGAGACGGTTTCATTCCTTTGTTTTCACAGTATTCAATCTGTGCAAGCGTTTCGGCACACGCTTCGTCATAATCGCAATGAGCCTCAAAATCATCACTCTCGGGCCACATTCTGCCCTTTTCGTTGTGAATTGATTTGCCGTCGGTAAGTCCGCCCCACGGAAAACGATCCTCCCACTCGTTTGTATGAGTAAGATGAACGCCTATCGCATACTGCGGATGGTTCTTCGCAAATTCTATCGCTTCATCCGCACCGGGACATGGAGTCATTATTGTAGAAGACTTAAGCCAGCCGCCTTCAAAAAGCTCTTCTACCGCCATATTCGCGGAGTGGCACAGACCGAAATCATCGGCGTTTATAATAAGATATTTAGACATATTTTTCTCCTCGGAGTTTTTGTATGATATTACCACAGGCACGGCAAAATGTCAAATTGTTTAATAGCCTGCTGCCGTCAAGGGATAAAATATCCCTTATTTTCTGCATTTTCGGCAAAAAGTTTATCACTTGAGCCGTTTTTGTGGATTATGCAAGAAAAATATGATACCATAGACACGCAAAGGAAAGTCGACAATCCGGTAAAACTATTTTATAAATAAAATACTATCTCTATTAAATCAGTCATTTGAGAAAGGAGCAATTTAAAATGAAGAGACTTCAATACAAAAAGCTTGCATTAGGTCTGGCGATTATAATTTTTATAACTGTCATATGTGCTTTGACCGCATACATGACCGACAAGTCCTCAAAATACTATTATTTTTCCGAACGACTCGGAATAATGACAAACACACAAAATTCGTTTTATGACGGTTACACCGAAAATACAGAGCTCGGTGATGACTGGCTGATGACCGACTTTTCATATTCGACAATTTCAGAAAACGGTGAGCTGTCCGGTTTTATCAGAATCTCGTTTGAACTGACCTACAATGGCTCACTGCCGTTCAATGAAAATTTTGTATCGACCGAGGAAGAACAGTCCAAAACCGGTGCTGTAACAAAGCTTTCTTTCGGTCTGTATGACACCGCCGGCAAACATATAGACGGCGTTATTCCGGATTCCGAAGGGTCATATATGGGCGGAAAAACACTTAGGTTCAACAGAATTTATGACTTACAGGGAAAAGGCAAGGCATTCTCATTAAAAAGCAGCAACGGTCTTGTATATTCTTTTATTCTTGAAAATGAGCACAAGGGATATTCTGATTTCAAAAAATTAGGAAAATGCTGCGATACGGGCAAAGGAGCTTATCTTGTTATTATACCCGGTGCAAAAGACGGCGTAAACGGTAACTATATTTCACTGATTAACGACGGCACAGCCTATAAAAATATAAATTTTACAGGTCCCGTAACACTTGTAAACTCAGACAGTACAAAAAACGATGTTGAGTTAACACCGGTTCCGACAGGAATAAACCTGGCATTTACGACAACGGATTTGTCGAATGCGAAAGAAATAATTTTCGACGCAGAGGTAGGAATTGAAGCAAAAGAGTTTATACCGATTTCGTCTGACAGTATTGGGAAACGGTTTGTTTTGCCGAACTCTGACAGCGGACTCGTAGTGAATGACATTGAGATAACTCAAGTCGGTGACAAAAAGAATGTCAAGATAACATACACTGTTGATGATGACCTTATTAACAGAAATGTATGTCTAATCACACTGTCGAACGGACAGGAAAACAGCATGACAATGAAAAACGGTGATTACGCAGGTATAGCAACATTCACAAAACATACCGACACTCCGACTGAAAGCGACTATATAAGCTGCTCGTGCAACACTGTGCCGATTACCTTTACATCACGTTAATCGAACATATAAGAGAACGGGGCGGCCACAAAAGCCGTTCCGACTTCTCTGTCAAATTGAGGTAGAATATGCTTAAAGTTCTTATTTGCGATGATGACATCGATAGTATTAAAAATATAGCCGTCCCGATTGAATACCGTGCTGCAAAGACGGGGCTTGAAATACAGATAGACAAATTAACTTCTCCGAAAGCAGTAATAAACGGCAATAAAGCATATGACATTGCGTTTGTTGACATTGAGACCGGGGACATAAACGGGCTGGATCTGTCGAGGGAGCTGTATAATCACAACAAAAGTGTAATGATTATTATAGTAACCTCCTACAACAAATATCTTGATGACGCAATGCGTATTCGTGTATTTCGGTATCTGTCAAAACCGATTGACGAAAACAGACTGTTGAACGCTTTTAATGAGGCTGTTCGTGAATATTATACAGCAAATACATTTATCTCAGTTCAGACAAAAGGAGAAGTACATAAGCTTGCCGTATCGGAAATTATGTATATTGAAAGTATTCATCATGGCTCAATTATACATACGGTTCGTGAAGAAATTCGAACAGGCACTCCCACTAAAGAATTAATCGAAAAATTATCCGAAAGCTCGCCGTTTATTCAGTCATATCACGGTTTGTTTGTAAATCTAAGCTTTGTCGTCGGTTTTGATCATGAAAAAATCACATTAAGAAAAAACGAAAAGGAAACGGAAACGGTTTTTATGTCGCAAAGAAAATATCGAAATTTCAAGGCCGAATATCTGAAATACGCGGGAGGGTTATTATGAGATTATTATCGGTTATCGCAGTTTCGAGCTTGTCTGTTTTGGCTGTTTTTACATATGCGAAAAACACGTTTAATACAACAGGTAAGAGAACAAAAGAAATAATATCGCTTATAACTGCAGTTATAATAATTTCCGTTTTTGAATATGTCGGCAATGAAATACTTTCTTTTTCGGTGTTTGTCATTACGGCATTTTTGATATATTTTCTTGTATTTCTCTCAGATTTCAAATCAGGAATTATTCATACACTTGCAACGGCTATTGCTTTCGGATGTTCAAAGATAATATCGTCGGCACTGTTTACATTTCTTATGAGCAAAATAAAATCAAATGATTTTACGGGACTTCCGATATCATTGCTTGAAAATTTTACAGGCAAAGTAATATTTTTTATTGTCATTACATGGCTGTCGTATTTTGTATTTAACAAAGTAAGAAAAAATCTTTTGCTTACAATTGTAATGCTTATATACTCCGCAGTAATCGCAGGAACAGGTGCCGTATACATTTATTTTTCATTTGTTTACTCACCGAACAATAAAATATTGACCTTTATGATCATTCTGTCGATATTAATGTATATTATGTGCGGTGTGACAATTTTCACTGCGGTTAAAACCATTGACGAAACAGAGAAAAACTCTATATACAAAGCTGAACTGCTCCAAAAAGAAAACAGGCTTATATATTTTGAAAACATGCGTGTGCAGTCAGATGAACACTCGAAATTTATTCATGATATCAAAAATCACATACTCAATATCAAGGCGCTTGCGGCAGACGGCAAAACGGAAGATGTTATAAAATATGCCGATTCTCTGTTTTACACAAATGCATTTCTGAACAGACGCGAATACAGTACAAACAAGCTTATAAACATTATAGTCAATAAATATTCCGACGAATGCGAAAAGGAAGGCATAAAATTTAATGCCGAGATAAGAAACGAAGATTTTTCTTTTATGGAAGACTGCGACATTGCCTGTATAATTGATAATCTGCTACAAAATGCCGTAGAAGCCGCCGATAACACCATCGACAAATCGATTGTGTTTACGATAGACAGCCACGAAACTGATTTTCTGCGGTTTATCACGGTCAATTCATGTGACGCACCACCCACCGAAAAAGACGGCGAGTTTGTCACACAAAAGCCTGACAAATCAATTCACGGGCTGGGGCTTAAAATACTGAAAAACACTGCGGAAAAATATGACGGAGGTCTGGTGTGCGGATATGACAGCAAAAGAAAGACATTCAAAGCCGCAGTCATCTGCAAAAAAATTCAACATGATTTATTTCAATAAAGTTATCAATAAAAAAGTTTAATACTTTTCGCGAAAATTGACTGTTGACAATACGTTTTTGCGGTGATAAAGTAATAGCATAAATGCAGTGACCGAAAACAGGTAGCCGCAAGTAAGGTCTTAAGAGAGGCATTGTACGGTGCAAAATGCCGTCCGAATTACGGTGAGTTCATTTCGAGAGCAGTCCGCTGAAAATTGCAGTAGGTGTGATCGGGTTCGCCCGTTAAAGCGATAAGAGTATTATTGTACTCTGTGAGGGTTTTATCGCGAGGTAAAGCCGAACATGAGGTGGTATCACGGTTTAAGTCCGTCCTCTGCTATCAAGCGGAGGACTTTTTTGTTTTCCGCAAATTCCAAGGAGGAAAAAGCCATGTGGCAGAAAGAAATTGAAACAATGCCCCGTGAGGAGCTTAGAGCTCTTCAAAGTGAAAGACTGGTAAAGCAGGTAAAACGCATGTATGAGCGTGTGGAGCTTTTCCGCAAGCGTATGGACGAAAAGGGATTAAAGCCCGAAGACATACACGGCGTTGAAGATTTAAGCAAGCTTCCCTTCTCTTACAAACAGGATTTAAGAGATTATTATCCCTACGGACTGTTTGCCGAGCCTATGAAAAACATTGTGCGTGTTCATGCGTCATCGGGCACGACAGGCAAAAAAATCGTTGTCGGCTACACTAAGAACGATCTTGACAACTGGGCGGACTGTGTCGCCAGAATGATGACGGCGATAGGTGCCGACAGCAACGACTTTATACAGGTGTCCTACGGTTACGGACTTTTCACCGGCGGTCTCGGTGCACACGGCGGCGCTGAGAGAATAGGTGCGACGGTTATTCCCACTTCATCGGGCAATACAAAAAATCAGCTTCAGACAATGGTTGATTTCGGCACAACCGTGCTTTGCTGCACTCCGAGCTATGCCATGTATCTCGGGGAGGCCGCAGAGGAAGCGGGCGTGACCGATAAATTAAAGCTCAAGGCGGGCATTTTCGGTGCAGAGCCGTGGAGCGAAGACATGAGAAAACAGATTGAAGCAAAGCTTCACATAAAAGCGTATGACATTTACGGTCTCTCGGAAATTATGGGGCCCGGCGTCGGATGCGAATGTGAATATCAGTGCGGTATGCACGTGTGGGAGGATATGTTTATCCCCGAGATAATCGACCCCGATACGCTTGAAGTTCTGCCCGAAGGACAGAGCGGTGAGCTTGTATTCACAACGCTTACAAAAGAGGGTTTCCCTCTTATCCGTTACCGCACAAGAGATATCTGCTCGCTTAATTACGAGAAGTGCAAATGCGGCCGCACACACGTAAGGATGAACAAGCCGCAGGGCAGAAGCGACGATATGCTTATAATCAGAGGCGTTAATGTATTTCCGTCTCAGATAGAAGAGGTTCTGCTTAAGGCAAGCGGCGGAGATCTTACTCCCAACTATCAGATTATTGTTGACCGTGTAAACAATACCGATACATTCGATGTAAATGTTGAAATGAGTCAGGCACTGTTTGCGGATGACGTTAAGTCAATCGAAAATATCGAACGCAAAATAACAGGTATGCTTCGTGATACATTGGGCATCGGTGCAAAGGTACACCTTGTCAACCCCAAGAGCATTGAACGCAGCGAGGGCAAGGCAAAGCGTGTCATAGATAAAAGAAAGGTGTGAAAACAATGATAAAACAGTTATCCGTATTCGTTGAAAATAAATTCGGCAGACTTGCCGCAATAACAAATGTTCTTCGAGAAAACGAGATAGACATAAAGGCTCTCTCACTCGCCGACACATCGGACTTCGGCGTACTTCGTCTTGTTGTCGATAAATACGAGCAGGCGGCAATGGCACTTACAGAGCACGGTGTTACCGTAAAATATACGGATATTATAGCCGCCGCTATGGAAGACAGACCGGGCGGACTTGCTTATATTCTCGACACTCTCACTTCGGCCGAAATCAGCATTGAATATATGTATGCCTTTATGGGCAAGCAGGACGGCAAGGCGTGGACGGTAATACGCACCAATGACCTTGAAAAGACAGTTGAGGTTCTGCATAAAGCGGGAATCAAGACACTGGATGAAGCATTTAAGCTTGAAATATAAATAAAAGTGAGCAAGGAGCAGGGAGCAAAGAGCAGTTAAGCTTCGCAAGAGGCATAGCTTATATAAATCCAAGGTATAATGCAGAATGTAGAATGCATAATGCATAATTAAGGAAAACGCTGAAGCGTTTTGGATTATAAAGCT
>CAZTWO010000003.1:28979-33237 GCA_964617965.1 uncultured Ruminococcus sp. | reverse complement strand
TTATTTGTCAGTTCAGGCTTTATGCCACTTTACGCCCTGAGGGGTATCCTCAAGCACGATGCCCATTTCGGTGAGTTTGTTTCTTATCTCGTCCGCCTTTGCCCAGTTCTTTTCTTTTCTGGCGGCGGTACGCTCGGCGATAAGCTGCTCGATTTCGGCGGAGTCGTCGGCGACATCATTTGTGCCGTCGTTATAGACTATGCCAAGAATGCCGGTCAGCTCGTCAAATACCTTGATTGCGGCTTCGACAGCAGGCTTTGCGGGAGCGGATGTAAGAACATTCTTGTTGATGAATGTTGTCAGATCGAATATCGTGCCGATTGCGGCGGCTGTGTTGAGGTCGTCATCCATTGCCTCGCAGAAATGAGTTCTGAAAGCGTCAAACTCCTCATTAAGCTTTTTAAGCTCGTCGTCGCTAATCTCTCCGTTTGCGTTCGCAAGGGCAAAATCAAGAGAATCACGGCAGGTGTGAAGGCGTGTAAGAGAAGTCTTGCACTGCATAAGTGAATCATAGGAGTAGTTAATGGGGCTTCTGTACTGGCATGAAATCATGAGCAGACGGATGGGCTCATAGCCGAACTGCTTTGCGACATCACGAACAGTGAAGAAGTTGCCCTTTGATTTTGACATTTTCTCGTTATCGACCGTGATAAAGCCGTTGTGCATCCAGTAATTCGCAAACTGTACGCCGTTGCACGCCTCACTCTGAGCTATCTCGTTTTCGTGATGCGGGAAGATAAGATCCTGTCCGCCGCAGTGAATATCGATTGTTGTGCCGAGATAGCGGCAGCTCATTGCGGAGCACTCGATATGCCAGCCGGGTCTGCCCTTGCCCCACGGCGAATCCCATGAAGGCTCACCGGGCTTGGATGCTTTCCAGAGGGCAAAATCCATACTCTCTCTTTTAAGCTCGCCGACATTTATTCTCGCGCCTGCCATAAGGTCGTCAAGCGGCTGATGTGAGAGCTTGCCGTAGTCCTTGAATTTGAGCGTGCTGTAATAGACATCTCCGCCGGACTCATATGCATAGCCCTTTTCGATAAGAGTTGACACCATATTTATGATTTCGTTAATATTTTCGGTCGCCTTGGGATGGACGGAAGCGTCCCTTACGTTAAGGCCGTGGGCATCGGTTTTGTATTCGGCGATATATTTTTCGCTGACTTCTTTGAATGTGATGCCCTCTTCATTCGCGCGGTTGATTATCTTGTCGTCAATGTCCGTGAAATTCTGAACATATGTAACCTTGTTGCCCTTATATTCAAGATATCTTCTGAGAACATCGAACACGCATATGGGGCGGGCGTTGCCGATATGAATATAGTTATATACGGTCGGACCGCAGGCGTAAATTCGATATTCGCCCTCGTGAAGGGGTTTGAGCTCTTCTTTCTGTCTTGTAAGAGTATTGTATATTTTCATAAGAATTTATTCTCCTTTAAGCGACCTTATCTCGTTTTCGAGTGCCGCTATGCGTTTTGTAAGTCTGTCTATTTCCTGCTGGATGGGGTCGGGAATATGCACCTGATCCATATCGTTTACACGCTTGCCGTCACGCTTTACAACTCTTGCGGGCGTGCCGACTGCCGTTGAATTGTCGGGGATTTCGTGAAGAACGACACTGCCTGCCGCAATGTTTGTGTTGCTGCCGATTCTGAACGGTCCCAGCACCTTTGCGCCTGCGCCTATCATGACGTTGTTGCCGACAGTCGGGTGACGCTTGCCTACGTCCTTGCCCGTACCGCCGAGAGTCACGCCCTGATAAATGGTAACGTCGTCGCCTATCTCGGCTGTCTCTCCGATGACGACACCGGTGCCGTGGTCGATGAAAAATCTTTTTCCGATTTTTGCGCCGGGATGAATTTCTATATTGGTCTTTCTTGCGGAACACTGTGAGACAAAGCGTGCCGCAAGGTGCATATTGTGTTCATAAAGCCAGTGAGCGCGTCTGTGCGATCTTACGGCTTTAAGTCCGGGGTACAGCAGGAGAACTTCTATATCGGATGTTGCGGCGGGGTCACGTTCACGAACGCACGCAATATCCTCTTTTAACTGCTTAAAGTAGCCCTTAAGCATCAGGTCACTCCCTTTATATTATAATGTTTAACCGAAAAGCGATAAAATGCTGTCAACCGATGAATTGCCGCTGCCGGATGAATCCGAAGTCTCGGTCTCGGATGAGGTCTGCTCCGCCGCCGTCTCGGCTTCGGTTACAACCGCGTTCGGGTCGGAATAGACAACAATCGTAACGGTATCGCCGCTGACTACGCTTGTGCCGACAGCGGGAACTGTTTCTGCAACAGTATTCGCCGTGTGTGTGCCGTCGTTATATTTGTTGGCTTTTTCGCACTTGAGTCCCAATGCCGTGAGCGTGGCGTATGCCTGTTCATACGTCTGTCCCGTGACATCGGGGAGCGAAACAGATGCGGCGCCCGAGCTTACGATGAGAACAATCGTTGTGCCTTTGGGTACGGTCGTGTTTACGCTTATGCTCTGACCGACAATCTGCCCCGAGGGGACGGAGTTGTTGCTCTGCTCCTCTTTTTTGATGGTGAAATTGCCTGTCGCAGTGTTTTCCTGCACAACATCGTTATACTGTCTGCCGACAAAGGACTGAACGACAACCGTGTCCTGTGCTTCGGAGACAGTGGTGTCCGTTTTTGAGTCGCTGAGACCTACTATCGCGCTTATTACAAGTGCGATGCCTATGCACAGCGTAACAATAACGGCAATAAGAACTATCTTGAGTGTTTTAACATTCTTTTGCTGTTTCTGATATTTTTCGACTTCCTGCTGACCGACATTCTGCTTTGCCGGCTTTTGGGCAGTCTGAGTCTGACGCATCTCGGGGTCATCGGCAATCGGGTCGCGAAGAGTCGGTGTCTGTGTCTGCACACGGGGTGCGGGCTGTGTGCGGGGTGCAGGCTGTGTACGAACCGTACTCTGCGCACGTGCGGCAGTCTGAACCGATGTGCGTGCCGCTGTCTGTTCGATGGGGTACACCCTTGCACTGGCACTTACGGCTCTGGGGGAAGCCGACAGATTACTGCGAAGCTGTTCGGCGTTTCGTGTACGGTCGGACGGGTCTATCTGCATGCCGTTTATGATGGCATTGATTACATGCGGAGGGATAACCTCGGCGAATTTTGCCGGAATCATCATCTGATCGTTCTGCGCACGCAAAACGGATGAGATGGGCGTAGAACCGACAAGCGAACGGTAAATAACCGCCGTAAAGGAATAAATATCCGTCCATGAACCGACAGGGAGTTCCTCTCTGTACAGTTCAAGCGGAGCAAAGCCCTCAACAAGCACACTTTCGAGCTCGCCGTATGCACAGGAGCACTGCGGAATGACATAGTCGGTTATTTTAAGCTTGCCGTCCTCGGAGAAAAAGAACGAGGAGGGATTTATGTTTCTGTGAACAACACCGGAAGTGTGGAGTGTTCCGAGAGTTGAAAGCACGGGCATAAACAGTATTCTCGCCTGATCCCACGGGATATACCCCTTGCCGTTATCAAGAAGATAGTCACGAAGCGTCTGCTCCTCAACCTCTTTATATACGGCATATGAAGTGAAATTTGCGGAGAAGAGGTCATAAACCGACACCAGTGCGGTAAGCCCCTTAAGGCGCATAATCTTATTCCACAGCTCGCCGAAGGACGCTCTGCAGTCGGCATATACGACATCCGCACCGGGCTTTACATTTACCGTTACGCCGTCGACATCTCTGTCACAAAGCTCGGGAGGGCAAAACTCCCGCACGGTACATCGCTCGGCTTCTTTTATATCGTACGCCACATAGCTGTGTCCTTCGCTGTTTGTGCGAAAACATCTTCCGATATAATATCTGTCGGAAATTATCGTTCCGGGTGCGATTGCAAGCGGAGAAAAATCCGTCGGAATGCCGATATTTCCGCAATGAGGACATACGCCGCTGCCGTCTGTATCGTTCATGCAGAATAAACAAAGATTTTCAAGTTCTGTCATTATGCGGTTCAACTCCGTACTTAAAATTAGGATTTCAGGTTAGATGCTCTATTGTCAGTATGTTAAAAATTAAGATTTGCGGTCAAGAGCAGGAAAATGCATAATTCATAATGCATAATGTAGAATGTCGGAAGTCCTGCGGACTTGGATTATATGGCTTCGCAGACATTAAGTCTATCATTGATTAAAAATCTAATCGACAGCGTCAGCTTATAATCCAAAACGCTCCGGCGTTTTCCTTAATTATGCATTATGCATTCTGCATTCT
>CAZTWO010000003.1:25875-28879 GCA_964617965.1 uncultured Ruminococcus sp. | reverse complement strand
CCCGTCTTGGGAAGGGTTTCATAGACAAACTGTCCGCAGACGGAGCATGTGTAGTGTGCTCTGCCCTCGGTGTCGGCTGTCGGCTCGGTGTCGACAACATAGCTGCCTTCTTTTTGGGTATGGTCAAGCATTTCAATTGTTCGCTCGGCGGTTACTTCACCGCAGACCGTGCATATACGAACCGATTTGCCCTCGCTTACGCACGACGCGACAGACAGCACGGTCCAGTCGCCGCTTCTGTGTCCGCCCTTGCTCGGCAGAATGACCGTGTCATCGGCATCGTCCGAATATATGCCGCAGACGGAGCACTGCATACGCTGAACACCTGTCTCGGTGCAGGTCGGTTCTTTTGTTACAACGGTCTCCCACGTGTGATACCCGGGGGACTGTGTTACTATCTGTTTTTTCGCTCCGCAGACCTTGCAAGTAAGCGTCGAGTTTTCGGGATTAAGACATGTAACGGTCGTGCCCTCCCACTCATGCTCGGTGGTTTCTATTGTGCCTTCTTCCATTATCTTGCCGCAGAATTTGCACACCGTCCGGTATATGCCCTTCTGACTGCATGTGGCTTTTTGGATTATCTCTTTGCCTGCGGAAATATGATTTGACTGAGGAACACGGATATGATTGAAGGTTCTGCCGCAAAATCTGCAGATGTGTGCCGAGTCGCCTGCTTCGGAGCAGGTTGCGGGAGTGATAACAGCCATAAGGTCACTTGCCACATGAGCGGGGCGGCCGTCAAGATGAACGGCAATTCTCAACACCAGTCTGGCATCGGATGTATCGATATCATTGTCGCAGTCGAGGTCAAGCGCGGCACTCTTCTGTCTGTCGGCTTTTTCAAACTGCACGGCAATGCGAAGAGTTGTTCTGGCATCGGCAACATTTACTTTTCCGTCACCGTTGGCGTCGCCGCACACCTCGCACATATTTGAGAATGTCACTTCTTCATACTCGGCGGCAGATGCGAACACAGCCATAAATACAACTGCGAAAACCGCAAGCGTCACAGTGAGACATGAACATACAATTTTTTTCATACCGGTTATCTGTCCTTTCCGTCGATGACAGTTATATAACGTTTTTGGGGGAGTTATCCCTCGTAATTTTTCGCCCACGCTCTGACAGCGTCCTCGTTATAGACAAGAGGAATATTCTGTGCCGCCGTGATTGTCTTAACCGCTTTTTTTACCGTGGCGGTAAGCATGGGCAGCAGCTCGCTTGACTTGGGCAAAACGGCTTTAAGCTTTGAAATGAGATAGCCTGCCGACACACTGAGATTAGTGTCAACCATGGCAATTTCTTTCTCGGTGAGAATTTTGTTCTCCATGAAGAAATCAACCGTATTGGGGTCAACCTTTGTAAGAAGTCCCCTTGCGGCATCGATTATAAGCAGGTCATTTCCAAACATCTTGAAGTATCTGTACTGATAGCTCCACAGTCTGTCAACAGTGTACTCATTGTCTTTTGCGGACATAACCGTACCTGCCAGAAGATTGCCCGCCTTAAGTGACAGGTCAATTCCGCTGCCGTTTAACGGGACTGTCATACACGCGCTGTCGCCTATCGCCGCATAACCGTTCGCAACGATAATGGGCAGAGTTTTTCTTATCGGGATGACATTCAGCGTGCCGCCTCTGATAATTTCGTCGCCGAGGCATGAATACTCGGTCTTGAAGTCACGCACGGCTTCGTTTACTTCGTCCATTGTGATGGGCGAAAACTTGCCTATAAGCAGGTCGACAAAATCGTCGCCTGTTATGACCCAATCAAGCCCCGCACGGTACATATGATAAAAATAGACTGTATATATCGGGTCTGTTTTCGTGTCGTCAATCTTATTGTAGTATGCCCTGTAAACATAGAAAAGGTCCTCGGGGCTTACTTCGTTCAATATGCCCATCTTTTCGGGCAGAGAACGCCTTACGGGGGAATTTACGCCGCATCCGTCAATTACAAGGTCGCCGTAGATAATCTTTTCGCCGTCGCCGTTCTTAATCTTTATGCCGCACACACTGTCGCCGGCAACAGCCGCACCGGTAATCTCGGTGTTAAACTCAAACTTTACGCCTGCGTTTTCGGCTATCGAAATAAGATGATGCAGCAGCTCTTTTCTGTCGATTGTAATCGCCATTGAGTCCGGGCCGCCGTCAGCACCGACAAGCTTTATGTTCTTTTTGGGGTTCTTGAACGCCATCTGTGCAAGCGGCTCATATTTATCCTTGGGCAGCCGCTCAATCCCGGCAAAATCAAACGCCGGAAGGCTCATGGCATCGTGCCAGTCAAGCCCTATATCCTTCTCGGACGATTTTTCGTATACCGTAACGTCATAGCCGTTTTTCGCGAGTGTTATCGCCGCACTCAGAGCGCCGTGACCGGCACCCGCTGCGATAATTTTTCTTGCGTTATCCATTTGTTGTACTCTCCTCTGTTGTTTCCTCTTTAACCGTTGTTTCCTCTGTGTCGCTTATTTTGACCTTGCTGCCGTCCGACACGGGATATTCGGGGTTCGACGACACAACAGACAATACTACCCTTTTGTTTTTCTTGAGTCCGCCGATAATCGCCGTGTTTCCGTCAACTGAAAGCGAGGTCGTAACATAGCATTTTTTTATTGATTTTGTAAGTCCGGAATACTCCCAGACATAATCCCCGTCTTCATCGGTATTTATACAGCCGTCGGGCACAAACACCGTGTCCGTTACTTCTTCAGTGACAATTGTGACGGCAACAGCCGAATCATTTGCAAGATTTACCGCGCCTTCGGGCTTTACATAAACCAGCACATTTGACGTTGAAGAAATCGTGACTGTGGGAAGAACCTTTTTTATTTCCGCCGTGAGTGTGCTGTCACCGGCTTCATCCGCAATGAGATTGACGGTAGCATTATAGCTGTTGCCGTCTGCATCGGTAATAACCGCACGCTGTCCCGTTTTTATGCCGTCGACATCGTATGTGTTTTCGGGCACAATGGCATATGTGTCAATGGGACTGCCCGACACCG
>CAZTWO010000003.1:21039-25775 GCA_964617965.1 uncultured Ruminococcus sp. | reverse complement strand
CCGGATATATCGGGAAGGTCTGAACCGTTCTTTTTGTTTTCCATTTTTATCACTCTGCCTTCGGGGAATGGGCATATAATAATGCTATTTTATTACAGTATAATACAAAACAAAGAAAATAGGAATATGAAAAAAGAAAATTTTCGCAACTTTTTTTATTTTCGCCCGATTTTTTTGTAAATACGGCAAAAAATAAACAAAACACGGTTTGACAACGGCGACATTTTGGTATAAAATAAAACTGTGAAAATATTTCCGAAAGGAGCGGCGGCAATGGAAAATCTTCCCGGCGCAGTACAGGTACTCATTGACTGGTTCATTCTTCTCTTCTCAACCATAACAACATTCTTCAAGAAGTTGGGCGAGGATGACAGTGCTTCCGAAGAAACAACGGTTGCCTGATTGTTTTCTGAGTTCCGAAAATCAGTTGCGATATAGTTTGTCGCAAAAGAAAAGACCGAGAGGCAATAAGCTTTTCTCGGTTTTTCTTTTTTATAGGAAGGTCATTCCCTTAATGTATTGACTATTCCCTTATTTTAGGGGGCAATTTAAGGGAATAGCAAAAAACTCGGCATTTTCATTTTATCAACAAAGCATAATTTTTGAAAAATTATAATTTTACTCTTGACAATCGGGTATGTATCGTGTAATATGACAGTAGAACAGTTGAATAAGTGTTCAAATGTTTGCAGGACTTAATCGGAGGTGTCGTTATGAATGAGATACTTTACCCCAATGCAGAGGCTCCCGTATGCACGGAACATGAGCATCACATTGACAACGAAAAAATAAAGAGCGTTTTGCCGGACGAAGAAAATCTTCTTGACCTGGCGGAGCTTTTCAAGATTTTCGGCGACTCCACCAGAGTCAAAATCCTCTATCTGCTTTTTGAGAGTGAAATGTGCGTGTGCGACATTGCGGACATTCTCGGCATGACCGTTTCGGCGATTTCACATCAGCTTCGCATTCTTAAAAACGCCAAGCTTGTGTCATACCGCAAGGACGGCAAAAGCGTGTATTACTCCCTTGCCGATGAACACGTGAGCATCATACTCGAAAAAGGCATGGAACACATTTGCGAATAATTTTATTACCGAAAGGAAGCAATTATCATGAAAAAATCATTCAGAGTTGAAGACCTTGACTGCGCAAACTGCGCAAGAGAGCTTGAAGAGGCACTCGCCGCCATTCCCGGCGTCAACAAAGCCGTTGTAAGCTTCATGGCACAGAAGGTCATGCTTGACATTGACGAAGCAATCGTTGACAGCATCGAAAAGGATGCCGTAAAGGTCGCAAAGAAAAACGTTCCCGAATGCACTCTTGTATTTTAATCTCGATATAACCCGAACTGTGCAATGAGGTGATTTGCCATGACAAAAAAACAGAAAAAGCTTCTGATAAGAACAATTATCGGATGTGTATTGTTTATTATTGTATTCGCAATTGACAAACTGACGGACTGGAACAAATATATTTATCTCGCAATGTATCTTGTCCCCTATTTCGTAACCGGATGGGATGTACTATATAAATGTATAAAGGGCATAATGCGCGGCGACTTTTTGGACGAGAACTTTCTTATGGCACTTGCGACCGTCGGCGCGTTGGTAATAAAGGAATATTCCGAAGCCGTTTTTGTTATGGTATTCTATCAGGTCGGCGAGCTGTTTCAGAGTCTTGCGGTTGAAAGAAGCCGCCGCTCCATCTCGGCGCTTATGGATATACGGCCCGACAGCGCGGTTGTGCTCAGGGACGGCGTTGAAGAAGAGGTATTCCCCGATGAAGTAATCCCCGGGGACATAGTAATAGTTCGTCCCGGTGAAAAAATCCCGGTGGACGGCACGGTGCTTGAGGGCACATCCGCGCTCGACACAAAGGCACTGACAGGCGAATCCGTTCCGCTTGACGTTAATGTCGGCGACAGCGTCATAAGCGGCAGCATAAACATGAGCGGCATACTCAAGATAACGGCGGAGAAAACATACAATGAATCATCCGTCGCAAAAATTCTGGAGCTTGTCGAGAACTCTTCACTCAACAAGGCGAAAAGCGAGAATTTCATAACGAAGTTCGCGAAATATTATACTCCCGCTGTTGTTATCGGCGCTTTGATTCTGGCTATTGTGCCGTCGATAATCACGAAAAATCCGACAGAATGGATTTCACGCGCACTTATATTCCTCGTTGTTTCCTGCCCGTGCGCACTTGTAATTTCTGTTCCGCTGTCGTTCTTCGGAGGCATCGGCGGTGCATCGACCAAGGGTATTCTTATCAAAGGTGCAAACTTCCTTGAAGCACTTAACAACACTTCCACGGTTGTATTTGACAAAACGGGCACACTGACGACAGGCACGTTTAATGTAACCGAGGTTCTGCCGGCGAACGGATTTTCAAAGGAAGAACTGCTTAAATATTCTTCTTCCGCCGAATATTACTCAAATCACCCGATTGCGGTATCGCTTAAAAATGCCGCTAAAGAGAACACATCCGAACCCGAGACGACACATGAAATTTCCGGTCACGGAATAGAAGCGACGGTTGACGGCAAAAGTGTTTTGTGCGGCAACAGAAAGCTTATGGAGCAAAACAACATCACTTGCGAAGAAAACACACATGCCGGCACGGTTGTATATACGGCGGTTGACGGCGTATACGCAGGCTCGGTCATAATCGAAGACACGATTAAACCCACATCGGTCGAGGCTCTTAAGGCACTTAAAAATCTCGGTGTTACGAAAACGGTAATGCTGACGGGCGACAGAAAAGAAGCAGCGGAAGAAGTCAACAAAAAGCTCGGGCTGTCTGAAATTCACTATGAGCTTCTGCCCGAAAACAAGGTTGAAATAATGCAGAATATCTGCGAAAACAAGCCGAACAAATCAACGGTCGTATTCGTAGGCGACGGCATAAACGACGCACCCGTTTTAACACGTGCGGATGTCGGAATAGCAATGGGCGCTCTGGGGTCGGATGCCGCAATTGAAGCCGCCGATATGGTTATAATGGATGACGACCCGACTAAGATAGCGCTTGCGATAAAAATTTCAAGACGCACAAGAAAAATTGTTCTTGAAAATGTAATTTTCGCACTCGGCGTTAAATTTGCGGTGCTGATTCTCGCTGTGTTCGGCGTTGCGAATATGTGGATCGGATCTATGGCGGATGTAGGCGTTGCGGTTATTGCGATACTTAATGCGATGAGGAACCTTAAAGTTAAGGAGAAGTGAGCACGGAGCTTTATAAGTTAGCAAGGAGCAATTTAATGCAGAATGTAGAATGCAGAATGCAGAATGTCGGAAGGCACTTTGTGCCTTGGATTATATGGCTTCGCAAAAGATTAGTTTTTGAAGTGTTGCAAAGCTTTTGCTGTGTTTGTGCTTTCGCCTCTTGCGGAGCTAACTGCTCCTTGCTCCTTGCTAACTGCTAACTTAATTAATGGCTTGACGAAAAGCGAAAACAGCTGTATAATAGCGGATAGGTTTCCGCCGGTGGCGCAGTTGGATAACGCAGCAGATTCCGATTCTGAAGACCGGGGGTTCGAATCCCTTCCGGCGGGCCAGAGAAAAGCGTCCGACAGGACGCTTTTTCATTAGTATTCGCTTTTGGCAAACTCGACTTCATATTATGGCACAGGCAAAAACGTTTCATATTGCAAACACAGTGTCAAATGCAGTCGAACGACGCTTCATTTTCTCGTACCTGCCCACCATTACAAAAAAGCATATAAATTCGCGAAGCTTATAAAATCAAGTCCGCAGGACTTCCGACATTATGCATTCTTAATTCTTAATTCTGCATTGTTCCGCTTTTGTCATCCGATCACCTCAATCATCCGATTTTCCGTGAGAATTTTTCTACAATTCCCCAACGAAAGGCCGTCTTCCCATGAAAAACTTAAATTTCGGTTCACTTAACAAAGATATGGTATATTCCGTGTCGTCAATTGTGCGTCCCGGTGAGACTGTCGCCGCCACGAAACTTGAATATTTCAACGGTGGAAAAGGGCTTAATCAGTCCATAGCGCTCGCGAAGGCGGGGGCTGAGGTTTATCATGCCGGAAGAATAGGCACAGACGGCACTTCCCTTACGGATTTATTAAACGAAAACGGCGTCAACACAGATTATGTTTCGGTCAGCCGTTCCCCGAGCGGTCACGCTGTCATTCAGGTGACAAAAGAAGGGCAGAACAGCATTTTAGTCTACGGCGGTGCAAATAAAGAAATATCAACAAAGCAGATTATGAATGTTCTCTCGAATTTTGACGAGGGCGACAGGCTTTTTCTGCAGAATGAGATAAACGGCGTTCCGGCGCTTATCAATTCCGCCGCACGCAAAAAAATGGAGATTATATTTAACCCCAGCCCCATCGGGCAGGATATTCCGTCTTATCCGCTTGATAAAATATCATGGTTTGTCGTAAATGAGACAGAGGCGGAGGCGATTACAGGAGTTGAAGGCTCCGAAAATGTTCTTGCCGCATTCGCGAAAAAATATCCGAACGCCAATGTGCTGTTGACGCTCGGCGAAAACGGAGCTTACTGCAAAATAAAGAACGAAACATATTTTCAGGATATTTTCCATACCCCGGTTGTTGACTCAACGGCGGCAGGCGACACATTTTTAGGCTATTTCTTCGCTCTGCTCGACAGCAAAGGCGTAAAGGAATCGCTGAAATACGCCGCGGCGGCATCGGCTCTGGCGGTGTCGAGAAAAGGTGCGGCAATGTCGATTCCGAC
>CAZTWO010000003.1:7294-20939 GCA_964617965.1 uncultured Ruminococcus sp. | reverse complement strand
CGGCGGCATCGGCTCTGGCGGTGTCGAGAAAAGGTGCGGCAATGTCGATTCCGACAGCGGGGGAAGTGGAGGAACTTTTAGCAGACTTGAAATAAAGCATATACTCTTGTGAAGTTTTGCATAGAAATTAGCAATTAGCAGTTAGCAATTAGCAATGTCGGAAGTTCTTCGGATTTGGATTATAAAACTTCGCAAAAATATATATCGAATTCAATATTATGATTCAATAAAAAAAACCGTGTGACATTCATCGCACGGGTTTTATTGTTTTAAATGAATTTATAAACAGCGAAGCTATACAATCCAAGACACGCAGTGTCTTCCGACATTGTTAATTCTTAATTGTTAATTGTTAATTAAAATGTCATTGCTAATTGCTAATTGCTAATTGCTAATTGTTAGTTGCTTCTTTTCTGCCCTTTAACCTTCTCCCAATAATTCGCTGCCGTCTGCTCATTCTTATTTTCGCCGGGAGTATAATAAATTTTATCTTTGATTTCATCCGGCAGATACTGCTGACTTGTCCAGTGATCGGGGAAATCATGCGGATATTTATAGAACTGCCCGGGGTTGTCGTTGTCCGCTCCGTCGCAATGCTTGTTCTGAAGGTGTCTCGGCACAGGGTACGCAAGACCGGATTTTATATCCTGCCCCGCCGTGTTTATCGCCATATACGCCGAATTTGATTTGGGCGAAGTCGCCACAAGGATAACCGCATCGGCAAGTGGTATTCTCGCCTCGGGGAGCCCCACCTGCATCGCAATATCACACGCCGATTTTACTATGGGCAAAATCATGGGGTATGCCAGTCCCACATCCTCTGAGGCGCACACCATAAGGCGGCGGCAGGCGGAGACCAGGTCACCTGCTTCAAGTATTCTCGCAAGATAATATACTGCGGCGTTGGGGTCGGAGCCTCTCATGGACTTCTGAAAGCACGAGAGCATATCATAATATTCGTCGCCGTTTCTGTCAAAATGAACAGCTGAACGGGCGCATATTTCCTTTGCGGTTTCGTTTGTTATTTTACGTGGCTCGCCCGCCTTGGGGTTAGCCGATGACAAAGCACACAGCTCGGCAATATTCATCGCCTTGCGCATATCGCCGCCGCAGACGTGTGAAATATAATCTAAAAGTCCGTCCTCAAGCTCAAAATTTTCGCCATACTCCTCTTCAAGCAGCATAAACGCTCTGAAAATGCCCTTCTTTGCTTCTTCGGGCGGCACGGACTTGAACTCAAACACGGTACTGCGTGACAGCACAGCAGAGTAGATATAGAAATACGGATTCTCGGTTGTGGACGCAATAAGAGTTATGTCTCCGCTCTCGATATACTGCAAAAGCGACTGCTGCTGTTTTTTGTTGAAATACTGAATTTCATCAAGATAAAGCAGAAGTCCGTTCGGTGCGGCGATTGTGTTTATCTCTTTTATCACATCACGGACATCGTTAAGCGATGCGGATGTGCCGTTTAGTATATGCAGTCTTTTGTTTGTCGAGGCGGCTATAATTCTCGCGACCGTCGTCTTGCCCGTACCGGGAGGACCGTAAAAAATCAGGTTCGGAATTTTGCCGGACTCTATTATACGCCGAAGTGCCGCACCCTCTGAGAAAAGGTGCTTCTGCCCGGCTATGTCGTCAAGTGTCAGCGGACGTATTCTGTCCGCAAGCGGTTTGTTCATAGTGCTCTCCGATTAACAGACGGGTGAAAGGCTGTTTTCAATCTCGCTTATTTTTTCAAGGGACAGAGGATAAAGATTTTCGGATTTGTCCGAAATCATAAACCTCGGATATTTCTCATTTTGGTAAACTGTCGGCTGTTCCTCACACTCTATAAGCCACAGCACAAAGAATGTATACTCGGAATTATAGTAGCATCCGACATGGCGGGCGTTTCTGATAAACCACGTTCTGTCGGCATACTCGCACGTATAGGCGTTTATACAGCCGTCAACGGACAGATATTCATCCGGCACACCCGCAGTCTGTTCTTCTGACAGAACATCGCCGACGTTGCTTACGGTTGCACCGAATGCACAGCCGTTTGTGCCGAGAATGCCGTCACCCTGAAGAGCGGCGGATTCATAAACGCATATATCAGGGCGGTTATAGTTCGCAATAATTGTAAGGTTCATCCCATTGGCCATTGCCGTGTTCAGAGTTTCGTCACGTTTGGCGATAATGTTATTCTGAATATCGTCGATAATCGCTATGAATGATGCATACTCATCCTCTTTGCCGCCGAACATATACTGCTTTGCCGCCTCGTACTCGTCATTATAGACAAGCGACCACACAGCGGTATTTGTGCCGAAAATGGGTATCAGAACTTCATCATAGATTTTATCTTTGTATTCATCGACAAAGTTATTGAGCGAATTGCAGATTATATCAAGTATGCCGACCTTATTAAGGAAATGTATAAACCACTTAGCCCCCGAAAGATAATATGAAAGGTACTGCTCCGCCGCATCCGGCTCAAAAACAACCTTGCCTTGAAGCAGGTCGCCCGTGACATCCGTGCCGTACATGACGGAAGTATCCGATACAACGGTATGCACCTTGTCACTGCCGTAATTCGTGAGATACGCAAGAGTGACAAGACCGCCCATTGAACAGCAGACTATATTGACCTTGTCGCACTCGGGATTTTCGGACAGCGCGGTATTTATGACATCATTAAGAAGAGAGGCGTTATAATTGGGATTAAGACGCCAGTCATATTTGAAATAGAAAACCTTCTGTTCACCGTAACGCTCGGCGGCAGTCCGGGCAAGAGTTTCTTCGCCCTTGCCGCGTGAATAGAGATATGTATAATTTGAAATGTTCTTGTCATACGTCTTGCACACAACGGATTTGTCGAGGGATTCGCCGTTCATATCGCAAGCATAGTCCTCGAAAATGTCGTAGGCGAAATCACAAAGAGCGTCAACGGCGGCATCCTTGCTGAATTTTGTAATGCCCTGAATAAAGACATTCGAAAGACCCTTAATTATTGTTTTTGCCGAAAAATCCATACCTACCGTTGTCTCCTCCGGTGTGTCGGGGTTGCGGACAAGGCCCGTTATAAAGTCCATTCCCCGGACTATAACAAGCGGACGTGCATCGTCAAGTGTTACGGTGTCGCCTGTCGTCTGTGCCGAGACGGGAATAACGATGACGGTAAGCATCAGTGTTATGCATAAAATGATTGAAATAATTTTTTTCATGGAATCTCCTCCAGACAGTGAGCAGTGAGAAAAGAGCAAGGAGCAGTTTAATGCAGAATGCATAATGCATAGTGCATAATGTCGGAAGTCCTGCGGACTTGAATTGTATAGCTTCGCAAAAGATTAGTCTTTGAAGCATTTCAAAGCTTTTACCGTGCCGACGGGCTTTGCCTCTTGCGAAGCTTAACTGTTCCTTGCTCCTTGCTAACTTTTATTGCTCAATTAACAATTAATAGTTAACAATTTGCAATGTCGGAAGTCCTGCGGACTTGGATTTGTAAGCTGTTGCCTCTTGCGAAGCTTAACTGCTCCTTGCTCCTTGCTAACTTTTATTGCTCTTTGCTGACTTTTAACATAATGTTAACATATCTTGAAGGTAAAATAAAGATAAATATTAAATATTTTTGTTTTGGCGGGTATTTTTTCTGTGTGATTTCAACAAATAATATTAAAAGACCGAAAACAGGCAAAAAATGTGTTGACATAAAATTGCCGTTGTTGTATAATCCTAAAGTGTCAAAAAGAAATTGACCCACGCAATTGCGGAGGGAGGGAATATACAATGAGTCAGGTAAAAGTAAAAGAGAATGAATCTCTTGACAGCGCTCTCAGACGTTTCAAACGTCAGACTTCTCGTGACGGCGTTATCCAGGAAGTACGCAAAAGAGAGCACTACGAGAAGCCCTCTGTAAAGAGAAAGAAAAAGTCCGAGGCTGCTCGTAAGCGTAAGTACAAATAAGTGATATTTTTGTTCACTTGGCAGGTCTTTGATTGCTAAAGCCGCGTGCTGATAAGGAAGTATTGTTTCAAAACAAAGACACATTTAATTTAATGTACAACAAACCGGGTATTTGTAACAAGTTTAAGTTATACAATTTTCCCGGTTTTTTGTTTTGAAATGCACGGCAGTTTCGTAGCCAAGAAAAATTTTTCATATCGAAGTACGAAAATAAAGCAAGGCTGTCGCCTTGCGAGGATTTCGGACAAAGATATGGGAGATTTTTCGGCGAGAAACCAATACTTTGTTGTCAGTAAGTGGCTGAAGACCTGCTTTATTTTTAGAGATGCAATCACGGTTTTTTCGTGACATAAGGAGACTCCCTATGATCGATCGCAGCTTCGAAAACAACTGCACACCCCAATATTTTTATGATAAACTGACAGACATTACAGCCGACGATTTAAGAAAGATGGGTGCTAAGGGCATCGGTCTTGACATCGACAACACTTTAGCGTATGACTGCAGCTATACACTTCTTCCGGGCGCCAAGGAGTGGACACGCAAAATGCGTGCCGAGGGCTTCCCTCTTATCATAATTTCAAATACATATCCGCTCAGAGCGAGAGTCATGTCAAAGAAATTTGACGGTATGCCCGCAATCGGCAACTCCAAAAAGCCCAACCCGAGAAACTTTTTAAGAGGTGCCGAGATACTCGGTATCGATGTTTCCGAGCTCGCTTTTATCGGTGATCAGCTGTTCACCGACATAAGAGGCGCAAATGACTCCGGTGCCATTTCGATAAGAATTCGCCCAACAAGAACGGAATATTTTCTCTTTTTCAGATATCAGATTTTGCGTAAGCAGGAGCATGACTATCTTAAACTGAAAGGTTTTGGCGATAAAATATGAATGAACGTGTAAGCAGACTTCAGTCAAAGCTCGGCGAATTTGCCGACGCGGCTTTGATTTTTTCGGAAGTAAGCCGTTTCTATTTTACGGGCTTCCCCGCTACCGACGGCTGTCTGTTTGTGACAAAAGACAATGCGGTGTTCTATACGGATTCACGTTATACCGAGGCCGCCGAAAAGAAGATAGGCGAAAAGTTCGTCAGAAACTCAAACAGGCTTTATGAAGAGCTTAACACTTATTTTTCGGACAACGGCATAAAGACCGTCGCACTCGAAAACGAGAGACTGACACTTAAGCAGTATGAGGATCTCTGCAAAAAGCTCCCCGGTGTAGATTTTGTCGTAAATGACAGACTGTCGTCGACAATTTCATCACTTCGAGCCGTTAAGACGGACGATGAAATCAAAGAAATCGTAAAAGCTCAGAGAATTGCCGAAAAAGCGTTTTTCCACATTTTGGGATTTATTAAGCCCGGACTTACCGAAAAGCAGGTAAGACTTGAGCTTGAATATTTCATGCTGTCAAACGGCGCGGACGATCTGTCGTTTGAAACAATAGCGGTAGCGGGCGTAAAGACATCCATGCCCCACGGCGTACCCGGTGACAATGTCATAAAAGACGGCGATTTTGTCACCATGGACTACGGCGCACTCGTTAACGGATATCATTCCGATATGACCAGAACCGTCGCTGTCGGACATGTAAGCGACGAGCAGAAAAAGGTCTATGATACCGTGCTTAAAGCGCATATGGCGACGCTGTCGGTGCTTCACAACGGCATTTCGGGTGTTGACGCTGACAAAGCGGCACGTGATGTAATAACGGCGGCGGGCTACGGCGACAAGTTCGGTCACGGCACGGGTCACGGCGTTGGTGTCGAGATACATGAGGCCACGTATCTGTCCCCCAAATCAAAGGACACTCTTGTCACGGGCAATGTTATTACGGATGAACCGGGCATTTATATCCCCGGCAGGTTCGGCGTAAGAATTGAAGACATGGCACTTATAACCGACAGCGGATACGAGCTTCTGACACGCTGTCCCAAGGAGCTTATAGTCTTATAAAAAAATACTTGCAAAACAAAAACGTATATAGTACAATACAACTGTTATAGCGTAATATTTTTCAAAGGCACATTCTGCCTTAAAAAGAAAGGATTGATTTTAATGGTTTCAGCCGGCGATTTCAGAAACGGCATAACCTTCGAGATGGAGGGCGGCGTCTGGCAGATTATCGAATTCCAGCACGTTAAACCCGGTAAGGGCGCAGCTTTCGTTCGCACAAAGATAAGAAACGTCATTGCGGGCAGCGTTGTTGAAAAGACATTCTCCCCCACAGACAAGTTCCCCACCGCTCACATAGACAGAAGAGAGATGGAATATCTCTACAATGACGGTGATCTCTATTACTTCATGGATCAGGAGACATACGAGCAGGTTCCCGTAAGCGCATCTGAGCTGTCCGACAACTTCAAGTTTGTTAAAGAAAACATGGTTTGCCGCATTCTCTCTTACAAGGGCAATGTTTTCGGTGTTGAGCCTCCCACGTTTGTTGACCTTGAGGTTACAAAGACCGAGCCCGGCTTCAAGGGCGACACAGCCACAAACACACTTAAGCCCGCAACACTTGAGACAGGTGCCGAGGTCAGAGTTCCCCTTTTCATAGACGAGGGCGAAAAGATTCAGATCGACACACGCACCGGCGAATATCTCGGCAGAGCGTAATATAACCTATAAAAAAATGCGGCCGTACAAATTATTTGTTGCGGTCGCTTTTTTAGAAAACCACCCAAAAGGAGGATATTGCAATGACAATCGGTGAAAAAGTATCATACATCAAGGGTCTTATGGACGGTCTTGATATAGACAAGTCCACAAAGGAAGGCAAGGTTCTTTGTGCCCTTACAGACCTTTTAGGCGACATGGCAGCTGAAATTCAGGACCTCGGCGAGCACGTAGATGAGGTTGACGAGGATCTTGCGGCGGTTGAGGATATCGTATACGAAGACGATGACGACGACTACGATTTCGATGACGAATACTGCACAGGCAACTGCGACAACTGCGACGGCTGTGACTTCGACGAGGACGACGGCGTCTATGAATTCACCTGCCCCAACTGCAAAGAGACTGTTTATTTTGACGACTCCATTTTCGAGGATGACGATGAGGAGCTTGTATGCCCCGCATGCGGCACAAAAATCGACATGGCAAGCATCTTTGAGTTCGACGACGAAGACGAAGACGGCGACGAGAATAAATAATTCTCAAAAAAAAGTAATAATATATAAACAAAACGCACTTCGGTACAAAATCGAGGTGCGTTTTTTACTTGAATTAAAAGTATATATCTACTATAATAAGACCGAAAATTGTTCTAAGGAACAAGGGAGGAAAAAATATGAAAAAGGTACTTATTTTTCAGGGCGGCTGGGACGGTCATGACCCCGTCGAAACATCAAAGCGTTTTGCCGGAATGACAGAAGAAGAGGGTTACACCGCGGAAATATACGACAATCTCGACTGCCTTGCGGACAGAGAAAAGCTTCTCGAATACGATCTTATTATCGCCTGCTGGACCTCGGGTGAGATAAAAAGCGAATATGTACAGAATGTGGCATACGCCGTCGAGCACGGCACGGGTCTTGCGGGTTGTCACGGCGGACTATGTGACGCATTCCGCAACAGCCCGGACTGGCAGTACCTGACCGGCGGTCAGTGGGTGCATCATCCTGAGGGTGAAATTGACTATACGGTCAACATTGTGCCGTCGTCAAGCTCCATTACGCAGGGACTTTCGGATTTTACCGTACACAGCGAGCTTTATTATATGCACATTGACCCGGCGATTGAAGTTCTTGCGACGACCGCGTATCCGTTTGCAGGGTGCAAGGATAATGTAAACAAGCCGATACAGATGCCCGTTGCCTGGACAAAATACTGGGGGAAAGGAAGAATTTTCTATCTTTCTCTGGGGCATCGTGACAAAGTCTTTGATCAGTACCCGACAGCCGCAGCTCTGATGAAGAGAGGCCTGATGTGGGCAGCGGAAGGGAAAACCGATATAAACGCGGAATGATTTCCGGTATATTCTAAAGCCTTTCGAAGTTCAATTCTGCTGACAAAATTCAAGCACAAATAATGTCTAAAAAACGCACTCCGACAAAATCAAGCGGGGTGCGTTTAAATTATATTCCGGATATCACGATTTTTATTATTGCCGGACATATTCAATCCTCACATTCTTTATGGGTTTCAAAAATGCATTTTTATCCATAAACAAATCATCCAGAACCGGAATTAAATCAATATACTCCTCAATTTCATGCTCCATTTGGCGGTACTTTGCCAAAACCTCAATATATCCGTTATCCCATGTAAGTACCTTGACATACTTTTCCAAGCCGTCACAGGTACGAAATGTCAGTGTTTTCCCACAAAAAGAAAATGTTGTATAATTATCAAAACTGCTTAAAACAGCGGTATCATCCATAAAAACCACTTCCTCTCCGCAATTTCTTTCTGTAAATATTATACACTGTGTGTTTATTTCAGTCAAGAAAGAAATAGAAGCGAAGTACAATGCAAAATGCAGATTTAATAAAATAATACGCAATTTTCTCTATTCACAAAATACACACAGCCGCATAAGTTACATAAAATCATGCTTTTATATGGCGTGAAGCACGTGCCAATTTTACTGCATATGATTTCAGCATTTTATATGCAGAAAAACAAGCTGTAATACAAATTATCTGCATATAAATTTTCGAAATATATGCAGATAAGGTTGGTGAATAGGCAAAAAAATACCCCGAGACTCTGCAAAACTGCGGAATTTCGGGGATTGTTTTATTTCATTTCGGCTTTTTTATCTCAGAATGTCATTTTGCCCGTGATGAAGCTTACAAGCTCGGTTACGGGGATGCGGACCTGCTCCATGGTGTCACGGTCACGAACTGTTACGCAGTTGTCTGCGGGTGTGTTTTCGTCGCCGACTGTCTCAAAGTCAACGGTGACACAGAACGGTGTGCCGATTTCATCCTGACGGCGATAACGCTTGCCGATGGAGCCTGCATCATCGTAGTCAACCATGAAGTGTTTTGAAAGCTCCGCATAAATCTCCTGTGCCTTGTCGCCTAACTTCTTGGAGAGAGGCAGAACCGCACACTTGAAGGGAGCGAGAACGGGATGAAGATGCAGAACAACACGGGTGTCGTTTTTCTCGGCATCGACAACCTCTTCATCGTATGCGTCTGTCATGACCGCCAGGAAAAGTCTTTCAACACCGAGTGACGGCTCGATGACATACGGAATATATCTCTCATTTGTCTGCGGGTCAAAGTAGTCGAGGCTCTTGCCCGATGTTTTTATATGCTGTGTCAGGTCATAGTCGGTTCTGTCGGCAACGCCCCAGAGCTCGCCCCAGCCGAACGGGAACAGATACTCAAAGTCGGTCGTAGCCTTTGAATAGAAGCAAAGCTCCTCTTTGTCGTGATCTCTAAGACGGAGATTTTCTTTCTTTATGCCGAGAGAATAGAGCCAGTCACGGCAGAAGCTTCTCCAGTAATCGAACCACTCAAGGTCTGTGCCGGGCTTGCAGAAGAACTCAAGCTCCATCTGCTCAAACTCGCGGACACGGAAAATAAAGTTGCCGGGAGTTATCTCGTTTCTGAATGACTTGCCGACCTGTGCAACGCCGAAGGGAATTTTCTTGCGGGTTGTACGCTGAATGTTGGCAAAGTTAACGAAAATACCCTGAGCCGTTTCGGGACGAAGATAAATTTCGTTCTTGGCATCCTCTGTAACACCCTGGAATGTCTTGAACATAAGGTTAAACTGACGGATGTCGGTAAAGTTATGCTTGCCGCAGTTGGGGCAGGGAATATTATGTTCACGGATATACTGCATCATGGCTTCGTTTGACCAGCCCGCAACGTTTGTGCCGTCGAAGTCCTCGATAAGGTTGTCGGCACGGTGGCGTGTTTTGCACTCACGGCAGTCCATAAGAGGGTCTGAGAAGCCGCCGAGATGACCGGAAGCGACCCATGTCTGGGGGTTCATGAGAATAGCGGAGTCAAGGCCTACGTTGTAGGGATTTTCTCTGATAAATTTCTGTCTCCACGCGTTTTTGATATTTGTTTTAAGCTCAACACCGAGCGGACCGTAGTCCCATGTGTTGGCAAGACCGCCGTAGATTTCACTGCCGGCGTAAACAAAGCCTCTGCCCTTACAAAGAGCAACAAGCTTGTCCATTGATTTTTCGGTATTATTCATAAAAGCAAGACCTCCGCTTTTTGATATAGCTGAATTGAATTTTATCAAATATCGACTGTAAAGTCAAGAAAAAACATTGATTGTAAAAAAGCCTTGTGATATAATTTTGCCATGGAATATTTTTACAACGACCAAAAAAGTCAGAGAGTGCTTATTTTGTCCGTCGACACGGGCGAATATGACGTTGAACGAAGTGTTGACGAGCTTAAGGAGCTTATTAAGACGGCAGGCGGAGAAACAGAAGGTGTAATCATTCAGACTCTGCCGACCGTAAACCCCGTAAGCTACATAGGCTCGGGGAAACTGGCGGAAGCCGCTCTCTTTGCCGAAAACACCGACATAGATTTAACTGTGTGCGACTGTGAATTGACCCCGACTCAGCACCGTGTGCTTTGTGACGTGCTTAAAACCGATGTTGTCGACAGAACAACGCTTATACTCGATATTTTCGCATTGAACGCCCGCACAAACGAAGGCAAGCTTCAGGTGGAACTGGCACAGCTTAAGTATTCGCTCCCACGCCTTTCGGGCAAGGGCACTTCAATGTCAAGGCTCGGCGGCGGCATAGGCACAAGAGGACCGGGCGAAACAAAGCTCGAAACCGACAAACGCCATGTAAGACGGCGTATACATACACTTGAAGAAGAACTGTCCGCACTTGAAATCCGACGCAGACGCAGGCGTGACAGACGCAAAAAAGACGGCATCACAACCGCCGCGCTTGTTGGATATACAAATGCAGGCAAGTCCACACTGCTGAACGCTCTGACAGATTCGGATGTCCTGGCGGAGAACAAGCTGTTTGCCACTCTTGACCCCACGTCACGCGCGTTAAAGCTCCCGGACGGACGGGAGATTATGCTGGTTGACACAGTCGGATTTATTTCACGACTTCCGCATTTTCTTGTTGACGCATTCAAGTCCACACTTGAAGAAGCGACGGATGCCGACCTGCTTATAGTTCTGTGCGATGCATCCGACCCCGAATGCGAAGACAAGCTGCAGATTACTCTCGATGTCTTAAAAGAGCTGTGCACCGAAGAAAAGCCGATTCTGACTGTATATAACAAGTGCGATGTCAACAACAACTTTCTGTCATTCCCCGAGAAAAACACGGTTCGCATTTCAGCGAAAAAAGGCTTCGGACTTGACGCTCTGACGGAATGCATATGCACCGCCCTGCCGGAACGCACAAAAAGAGTACGGCTCTTAATCCCGTACACGGACGGCTCGCTGTCGGCACTTGTACGAAACAAAGGGCGGCTTTTCAAAGAAGAATACAGAGAAGACGGAATATATATTGAAGCGGAGCTTGGGCTCGAGGAACTGAAAAAAGTTATCGACTATGTCATAAAGGATTAGCTTTCGGCTTCACAATAAAAAGGAGAAGAAAAATGGGACGTTTCCTTATTATAAACGCCGACGACTACGGCATGTGTCACAGCGCCAACATGGCGGTGGAGGAGCTGTTCAAGAAAGGCGGCATCACTTCGGCGACGATAATGGCGCCGTGTGCGTGGAGCATAGAGGCGGCACGCTTTGCCGTAAGCCACCCCGAATACGCCATAGGGCTTCATCTTACCACCACAAGCGAATGGCACAATTACCGCTGGGTGCCCGTGTCAAAGACCGACTGCAAATCCCTTGTTGACGAAGAGGGATTCATGTGGCACGAATCGGACGAGTTCGAAAAGCACGCCGACATAAACGAAGTCGAGAGAGAAATATGTGCTCAGTATGACAAGCTTGCGGCGTTCGGCTTTAATCCGTCGCATTTTGACAACCACATGGGCAGTCTTTACGGCATTGAAACAGGGCGATTTGAGCTTCTTGAAATGACCATAAAACAGTGCGCCATGCACGGAGGAAAACCGTTCAGAATTCCGACAAAATTCACGGACGAGCAGTTCTCAAACACCATGCTCGGCATTCACATTCCGAAACAAGCCGTAAACGAGATGCTCGGCAAGATTAAAGCCGGAGCGGATGCGGCAGGTGTCGCAGTGCTTGACTATCTTATGCCGGGCGACTGGAACGGTCCGCAGAAGGACAGCTACGAAAATTACAGAGAATACATATTCGAAAAATACCGTAATTTCCCGGAAGGAATTACAGAAACATACATTCACCCCGCAGTAGAGAGCGATGAGCTTAAGGCGATAACAGGCTCATGGCAGAGAAGAGTATGGGAATACAGGCTTTTCGGCGACCCGAAAACGCTTGAATTTATCAAGGAGCAGAAAATCGAGCTTATCGATTACAGAAAGCTCAAAGAGATGCGGGGACTGTAAAATTATCAAGTACACATTTTCCACATAAGGAGTACCAATATGAAATACGCAGTAATTCTCTATGACGGCATGGCAGACTATCCCGTGCCGGCACTCGGCGGCAAAACGCCGATGGAAGTCGCAAACAAGCCCATATTTGACGGTATGGGCAAAAAAGGCGAAGTAGGACTTGTAAAGACGGTTGACGATTCGCTCAAGCCCGGCAGTGATGTCGCGAACCTGAGTGTTCTCGGTTTTGACCCCACAATAAGCTACACCGGCCGCTCCCCTCTTGAAGCCGTGAGCATCGGCGTAAAGCTTAACGACACGGATGTAACTCTTCGCTGCAATATCGTAACTCTCTCGGATGAAGCGAATTACGAAGACAAGACAATGATTGACTATTCCGCAGGTGACATTTCAACCGAGGATGCGGCAGTGCTTATAAAGGCTGTTCAGGAGCATTTCGGAAACGATGTTTTCTCTTACTACCCCGGTGTTGCGTACCGTCACTGCCTGCTGTGGCATAACGGCACAACAGACCTCGGCACAATGACACCGCCTCACGATATTTCGGACAGAGTCATAGGGCCTTATCTTTCGACATCCGAAAACGCAAAGCCCCTTATAAAGATGATGAAGGAAAGCTATGACCTGCTGTCAAAGCATCCGCTTAACATTGAGCGTGTCAAAAAGGGACTTCGCCCCGCCAACTCCATATGGCTGTGGGGTGAGGGCACAAAGCCTCAGCTTGACACATTCTATAATACATACGGTCTGCACGGCACGATGATTTCCGCAGTTGACCTGCTTAAGGGCATAGGTCTGTGCGCCGGAATGGATGTACCCGATGTTCCCGGGGCTACGGGATATATCGACACAAACTTTGAGGGCAAGGCACGCTGTGCGGCGGATGCACTTAAGAACGGTTCGGACTTTGTATATCTCCATTTTGAGGCACCCGATGAGTGCGGTCACAGAGGCGAGCCCGAAAACAAGGTAAGAGCCATTGAGCTTATCGATGAAAAGGTTCTGCCGATTGTCATAGAAGAGCTCGAAAAGCACGGCGACTACAAGGTTATGATTCTGCCCGACCACCCGACACCCATTGTCACAAAGACACATGCACGTGATGCAGTTCCGTTTATGATTTATCACAAAAACGGAGAGGTCAGGGGCGTTGACAGCGTAAACGAAAATTCCGCAAAGGATACGGGGGTATACTTCCCGTCCGGAGTCAAGCTTATGCATCATTT
>CAZTWO010000003.1:0-7194 GCA_964617965.1 uncultured Ruminococcus sp. | reverse complement strand
CATTATCAATCACACAGTCACACCTCTTTTTATTGTAAAGCTCCGCTATCGTTTAGTTTTTCGTCTGACGCAAACTTTAATGTCTGCGAAGCCATATAATCCAAGGCACTTAGTGCCTTCCGACATTATGCATTATGCATTATGCATTCTACATTGAATTTTTGTACGCTATGCCTTTCTTCTCATCCGACTCACAATTAAAATTGTTTTTTGTATTGTAATTCTCCTCAAATAATGCTATTATGTACTGTGTATTTCCTTGCGGCAGATTTGCCGACTTACAAATTTTTCATTCCGACACAAGGAGAAAAAAATATGTCATTATTTTCACGCTCGGACACATATTCGCCCGAACCGTTTGATCCGAAAGATGATCTTCCCACCGAATTCGACGGCATCGAAGCACCGACAGAGCATACCCCTTCAGACGCTGTTGCGGAAATCGCCGCATTAAAAGAGCAGATTGCCGCCTTAAGAAAACAATACGGTGTCGACGATATCGATACAGATACAGATACTTCGGTCGCCGATAACGGTGACAGACTGACTTTTTCAGAGCCGACAGCAACCACTTCTCATATTGAACGTCCCGCACCGGTTGAAAGTGTCATCAAAGAGCCTGTCGCTCAAGCTCCCGTCGTCGAAGAACCCGTCATCAAAGAGCCCGCAGCGGCACCGACCACACCTGAAGCAACCGTCGAAGACACTGTCACGGACACTTCAGCCGACAAATTCGCCTTCAAGGTCAGAAATCTTACAAAGGACTATGACGGACACATTGTTCTCAATAACATTTCTTTTGATATCCCAAAGGGCAAAATAGTCGGTCTTTTAGGCCCCAACGGCTGCGGAAAATCAACTCTTATGAAAATCCTCTCGGGCGTAATTCACGACTACACCGGAAATATTAAAATCTGCGGCAGACCCGTCGGCATCAACTCTAAGGCGCACCTTGCGTATCTGCCCGACCGCACATATTTTCCGGAGCGTTTTCGCACGATTGACTGCATAAACTACTTCAATGACTTTTTTGCCGATTTCGACAAGGTTAAAGCAATTGAATTTGCCGAAAAGTTCGGTCTTGACCTTCATCAGAGAGTAAAGACCATGAGCAAGGGCATGCAGGAAAAGCTTCAGCTTCTTATGGTCATGTCACGCGCGGCGGATGTATATCTGCTCGATGAACCTCTTGGCGGCGTTGACCCGGCGGCAAGAAGTGTTATTCTCGACATAATCATGTCCAACTATAAAGAAAATTCCACGGTTGTTATTTCAACGCACCTTGTAAATGACCTTGAGCACAGCTTTGACCATGTTCTTATGCTCGGCAAAGGTCAGGTGCTTGTCAACACCGGAATTGACACTCTCAGAGCAACCGGCAAATCGGTTGAGGAAATCTTTAAGGAGGTTATAGGCGATGCTTGGGAAGTTGATTAAAAACTCGTTCAAATCAAACGCGGCGGGTGTTTATAATATCTACATCGCCGAGGGCATAATAGGCGTTATCATGCTCGTTCTCCTTCTTGTGGACTGGACAAAATGGGGCGACGCCGGAATAGGCCTGGGGCTTGCCATAAAGGGTCTTGCTTCCCTTGCACTGGGCATCACGGCGGCAATCGGCATTATAATGACAATGGTTGTCGTTTTCGGCGACTTCAAACGCAGTATGTACAGCATTGAAGGACAGCTGACGCTCTCTCTGCCCGTCAGAAGCTCCTCGCTCCTGTTTTCAAAGTGGCTTTCGGGCTCGCTGTGGATAATAATAAGCTATCTTGCGTTCTGCCTTGCGGCGGGTGCCGGCACCACATATGTCATAAAGCACTCAATGTCCGTCGTGCAGGGCGATGCGGCATACAGCTCCATTTATGAAATTGTCGTACAGATGCTGAAGCAGGTGTTTGAGTCATCGGGGCTCACCGCTCCTTCGGGCAAGGTTATAGGCTATGTTCTCGGAATGTACGCATTCGACATAGGTGTCAGAGCGTGCGTGTTTGTTCTGCTTGTATTCTTCGCCGTTACATTAGCACACTGCCGTCCGTTTTCGAAAATCGGAAAACTGGGCTCGGTGCTGTATTTCTTCGCAAGTCTGTTTATAACAATGGGCTTTTCGGGTGCGATAACAAAGCTTGTTAAAATATATGTAATAGTATCGGACGAATATTTCACTTTCTCGCTGTTAAAGGAAGAAGCGACCGCCGCATGGAAAATCGGCTTCGGCTCTTATTCCATAACAAACCTGTATTGCACGGTTATTGCGGGAATTGTGTTCTATATGCTTACGGTATATCTTATCGACAGAAAGGTTAATGCGGACTGACAACATAATAAGTGAGGGGATTTTATGATTTTTGAGATAATCGATATTTCCAGAGATCTTCTTTCAAGCGAAATTTACCCCGGCGATCCTAAGCCCGAAGTCAGCGTTTTCAGTGCCATAAAAAAAGGCGACGAGTGCAACATGGCGAAAATTTCCACCACACTGCACTGCGGCACACACGCCGACGCGCCTCTTCATTTTCTGCCGAACGGCAATTCGATAGGCATGGCGGATATGTCCGCTTATATCGGTGAATGTGTCGTTGTTGAGGTAAACGAGCGGCGAATTACAGGGCAGTATGTTGACGAGCATTTTCCGCACGGGGCAGACAGAGTCCTTATAAAGTCGGGCGGCATAAGCTATCTTGACCATACGGGTGCGGAGGAAATATCATATCTCGGCTATAAGCTTGTGGGCACGGATGCACTGAGCATCGGTTCAAGCGAGGACGAAATAAGACCACACAAGGCACTGCTGAGTGAAAATGTCGCAATACTCGAAAATCTTAATCTGTCACATGTAAAGCCCGGAAAATATTTTCTTGTCGCGCCTCCGATAAAAATAGCCGGTGTCGATGCCGCGCCCGTGAGGGCACTGCTACTCGACGGATGTATATTCTGGAGCAATTAATCGTGAATTATATAAAATTCGCTTGATAATTTTTTCACGGTGTATTAAAATAGCACGTGTTAAATAAGTACAAAACCAAAAATATAAAAAAGGAGTTTTTCCAATGAGCACACTCAACAAAAAGACAGTTGAAGACCTTGACGTAAAAGGCAAAAGAGTTCTTGTACGCTGCGACTTCAACGTTAAAATCGAAAACGGCGTTATAACAAGCGACAAGAGAGTTGTTGCTTCCCTTCCCACAATCCGTTATCTTATCGACAACGGTGCAAAGGTAATTCTCTGCTCCCATCTCGGCAGACCCAAGGGCGCGTTTGACCCCGCTTTCTCAATGGCTCCCGTTGCCGAGTGCCTTGCAAAGCACTTAGGACAGGAAGTTAAGCTCGCAAAGGACGTTGTAGGCGAAAGCGCACAGTCACTTGCCGCAGAGCTTAAGGACGGCGAAGTTCTTCTTCTTGAGAACGTTCGTTTTGAGCCCGGCGAAACAAAGAACGATCCCGAACTTTCAAAGAAGTTTGCCGCTCTTGCAGACCTGTATGTAAACGATGCATTCGGTTCGGCACACAGAGCACACTCTTCAACCGCAGGCGTTGCAGACTATCTTCCCAGTGCAGTAGGCTATCTTATTCAGAAAGAAATCAAGTTCATCGGCGGTGCTCTTGAAAATCCCGTTCGTCCCCTTGTCGCTATTCTCGGCGGTGCTAAGGTTTCCGACAAAATCGGCGTTATCACAAACCTTATCGACAAGTGCGACACAATCATCATCGGCGGCGGCATGGCTTACACATTCTTCAAGGCTATGGGTCACTCAATCGGCACTTCCCTTCTTGATGAAGAAAACATTGAGAACGCCAAGCTTATGATGGAAAAAGCAAAAGCAAAGAATGTTAACTTCCTTCTTCCCGTTGACAACATCATCGCTACAAAATATGCCAATGACGCGCCTTTCATGAGAATATACAGCGACTCCATTCCCGACGGCTGGATGGGTCTTGACATCGGCCCCGTAACAAGCGAGCTTTTCGCAAAGTCACTTGAGGGTGCCGGCACAATAATCTGGAACGGACCTATGGGTGTTTCGGAAATGCCTAACTTCGCTAACGGCACAATCGCAGTCGCAGAGGCTATTGCCAAGTCCGGTGCTATTTCAATCATCGGCGGCGGCGACTCAGCTGCTGCTATCACAAAGCTCGGCTTTGCAGACAAGATGAGCCACATTTCAACAGGCGGCGGTGCTTCCCTTGAGTTCCTTGAGGGCAAAGAGCTTCCCGGTATCGCCTGCATCGACGAAAAAGACGCATAAATAAAACCGTAAAAATAAGGGAAAACGATTTCACCGTCGCTTTCCCTTGTTTGCGATAAAAATCAATGCGAAATTCATAATTCGGAATGCATAATTTACAATGCAGAATGCATAATGCAGAATGCATAATGTCGGAAGTCCTGCGGACTTGGATTATATAGCTTCGCGATTTTTTATTTCGAAAAAAAAACGGAAACTCTGTAAATTACAGCAATTTTTTTGTGATAAAATCATCGATGCGTTACCATGTCACTTTACTCCGATAATTTTAAGAAAAACACAGCCACTATATCATAATGAAAGTGAGATAAATTAAAATGAACAAAGCTACAAGAAAAGCCGTTATTGCCGGCAACTGGAAAATGAACAATACCCCCGCAGAGACAACAGCTCTTATCGATGCAATGAAGCCCCTTGTAAAGGATGCCGACTGCGACGTTGTTCTGTGCGTTCCCTATATCGACCTTTATGCCGCTATGGATGCCGCAAAGGGTTCAAACATTAAAATCGGTGCAGAGAACTGCCACTGGGCAGAAAAAGGCGCTTTCACAGGTGAAGTATCCGCTAAGATGCTCAGTGCCGCAGGTGTTGAATATGTCATCATCGGTCACAGCGAGAGAAGACAGTATTTCGGCGAGACCGATGTTACCGTTCACGACAGAG
The DNA here is from genome assembly GCA_964617965.1 of uncultured Ruminococcus sp. Classification (GTDB taxonomy): domain Bacteria; phylum Bacillota; class Clostridia; order Oscillospirales; family Acutalibacteraceae; genus RUG806. Next base: position 2,284 of record CAZTWO010000003.1, on the reverse strand, counting down.
TAAGAGCCGCTCTTAACGAAGGTCTTAAGGTTATCCTCTGCGTAGGCGAGACAGAAATCGAGAACGAGCAGGGCATTACTTCTGAGGTTCTCCGCAAGCAGACAAAGATTGCTCTTCAGGGTGTAACAGCCGATGAGCTTAAGAATGTTATCATCGCTTATGAACCCGTCTGGGCTATCGGCACAGGCAAGACAGCGACAGCAGACGACGCAGACAAGTACAACGGAATTATCCGCAGCTGTGTTGCAGAGCTTTTCGGCAAGGATGCCGCAGAGGCTCTCACAGTTCAGTACGGCGGTTCAATGAACGCAAAGAATGCTGCCGAGCTTCTGTCAAAGGTTAACGTTGACGGCGGTCTTATCGGCGGTGCTTCACTCAAGGCCGAGGACTTCTCAATCATAGTAAAGGCCGCTTCCTGCTGATTATCCTTTAACCCATTTGAAAGGCATGATTACAATGAAAAAACCAACGGTTTTATGCATAATGGACGGCTTCGGCATTCGCAAAGAGACTTACGGCAATGCCATTTACGCCGCCAAAACTCCCAATCTTGATAAATATTTTTCGGAGTGCCCCTTTACCACAATCGGCGCTTCGGGGCTTGACGTCGGTCTACCCGACGGTCAGATGGGCAACAGCGAGGTCGGTCACACCAACATAGGTGCCGGCAGAGTTGTTTATCAGATGCTTGTTAAGATTTCAAAGTCCATCGAGGACGGCGATTTCTTCAACATTAAGGCTCTTATTGACGCAATGGAAAATTGCAAGAAGAACGATTCCGCTCTTCATCTTATGGGACTGCTGTCCGACGGCGGTGTTCACAGCCACATTGACCACCTTTTCGGCCTTCTTGAAATGGCTAAAAAGCACGGTCTTACCAAGGTTTACATTCACTGCATTATGGATGGCAGAGATGTATCCGTAACATCCGGCAAGGGCTTTATAGAAGCACTTGAAAAGAAATGCGCAGAGCTTGGTGTCGGAAAAATCGCCACAATCACCGGCAGATATTACGCCATGGACCGTGACTTCGCATGGGACAGAGTCGAAAAGGCATACAACGCTTTTGTCTGCGGTGAAGGCATTCAGGACACCGATGCCGCAGGCTCCATGCAGAGAAGCTATGACAAAGACATAACGGATGAATTTATTCTTCCGACTGTCGTTGACAAGAGCGGTATGATAAGCGAGAACGACAGCGTTATATTCTATAACTTCCGTCCCGACCGTGCGCGTCAGATTACAAGAACGTTTGTTGACCCGAATTTTGACGGCTTCGAGCGTAAAAGAGGCTACTTCCCTGTTCACTATGTCTGCATGACACAGTACGACGAAGAAATGCCCAATGTAACGGTTGCATTCCCTCCCGAGGCTCTCAAGAACACATTCGGTGAGTACCTTCAGGAGCATCACATGAAGCAGCTTCGCATTGCCGAAACTCAGAAGTATGCTCACGTAACATTCTTCTTTAACGGCGGCGAAGAAAAGACATTTGAGGGTGAAGACAGAATTCTTATAAAATCCCCCGATGTTCCTACATTTGATCTTCAGCCCGAAATGAGTGCGTACCCCGTATGTGATGCCGTATGCGAGAAGATTAAGAGCGGTGAATACGATGCCGTTATACTCAACTTCGCAAACTGCGACATGGTCGGTCACACAGGCGTATTCGATGCGGCCGTTAAGGCTGTTGAAGCTGTTGACGAGTGTGTCGGCCGTGTTGTTGACGCTACTCTTTCAATGGGCGGCACATGCTTTATCACAGCAGACCACGGCAACGCCGATATGATGATAGGCCCCGATGGCAAGCCCTTTACTCCGCACACCACAAACAGAGTTCCCTTCTGTGTTGTCGGCTATCCGTGCGAGCTTAAGGAAGGCGGCCGCCTTGCGGATATCTGCCCCACAATGCTTAAGGTTATGGGACTGGAGCAGCCGAAGGAAATGACGGGAGAATGCCTCATAAAGTAAGTTAGCAAGGAGCAAGGAGCAGTGAGAATAATGCAAAATGCAGAATGTAGAATGCATAATAAAGGAAAACGCTGAAGCGTTTTGGATTATAAAGCTACGCATAAGATTAAATTATACAGTATTGATTACTTTAATTGTTTGCAAAGCTAAACAAATCAAGCCTGCAGGACTTCCGGTATTATACATTTTACATTGAAAATTTACATTGTGCCTTGGATTAAATTGCTTTACTGATTGTCAGCTGAAAATAAAAAAAATTAACGCGCTCTGAGCCGAACGGTTTGGAGTGCGTTTTTTTGTTGATAATATCTGT
>CAZTWO010000002.1:28762-34979 GCA_964617965.1 uncultured Ruminococcus sp. | reverse complement strand
TCTTATCGTCTTATTATTATACTGAATATAAAAAACTCGGAATCTGCTTTGCTTAGCCGATTCTGAGTTTTTTTAATTAATTGAAAACAAATGCACATCCTTCTGATATTCAATTAAAAGGTTCACTTGTTTAGCCATACCGGCTTCTTTGCGGTTGTATCCTTGTGTTTAATCTGTGTGAGACAGCCTTTTTTGTCGTTTTGCGAACTTTAATTGTCCCGACAATTCCGGTTTACAGCCTCAATTCTTCATGCGTCAGGATATTGAGTCCGTTGAGAGGTTTTTGTCTGTATCGTCTGCCGGTCTTCTTGCCGCCACAAGGAAGCGTCCGTTGTCGGTGTGATAGCTGCATGTGACAAGCAGCAGAATCTGATCTCCGTAAATGGGGGTGATGCCGGTATCATACAGTGCGTTGTCTTTCAGCCACGTAGTCAGCTCGGCATATTCTTCCTTTGTCAGGTCTCCGGCTTTTGAAAAAGGACGGTAACCGCTTTCGTCCCGGTAGAGCACCCTGGTTTTAATGGCGGCAAAGACCTCATACTCCCGTTTCTCGGTTATGGTGGTCAGTGTGAAGGTCCGGTTATCCTCCCAAAAATACGCCTTTGCATAGCTGTTCAGCGTACCGAACATGGTGCCGTTTTTCATTTTGTGACCGTAGATAATAAACATATCGCTGTCAAGGTTGCCGCCATCTCCGATAAAAGGCGTGCCGCTTATGGTGCCGGTGCCGTCAAATGCGCGGCGCAGGTAGTATTCCGGCTCCTGTGGTGTATACATCACAGGATAATCCACCTTTGTGCCCGGAATGGTCAGCCATGCGGCAAAATCGTTATTCTGTTCATAGAGGGAATAGCAGGCGGTGTATGCGGGATTCTGCTCTTCGGCGGGTGCTGCCTGGAAATCCGGTTCCTCCGGTATGCCGGGTTCAGTGTTCGATATGCCGGCTTTCAGCGCCTCGAAGGATGCCTGTTCCTGTTCTCCCTGCACATAGTTTTTTAAGAGCATGGCAACGGACAGGATAAGAACAGCCATATACAGGAAGGTGACAGCGGTCAGAAGTTTGTTTGCCCATCTGCGGTGTTTCCGCTGTTTCACACGACTGTCACGAAACGAAAATAATCGGTTGATATTGAATCCTCTCCTTTGCGGTATTTTATTAAAAGAAAAGGGGCAGGGCGGCATCGCCCAACCCCTATGTGCTGTTGCTTATGCTGTGTTTTTTTGATTATCCCTGACGACTGTTAAGCCGCTTTCTGTCAACTATTGCTATCAGCAGTCCCGCTGCGGACAGACAGGCAAGGGAAAGCCAGAGTGTATTGTCGGAGCTGTCTCCGGTATGCGGAACCTGATCCAGCGGCTTCGAGTTGGTGATGGTCCAGTTGTTGCCGCTATGGGTAACGCTGCGGGTGTAGCCATCGGGAACATTTACTTCGTCCACCGTCCATGTGCAATCCTCGTCCAGCTCGTTCCATGTGAAGCTCCAATTGTTGTCTTTGTTCAGTGTTACGGCATCGCCGTAAGCCTTGCCGTCGCAATAGAGCTGTACCGTTACACAATCAGGGCGGCTGTCGGACTCATTGTCCTTCCAGACCTTGTTTACCGATACGGAGATCGTGTTTTTTACTGTGGTATTGGCAAAGACAGGAGTTTCGCTGTATGCAGTGCCGTCCTTTTCGTAGGTCACCGTCGCCTGATAATCATCGGATTTTGTTACATTGATGATAACCGTATATACAGCCTTATCATAGGTAATGGTGCTGTCGGTTCCTGCCGCTTCTTCCATTGTGTACCTGTATGTGCCGACAGAAGAGAAGGAGAGACTGTCAAATGTAATCTGTCCGCCGTCGTTGGTCTTTGTCTGCACGATGCTGCCTTTTTCATCCTTCAGTGTGAAGGTGAAGCTGTTGTCGGTCGGTGCGGCTCCGTCGAGTGTTTTGACGGCGTTCAGTGTAACCTCTGCGGGTTCAGGATCTTTTGCCTTGTAGTTGTCAAAGGTAACGATTGCGGTCTTAGCGGCTTCGATTGTGCCGGATGCGGTGGTTTCATCGGTGTTATTGACCTTTACGGTATAGCCGCTGTTGTCACTCTCTGCTACCGTATAGCTAAAGCCTGCGGGCAGCCCTGAGATAGTCTTGCTCTGACCGTCGGTCAGTGTAAAGGCTGCAGCGCCGTCGGTGAATGTAACGCCGCCATATTCTCCGTTTACGATATCGCCGTTTTCACTGAGCGTTACGGTAAATGTGAACGCCTTTGTCTTGTCGGCTCCGCCGCCGGAAACGGTTTTGCTCACCACAAGTGCGCCCGGCTTGGTGGTATTCTCGAATACGGGAATCGATTCATCGCTGTCGGTCATAACATAAGGCTGTCCATCCTTTTCGTAGACTACCGTCGCCTCGTAGTTCCCGTCAGTGTTAAGCTCCACCTCAATTTTCGCTGTGTATACGCTGCTGTCGTAAGCAATGGATGTATCGTCTCCTGCCACCTCACTCATGGTGTAGGTGTATGTACCGGCTTCTTCAAAGAAAAGCTCTTCAAAGAGAATCATGCCGTTTTCGTTGTTTTCCACGGTCTGCACAACTTGTTCCGCATCATTCTTCAGTTCAAAGGTGAAAGCGGAAGCTGCAGGAACATCGCCGTCCATGGTCTTCATTGCAATCAGCTTGACCTGTACAGGTTCGGGACCGGGATCATAGGTGTTGATGATGGTCCAGTTGACAATGTCCCCCGTTTCTCGGGTGTATTCTACCGTATAGTTTTCGGGAACATCTTCGGCTACGGTGTAGGTAATTATCTCACCGGTTTCATCCGCGACCGGCTTTTCTATAAAAGCTCCCACCCACTGACCTTCGTCATCGGCGGTCAGGGTCATGGCGTCCACCTTTCTGCCGTTTGCCAGCAGTCTGACGGTGATTTTGTCCGGACGCATCAGTTTGTATTCGTCGTCGTTCCATACCTTTTGAACCATAATGTCGACGGTCGCATCCTCCGGTAAAGCGGACTTATATTGGTTTTCCACTGTCAGGGAATAGGTTTTCGGTTTTTCGCCGACTGTAAAGGTTATCCCGTTACACTGCACGTCAGCTCCGTTTTCCTTCACACTGAGAGTAGTGGCATAGTCATAATCGGTGACATCCGCGCCGGTCTCTTCAACAATATAGGTGCCGCTCTTAAAGAGGGGCTTGATGTAAAGGGTATCGCCGTTTGCCGTCAGTGTGCCGGTCCAGATTGCTTCATTGTCGAGCTTGCTGCCATTTTCATCCACAGCATAGATGCTGACGGTTGGATTCGGGTAGTCCGTCCCATTCGGAAGGTCTGTGGCGGTCTTTTTTATGCTGACAGAGGACATTTCCGCAAGCCTGGTATTGATAAAGGTAACCACCGGATTATCGGTGCCTTCGTTTACATTGATGACATAATAGTCTTTATTGTAATTGGTCTCTGCTGCGCCGCTGATCGCGCAAATGGTGTAGCCGGTCTGCTGTGTCTGTGTAATGGTGTAGGAACCGGCGGGAAGGTCGGTCAGTTCTTTAATGCTGCCGCCCGTTACATCGATGGTTTTGTAATAGTCATTTCCTGCGTCATTCGCTTTAATCGTAAAGGTAAAAGCAGTTTTGTCGTCCTCGATGACCGTTTCGGCTTCATTCACGATTACTTGAGACAGCTGCAGGGTTCCGCTATCTGCAAAGGCTACGGCAGGGAGCATCCCAAGTGCCAGGATCAGACAAAGCAGAATGCTCATTATTCTTTTTTTCATGGTATGTTTCTCCTCTTTTTCTTGGTAAAATCTTGGTTGTCCGTGTCTTGTATATCGGTGTACGGAACCGGGAAAGTTTTGTAAGAGCCGCCTTCTTCCTCGCTCTCACGATCCCGCGCCTGCGTTCGTGGAAGCAGAAAAGAGAGCAAAAGCCTCATCCCACATCACCTCCAATCATAAGAATACAAAAAAGGCACGTCCCGCCCATGGAAATGCCGGGCAGGCCATGCCTTTGGTGCACGTTAAAAACAACAGAAAAGGATAAACCTGAACTGTCTTTTTGTCTGTTTATCTGTCTGGTTATCGGGGGTGGTCTCATTTTGTCAAGTCCTTTCGTAAAACATGCGAAACTTCTCTTTCGAGGCCTTACAGTTGTGGAACAATAAAATTTTCACAAACCCACATTTATCAAAATAAATATAGCATATTTTATTTGCAGAGTCAAGAGATTTACAAAAAAAAGAAAATTTATACGAGAAAATTAAATCGAGAAAACAACCGTTCTGTCTTGCGGTGCATTTTTGCTGCGGCAGAAAAGGCAAGTGTCTTTGCAGGCTATGCCCGCATTTATATAAATCGTATGATATATTTGCTGCTGGGATGTGATATAATATCCGTTCCGTCATATGCTGAAAGCATATATCACCGCACGCAGTGCGATATCATATCGAAGATATATCACCCGTTCCGCAAGGAACGGATATCATTGCAAAAAGCGTTCCATCGGAACGCTTTTTGCTTGGTGGAGACGAGGGGGCTCGAACCCTTGACCTTTCGGATGTGAACCGAACGCTCTGACCAACTGAGCTACGCCTCCGTTTATTAATGAACAGTATAAACTTTTGCGATGAATTTGTCAAGAGCAACAATCAAACCGACCTATAAACATCTTGAAAAATTTTCGAAAACAGTGCATAATACAGTCAGAATATTTTCGGAGATGAGATTATGATTTTATCGGCAAAGAAAGAATACATTTTCAAAGAGAACACCGTCACACCGTCTTGTCACGCGTCAACTGTTCTGCCGCTTAAAGACGGGTGTGTGCTTGTCGCGTGGTTCGGCGGCAAAAAAGAGGGCGATACGACTGTCGCAATATATCTAAGCAAAAGAAATACAGACGGTCAATGGAGCACACCTCACTGTGTCTCCGAAAATGACGGAATACCGCATTGGAACCCCGTTTTATATCAACGCCCCGACGGACAGATTATTCTGTTCTATAAATACGGTGTTAAAATCGCAGACTGGATTACAAAATTCGTTCTGCTTGACACCGACGGAAATGTGATTTCCGACCCTCGGGAGCTTGTGCCGGGTGACACTTCGGGCGGCAGAGGCCCTGTAAAGAACAAATGTTTACCTCTCCCTTCCGGCAGACTGCTTGCCCCTGCATCGACCGAACAGAATGACAAGTGGATAGCCTTTACGGATATTTCCGATGACAACGGCAAAACATGGTACAATAACGGCAAGTTCGAACGCCCTAAATACAGGGGGGCGTATGTGGGGCTTATTCAGCCGACACTGTGGACGGATGACAATGGGGAAGTTCACTGCTTTATGCGTTCCGACAAGGGTGCCGTTTACAGAAGCGACTCTTCAGACGGCGGTCTGACATGGAAAAAGCCCTACCGTACACGCATTCCGAACAACAACAGCGGCATTGACTGCTGCACCGATAATAACGGGCGTCTCTGGCTTATATATAACCCCGTTGATGTCAATTGGGGCGTGCGGCATCCGCTCTCTCTTGCAGTGTCGACCGATAACGGAAAGCATTTTACCGAGATTCTCTGCCCCGAACCCGGCAACGGTGAATTTTCGTATCCGGCAATTGTATGTAAAGATAATATACTTTACATTACATATACTTACAAACGCAAACAGATAGTATTCTGGAAAATAGTTCTCGAATAATTTTATATCTGAAACAGAAGAAAAGAGGAGCATACATGTTTGAAAAACGTGGATTTTTTGACAGTCCGTTTGATTTTAACGGTGACGGCAGGATAGATATTGCCGAGCGTGCTGTGATGTACAAAATTTATGAGGACTGCATTGAACAAAACAATTCCGACACCGGCAGTTTGTCTGACGTTCACGACACAATCGATGCTGAAATCTTTGACGATGACCCGTATTTTTCCGACTCGGACATTTAGATATTTAACATTGTGTTTGTCTGTATAATTTATAATCAAAAAAGCAAAAAGCACGACTTTGTTACAAAAAAATCAATTTCCCTATTGACAAAAGGGGTAGTTTACCTGTAAAATTTAAGCTGTATGAAATTTCGGAGGTAATGCAAATGAAATTCAGAAAAACCATGGCTCTTGCAACAGTAGTTGTATCAATGCTCACTGCGGCTTCATGCGTCGCCATTGAAGTGACCGTACCCGCAATAAACGTACCCGCAATAAGCAATCTTTATGATCCCGACGGCTCAGGCTCTGCCGACAG
>CAZTWO010000002.1:23472-28662 GCA_964617965.1 uncultured Ruminococcus sp. | reverse complement strand
GCAGACTCAGGCTCCGCAGATTCCGGTTCGAGCGAGACGGCCGCTCCTACAGAAGCAACACAGGCGTCTGCCGATAACGGCTCCGCTTCATCCGATAACGGTTCATCCTCAGCCGCTACCGAAGCACAGACTCAGGCGGCAAAGACAGATACCTCTGCAAATAAGGGTTCGTCTTCATCCGCTCCCTCCACCAAAGAAGAGATTATTCAGTATTATGTAACCGCATATAACAAGATCGCAACAGATGCCAAGACGGTTACAAGAACATACGACAATACATCAAACTACAAAAATATCTGTGAGATAGGTTCTAATGCCACAGTTAAGAAAACGGCTCAGACACTTATGACCAAGTTCATGAAGCCCAACAATGAGGCGCTTGTATCCTCTGCGTCGGATTTGCCGCCCGTTGGTGTTACAAAGCTTTCGATTTCTCCCTCACAGGTTTCTTCCGCAACATGCACCGATAAGGGCACATATTATGAAATTGTCCTCAAGTCAACCGGTACGGATTCCAATTATGAAGTAGACTCCGTTGCAGGAAAAGGCTCAGCCGGTGTTTTAGGGCCCCTGCTCAGAACAGAAGATGTTTCGAGTGCCGCAGGTGCTTTCGTATCCTTCGAAGGTCTTCACGCAAAGTATGCTACCTGCACCACAACCTGTAAGGTTGACAAGGCAAGCGGTCACATTACCGAATTCAACTTCAACTCTCCCTGCATTCTTCACTTTGACAGCGCAACCGTTGTTAAGATTGTCAAGATTGAAAACTGCGAGCTCGGTCTTCTCTTTGAACAGAAGTGGACTATTGCATATTAATTTAACAGCATAAAAAATGCCCCTGTCGATTGATTCTTTCGGCAGGGGTTTATTTTAATAATCAAAGGAGAAAGTATGATATACACAGGTCGTTATTTTTCGCCGCTCGGGGGTATAACAATAGCCTGCGATGATGAAGCCGTTGTCGGTCTCTGGTTTGAGGGGCAGCAATATTTCGGTACGACATTAACCGACAAAACCGAAGAAAAAGAGCATCCGATTATAAAAGACACCGAAAAGTGGCTTGATATTTATTTCTCGGGCAAAATTCCCGATTTTACACCACCTCTTAAATACGGCAAAACCGAGTTTAGCAAAAAAGTATGCGATATAATGCTGACTATTCCGTACGGCAAGACCATGACCTACGGGGATATCGCTTCAATTATAGCAGAAGAAAACGGCATTAAAAGAATGTCCGCACAGGCTGTCGGCGGAGCTGTCGGTCACAACCCCATTGCAATAATTATCCCTTGTCACCGTGTCTTGGGAGCAAACGGCTCTCTCACCGGATACGCCGGCGGCATTGACCGAAAAATCCGCCTTCTCACTCTCGAAAACGCCTTCTTCAAATCCAACTAAAATCAAGGAGCAAGGAGCAGTTGAGTGTGGAGTTCGGAACATGGAGTTTTTCTTTTGCGAAGCTTTATAATCCAAAACGCAAAGCGTTTTCCTTCATTATGCATTCTACATTATACATTATACATTATGCATTGTATCACCATTGCTAATTGCTAATTGCTAATTGCTAATTTTCACTGCTCCTTGCTAACTCTTAAAATTCCACGTCCGCAAACACCGGATAATGATCCGACGGAATTTCTCCGTCAATATGCTTCGTTACAACCTTAAACTGCTTTACTCTTATATCGCCTTTGCAGAAAACATAGTCAATTGCCGCAAAGCCGCATTCGGGATTTTCGAACCCGTGGTATGTGTGCCCATTATCCGTCTTTTCGGCTATGTCTCTTGCGTCCTTAAAGCCGCAGTTAAGCACTGCCTTGCACGGCTCGGAGTCGGGTGTTACGTTAAAGTCGCCCGTAAAAAACGCAGGTGCGCCGTTCGCGATTTCTATGCCTCTCGAAGCCACAAGCTCCGCACCCTTTTGCATCGCAATGTGACCGACATGGTCAAGATGCGTGTTGAGATGCACAAACTCCGCACCGTCCTTTTTTCTCTTGAGCTTAGCCCATGAGCATATGCGGACACAGGCGGCATCCCAGCCCTTGCTGCCGACCTTGTCGGGAGTCTCGGACAGCCAGAAATTGCCCTTGTCAAGCACTTCAAATTCATTCTTCTTGAAAAAAACGGCGGAATATTCGCCCTTTTTCTTGCCGTTGTCACGACCTACGCCGACATAATCGTAGTCGGGGAAGGCGGTTGTAAGGACCTTCATCCAGTCGTAGTGCGCCTCCTGCACGCCGAATGTGTCGGGGTTTACATTTCTTATTGTTCTGACGACGAGCGGAATACGCTTTGTCCATTCGTGCTTGCCGCTGCCGTAGCATAAAACATTAAAGCTCATTATTCTCATAATAAGACCTCTCTTTCATTGAAATAAATTTACCACAATTGCACAAAAAACTCAATAAAATTATTGAAAATATATGGTATAATTTCGCAAATTGTGATAAAATAAAATAAATTTTGAGCGTTGGAGGTACTGCTATGCTTCGCAGACAGATGCAGCTTGATTTTTCGGGCATTACAACCTATTCGGCGGAAAACCGCCATAATCTTGTTACAATAGAAAATATGATGACTCCCGGTGTAACACCGCATGAGGAGTTTGTTTACGACGGCTTCGACGAGCTTATTGACCGCATTGTCACGGCTCGCAAAAACGGCCGCCCGGTTATATGGAGCATGGGCGCGCACGTTGTCAAGAATCATCTTTCACGCTATATTATCGAGCTCATGAAGGCGGGTGTCATAACTCACCTTGCTGCAAACGGTGCTACAAGCATACACGATTTTGAGCTTGCGTATCTTGGCGGCACTTCCGAGGATGTACCGACTGCAATTGAGGACGGCTCTTTCGGCATGTGGGAGCAGACAGGTGCGTGGATGAACGAGGCGATACAGCGTGGGGCAGAGCTTAATTTAGGCTACGGCGAGGCGATAGGGGAGTATATCGACATTCACCCCGAGAAATTCCCGCATAAAGAAGACTGCATTCTGTGGAACGCCTATAAGCTTGACATTCCCGCAACCTATCATATCGCACTCGGCACGGATATTATTCATCAGCATCCGACTTGCGATATGGCGGCAATCGGCAAGTGCTCCGGGATTGACTTTAAGAAGATGGCGTATTCCGTGTCTCAGCTTGACGGCGGCGTGTTTCTTAACTTCGGCTCGGCTGTCATCGGACCCGAGGTTTTTCTTAAAACACTGTCAATCGCACGCAATCTGGGTTATCCGACATTTAATATAACAACGGCAAATTTCGACCTTATCAGGCTCGGCAATTTCCGCTGCAAAATCGGCTATGACGACCCCAATTATTATTACCGTCCCCGCAAGAACATTGTTAACCGCCCGACAGACAGAGGTGGTAAGGGCTGGCATTTTGAGGGCGACCACAAGGTTACAATTCCTACGCTTTACGACAAAGTTATAAGCCGCCTTTAAGGAGATTTTTATGCTTGATAAAACCGAACTCAACAGAATATTCGAAACAATAAAGACCAAAAAAATATGCATAATCGGCGATTTCTGCGTTGATATTTACTGGAATGCCGATATGACAAAATCGGAGCTGTCAAGGGAGACGCCGCATTTTCCTCTGCCCGTAACGGATGAGCGTGTCTATCTCGGTGCAGGCGGAAACGTTGCCGCAAACCTTATGGCACTAAGGCCCGCCGCTGTTATTCCCGTTACCCTGGTCGGGGACGACTGGCGCGGGATGCTTATGACCGATATTCTCAGAAATAACGGATTTGACACCCGCTTTGTCATTAGAACGCCCGGGCGGTTCACAAATGCCTATTGCAAGCCGATGCGCAAAGGTATTTCCGACACGGTGTATGAAGACCCGAGACTTGATTTTGATAACTATACTCCGATTGATGAAGAAACCGAAAAGCTTGTTATAAAAAATCTTCGCAAAGCCGCAAAACAGGCTGATGTTATAATTGTTGCAGACCAGTTCAAAAACGGCATAATGACCGATGAAGTGCGAAAAGAGATAAATGCCATTTGCAGAACAGATAAAACGGTCATAGTCGACAGTCGGTACAATATTGACAAATACAGCCACTGCATATTAAAGCCCAATGAAGTCGAGTGCTGGCGTGCTGTTTATCACGACGAGGGGTATTTGAATGCTTCATATGAAGACTTCTGCCATGCCGCCGAAACATTAGCCAATAACAATTCATCACTTGTATTCTGCACACTCGGGGGCAGGGGCTCGGTTGTCACAATGGGCTTCGGTGTCACAAAGACCGATGCCGTAAAATGTGAGCCGCCGATTGATATATGCGGAGCGGGGGACACCACACTTTCGGCGTTTGCCGGTGCCTTCTCGTGTGCTTCGTCCGTTGAAAATGCCGCTCGGTTTGCTTCTCTTGCGTCGGCTGTCACAATAAAAAAAATCGGCGTGACCGGCACTGCGTCACCCGAAGAAATTCTCGCTTTATTTGATTCATCAGAAGATAATACAAGCCGTTTTGACGGACTTTCGAGTGTCTATGCCGAGAGCCGCCCGGGGTATCCCGACGACGCTGTTAACAATATTCTCGCGTCTCTTCCCGAACATCCGATTATTGCCGACATAGGTTCGGGCACGGGCAAGCTTTCTAAAATGCTTCTCGACAAAAACGCCTTTGTTTATTGCGTTGAACCCAACGATGAAATGCGTGCGGTGTCGGAGGAGTATCTTAAAGGCTATAATAATGTTAAGATAATAAACGGAACGTGTGACAAAACCACGCTTGATGACAAAAGTGTTGACTGCATAACGGTTGCCCAGGCGTTTCATTGGTTTGAACCGAATGCTTTTCTTGAGGAGTGCCGCAGGATACTGAAGCCCGACGGAAAGGTGTATCTTCTGTGGAACACAAGGGATGTTGCCGCTCCCGTAAATAAAGGCTGTATAGAAATTTACTCAGAATTTTGCGATGATTTCCACGGCTTTTCAAAGGGCATGGAGTCGGACGATACCGTTATCCGTGATTTTTTCGGCGGAGAATACAAAAAAGAAGTCTATCCCTTCCCGCTTGTATTCAACAAAGAGCAGTTTGTCAAGAGATGTCTTTCGAGCTCCTACGCACTCAGAGAAAACGACCCCGGGTTTGACGATTTCAAGCACCGCTTCGAAGTCCTTTTTGATGACCTGAACGAAGACGGAACTGTAATTGTGCCGAATAA
>CAZTWO010000002.1:0-23372 GCA_964617965.1 uncultured Ruminococcus sp. | reverse complement strand
TTTTTTCAGTGTTCGGGACGAAGAATTTTTATCTTCTTGCCCATTGTATAGTGCAGAACATTGTCATGAAGTGACAGCTCGAAGCCCGCTTTATTGCCGTCGTTGTCAACCGCGTGCTTCGGCAGAATGCTGTCAAAGTGAACCGTCAGCTCATCCGTTGAAAATACATCGCCGTATTCTATCAAATCCGAAAGATTAACCTTGTCAAGTACATATTGTGTGAAGAACTGAGGAATAAGCTTCGGTGTAAGCTTTGTAAGGAAGAACACTTCAAATTTGCCGTCGTTCTGGTCTGCATTGGGGTAAAGCGTAACGCCGCCCATGCCCTTTGAAGTCGTAATAAGCGCGAGGCATGTTCTGATTGACTTTGTTTCGCCGTTTGCCGTGTATGTCAGCTTTACAAACTCCGGCTTTTTAAGGATAACGGGCAGTGCCGATACGACATATGCTGCATGACCGAGAGCCTTTTTAAGCTTTGTGTTGACAAGGAAGGGAATAGGCGCAACATAGCAGAACGCCGAAACATAAGCGACCGGCTCGCCGTTGACTATGATTGAGTCCATCATGGTCTCTGTGCCTTCCTCTGCAAGCTTGTCAACCGATTTAATCGGATCTTTTCTGAAAAGATTGAAGTTGTTTGCCATGTCGTTTGTTGTGCCGACGGAAATATGGGCGTAAACGGAATGCTGTTCAATCTCGTTAAAAGCTCTTACGGCTTCGTTAACAGTTCCGTCGCCGCCTAAAGTAATAAGATAATCCGACACCGGGTCAAGTTTTTTGATAAGCGGAATAACGTGACCTGCGTACTCGCTTTTTACAACCGCATTGAGAGTAAGACCGCGTTCGACCATCTTGAAGATAAGATGATCAAGTGCCGCCTGTGAAAATTTTGTAGCTATGGGATTGTATATTATACTGAAATTCATACTATTACCCCTTGTATTTATTATAAATATTTTAACATATCTTTAACTTTTGCCGGTGCAAATGTAATTTTTATCCGTTTTGATGTAACTTTTGAAATTCATACAAAATCAATTTTTGCCGATACCGCAAAACAATGTGTTTAACTGTTGATTATTTCTTTTCGGCGTGATAAACTTGTTGACGAGGTGAACAATCTTGAAAAAGACTATTATAAGAAAATATGCCCGCCTTATCGCAAGAGTGGGTGCAAACATTCAGAAAGGACAGCCCGTTCGTATCTATATTAATGCCGATCAGTATGAATTTGCCACAATTCTTACGGATGAGTGCTACAAGGCAGGTGCTTCAAAAGTTGATGTCGATTTCTCGTGGCAGCCTATTACAAAGCTTGATTACAGACATCAGAGCATAAAGGAGCTTTCAAAAGTCCCCGCATGGCAGGAGGAGCGTCTTAAAGAAATGACCGAGAAACTTCCTTGCCGAATTCATATTATAAGCGACGACCCCGACGGACTCAAGGGCGTAAATCATACAAAAATGCAGAAAGCACAGATTGCACGCTACAAAATTACAAAGCCGTACAGGGACGCGATTGAAAACAAGCATCAGTGGATTATTGCCGCCGTTCCGTCTTATGCGTGGGCGAAGAAAATTTTCCCGGAGCTTTCAAAGAATGCCGCTTATGAAAAGCTGTGGCAGGAAATTCTTGCCGCATGCCGTGTAACAGAGGACAATGACCCCGTTGAAGAGTGGAAAAAGCACAATGAAAACTTTATCGACCGCTGCAAATGGCTCAATGAGAAAAAGTTTGATTATGTCGAATATCATTCCGCAAACGGTACTGACTTTAAGTGCTCTCTTATCCCCGAGGGCATGTGGTGCGGCGGAAGCGAATTTACAAAGCAGGGTGTTGAGTTCAACCCCAATATGCCCACAGAAGAGATTTTCACAAGCCCCATGGCAGGCAAATGCGAGGGTACGCTTGTTTCAACAAAGCCGCTGTCATATGACGGTCAGCTTATAGAAAACTTTTCGTTTACATTCAAAGACGGCAGGGTAGTGTCCCATACCGCCGAAAAGGGTGACGAGCTTCTCGAAAAAATGATAAACATGGATGACGGCGCGAAAATGCTCGGTGAGCTTGCTCTCATCCCTTGCAACAGCCCGATTAACAACACCGGTATACTGTTCTATGAGACGCTTTTCGATGAGAACGCCAGCTGTCATGTTGCCCTCGGAATGGGCTTTAATGACTGCATTGAGGGCTTCCTTGACAAAAGCTATGATGAGTGCCGTGCTCTCGGCGTAAACGACAGCTCCATTCATGTTGACTTTATGATCGGCGCACCCGATATGAAAATCACAGGCTACAAAGACGGTGTGGCAACTCCCATCTTTGTTGACGGTGAGTGGGCGTTTTAAATTAGCAATCAGCAGTCAGCAATTAGCAATGGCGATATAATGCATAATGCAGAATGCAGAATGCATAATTTTGGAAGTCCTGCGGACTTGGATTGTAATAGTTATTGGTAATTTGTAATCGGTAATAAAAAACCGGGTGGGTGATCCGCTCGGTTTTTTGTTTGAATAAATCAGGTTGTTTTTACTCCGGCAAGTGAAAATCTTTACTTCTTTTGCTTTTTGTGGGCTTAAATCTTTACTTTTTCTTGCATTTCCGGCGGTATAAGTAAAGACAAGCTTATTTAATCATGGCAGTTACTTAAGCACCGGTCTTTTTCCAACACCGTTCCTTCATAAACTTCATAATCACGGATATATCTTCGCCTTCATAATATTTTACAAGCAGTTTTTTGAACTCGGGCACATCATTTTCGGGGATAACCAAAAAACCGCCGCCGTGCGAAATAAGATAATGATTTGCGAAAATAACGGATGCTCTTTTGTTTCCGTCAAGAAAAATCTGTGTTTTCATGGAATAAAGACAAAGCTTTATTGCGGTATCTATGACACTGTCACCGGCTTCAATAATCTCTCGTATGCTGTCTTTTACATCCGATTCAATCGGCAGCGGCGGAACATAAGACGAACCGCCTATTGTTACGGGAACTCCTCTGATTCGACCGCCTTCCGCAAAAAATCCTTCATTTACAAGTCTTGCGATATAGCATAACATATAATAGTCTGAGCGGCTTGAAATTACGTCACGGTCCAAGATAAACTCCCATGCGTGTTTAAGATTCAGAATTTTCTGCACATCTGTGGCTGTCACGCCGGAAACTATTCCGTTTTCTATGATTTTTTCGGTCTGCGGAAAAGATGTTGCGACACCCTCCAGAACAGCCTGGTCATAAATGTTGGCTTTCATATTTGCACGGGCAAATTCTATATTTCTTATGACTCCGGCAGATAATTCGTCGCCCGAATATCCTGCAACGGCAAGCCGTTTTTCTATGGCACGAAGAGATTTTCTTATTTCACGTGCTTCCTTTGCATTACGCAAAAGCAAATTATATAATTCATCGGTATATATGCCGACATAAGCGGAAGTCAGCTTTCCTGCGACACGCTTTCTTACATAAAGATATTTTTCATTGCCACGTTCCTTGATTTCGGGTGTGCCGTCGTAGGGCAATAAACTGAGTCTTGTGTTGAGGTCGGCTCGATTTCGGAGCAATTCCTGTATTTCATTATATTTTGCCGCCACTTTAATTTCTCCTTTGGGGAACTTTCTTTGTATTTATTATATCAATTTATTCCCCAACGGTCAATAATAATTGGGGAACTACTTTGCGTTTTTTATAACGACTTTGTTCCCCAATTTTAATGTAGATAAATATTATTCGAAAAAAAAGAGGACCTGTCTTGCGACAAGCCCTCCGTTTTTTATTTATTTGTGAAACTTACTTTACGCGCTTAAAGAGTGAAGTTTCGATTCTGTCAACAAGGTTGATAGCCGCGCTTACAAGGCCTTCGCCAAGATAAACACCGCTCTTGTTAACTTCGAATGTCGAAAGAAGACCTTCTGCATCCATCTCGAATACGTTGCCGAGAATGCCGTCAAAGATAACCTTCTCTACATCGAATGCAAATTCACCGTTGCCTGTGTTCTTGAAGAATGAGAAATCAACAAGCTCGTTGAGAACCGCATTAATCTTGTAATATGCGCTCTTGGAGTCGTCGCCTGCAAGGTTGAGATCCTTTGAAACCGCGGGAACATTCTTTACGAAGTTAAGAGCCCAGTTTACGATTGTGTTGAGATACTCATCGCTTGTCTTTGCAGCAGATGTATCAATTGTGAAATGTGTTGTCTCACTGTTGTAGTTGAGCGCAAGAGCAGCTGCCTGTGCACCCATTTTTACAATAGCATCACGGCAATCATCATCGCTCATATCGGCTATCTTTGTGAGGTCTACGTCGTTAGTTGCGGGAACATCGAATTTAACCCAATCTTTGTTTGTAAATGTAAGCTTAAGAGCTATAACCGCAAGCTGTGCAAGAGAATTTGCATTGTTTACATATGTTGCGTTCTCACTTGATGCGTCATAGTGGAACCAGCCTGCAAAGAAGAGCTTAAGAACCGCAGTACCCATTTCTTTGAGTGACATATCCTTAACAGCATCCTCTGTGAACTTTGCGAAGCTTACGCCGCCGAATACGGAAGCGTCAATCTTTGAAAGTGCAGGCAGAACATAGCGGCAGAGCTTTGTAAGGTTCTCGTTAAGTACAGTGTTGTCTGTATCTGTAAGACCGAGCTCTTTGTATGCAGCGTCGGAAAGCATATGTTTTGCGACAAGGCATATAATATGGTTAACCTGGCTTATAATGCCGTTATCGGCCATTTTGCTGATAAGATCGTTTGTCTCTGCTTCTGTGATATCGGTATAAGCGAACTTTGCCTTAATGTCAGCGGGAACTTCAGAAGCGTTATTAATAGCTTCAACTGCATTCTTGCCTACTTCGTTAAGCTTTGCAAGAAGACCGTAGTTTGCGATAGCTTCGCCGCCGAACTTGGAGATTATCTGATAAACCGTAAGACCCAGTGCTTCGTCGCAGTCAGCCTTTGAAACAACCTCATCATTGTTTCTTACAAGCTTAATAAATGCAGCTGCGAGTATTTCGTCTGCGGTATAGTCTTTGTATGACGAATCCTTGAAACTTAAAGCACCTGTGTTCTTGGACTTCTGCTGATAGGGATCAAGCTTAACAGCCATTCTGAGAACAAGTCTTGCATCGGATACCGATATGCCGCCTTCGCCGTCAACATCGGCAAGGAAATATTCAAGTGAACCTTCTTCATAATTTTCGAGTTTTACGGCTGCTCTCAAAACAAGTCTTGCGTCTGCAACGGATACTGTAGTTGCTTCGCCCTTTGAATCAAGTGTTCCCAATACATAAACTTTGGCTTCGCCGTCATCGCTCTTGAGAACTGCGTCATAGAGCTTCTCTTTTATAGCATCCTTACCGAGAGCTTCGTTAACCTTGCTGTTAACATCGTCTGCTACACTGTCAAGCTTGCTGCCGAGACTGATGTTGCCGTTTACAACCTTTTTAATAATGGAGGTATTGTCCGCAAGGAACTGAAGTGTCTGATAAACAACATCAAGATCACTCTTTTTGTTGATATCCTTAAGCGAACTTACATTGAGGCTCTTTAAATCACCGAGCCAAATCGTGATAGCTTTGCTTTTAAGAGCTGAGTAAACAGTGTTAAGAGCACCTCTTGTACTGCTTAAGTTAAGTGAAATACCGCCGAGTTTAAGAAGCCCCTGAAGAGGTGAGTACCAGCGCTGACTTGTAATGTCCTTTGTAAGCTCGGGGAGCTTGGCGTCAAGCCAGCTTACAAGAATAGTGGCAAGCTCTTCGTCCGTAAGTTTGGTTACGTCCTTGTCGCCTATCTTAGCGGCGAGAGTTTCATCGTCAACAAACAGGAATACAAGACGGAGAACCGTGCCTGTGATATTCTGTTTGCTGTTGTTGATGTCTGTTATCAGATCTTCTGCAATTTCCGCAATGCTGTTCTGGCTGATAAGAGTATCGATTTTGCCGTTAGCATTGTCTTTGATTGTACCGGCGAATGCGGTTGAAACCATGCCGATAACCATCATGACCGCAAGAAGAATGCTGATAAGCTTCTTTGAAGTTTTCATGGTAAAATATCTTCCTTTCTTTATTTTGTCGCCGAAAATACCCGGTCGACAGTTTACCCTTATATTTTAACATATCCGAAAATAAAGTCAACAACAGGTGTGTTGTCCTTTTTTACAAATATTCTGTTCATAATTTGTTTATTTTTCCGGTAGAAATTTTTGATTTTCGCTGCCTGATGAGCAAGACAGAGTACCGAAAAAGGCGTTTTTCGGGGCTGTTTTTGATGTAAATTCGTAGTGATTTATGCAAACTGTACAAAATGCACAATGGTGTTTGTTAAGCAGAAAAGCTTTACAGGATAAATAATTAAAAAATTCGGTCACAATGCACAAACTGTTTAGAATAAGCGGAAAAATACGGCAAGTAATAAGGATTTTATAGGTTTTGTAATTGCATATAAAATCTGCTGTTAAGATAATTACTTTACAGAATTCAGATAGTTTTCGCCCTGTATTTTTGCCCCCTCCGACAAAATAATCGTCATTTTACCGAGAAACAATTGGCAAAAACATAGAAAGTTGTTTTTCGGCGGAATTTTGCTTGATTTTCGATTTTCGGCGGGGTATACTCTACTTGCGGTCGACAAAAGACCGTGACAACAAACTCAAAGGCGGGTGAACATAATGAAAATGCTTGAAGACAAGATACTTCAGTGCGGCAAGGTTCTGCCCGGCAACGTCCTTAAGGTTGATTCGTTCCTTAATCATCAGCTTGATGTTAAGCTTATCGACGCTTTAGGCAAGGAATTTTACGATACATTTTCATCATATAACATAACAAAGATCCTCACGGTTGAGGCATCGGGCATTGCAATGGCTGTTGCGGCCGCCCGTTACTTCGATGTTCCCGTTGTGTTTGCCAAAAAGGGCAGTCACAAGAACGTCGGAGATGATGTCTATACCGCTGAGGTCGTTTCTTTTACTAAGGGTATTACTTATACCGTTATGGTATCAAGAAAGTTCATTAATCCGAATGACAACATACTTATTATAGATGACTTTCTCGCAAACGGCGAAGCCTGCTTCGGACTTAAAAAGATAGTTGACGATGCGGGTGCAAAGCTTGCCGGTATCGGAATCGCCATAGAAAAGCGTTTCCAGGGCGGCGGCAACAAGCTCAGAGAAATGGGCATAAAAGTTAAGTCTTTGGCGATTGTCGATTCCATGTCAGATGATTCTCTGGTGTTTGGAAGCGACGACTGAAGAAAATAAAAAACACATTTTTGGAGGAAACAAAAGTGAAAAAAGCTCTCAAGGTAATTTCTCTTGTCCTTGCGCTTGCAATGGTATTTGCATTCGCAGCATGCTCAAACGGCGGCAATGACACAACAGACGCCGCAAACAACGAGACAAAGGCAGGCACTGCTACCGCAACAGATTATTCAAAGATTAAGTTCGGTCTTATCTGCCTCCACGACGAAAACTCCACCTATGACAACAACTTCATTGAAGCTCTCAAGAGCGTTCAGACAGAGCTCGGTCTTTCTGATGATCAGGTTCTCATCAAGACAAACATCCCCGAGTCCGATGAATGCCTCAGTGCCGCAGAAGAGCTTGTTGACGAGGGCTGCAACATTATTTTTGCTGACTCCTTCGGTCACGAGACTTACATTATTCAGGCTGCGGAAGAGTTCCCCGAGGTTCAGTTCTGCCACGCTACCGGTACTCAGGCTAAGCAGAAGAATCTTGCTAACTATCACAACGGTTTTGCTTCAATCTATCAGGGCAGATATCTTGCAGGCGTTGCCGCAGGTCTCAAGCTCAACGAAATGATTGCCGATGGCAAAATCACAGCTGAACAGGCTGTTATGGGTTATGTCGGTGCATTCAACTATGCAGAAGTTGTTTCAGGCTTTACATCCTTCTATCTCGGTGCAAAGTCCGTATGCCCCTCAGTTACAATGAAGGTTACATACACTAACTCCTGGTTCGACATCGCTCTCGAGCGTGAAGCCGCTCTTTCACTCATCAATGACGGCTGCGTTCTTATAAGCCAGCACGCCGACTCCGAAGGCGCTCCCAAGGCTTGCGAAGAGAAGGGCGTTCCCAATGTTGCTTACAACATCGACACTTCTTCCATGGGTCCCAACACAGCTATCATTTCCTCAAAAATCAACTGGGCTCCTTACTACAAAGTCGCTATAAACGCTGTTGCAGCAGGCGAAAGCTTTGACACCGACTGGTGCGGCACAATCGAGACAGGTTCTGTTGAGCTTACAGCTCTCAACACCGCTGTTGCCGCTGAAGGCACACAGGAAAAGCTCGACGAAGTTAAAGAAAAGCTCGTTTCCGGCGAAATCAAGGTATTCGATACAGCTAACTTCACAGTTAACGGCGAAAAACTCACCGAGTATCAGGCAGACGTTGACGGCGACTATGCTCCCGACACAAACGTTATCATCGACGGTATCTTTGAGGAGTCAAACGCACAGTTCCGTTCCGCTCCCTACTTTGACATTAAGTACATCGACGGTATCACCGAGAAATAATTAACACTTAAAGCTTATAATTCGGGCGAAGCCTCAACTCGCTTCGCCCGAGTTTTGTTCAATTCATAATTCATAATTCATAATGCATAATGTCGGAAGTCCTGCGGACTTGGATTCTTACAGCTTCGCAACTGCGTAGCAACTCCACACTCCACACTTTATTTTTTTGGTTTCGTGAAAAGAGGGCAGCCGGAACTGCCTTGTTTTCAAGAAATCTACACGGAGGGATTTATACAGTGAGCGTACCTGCTATTGAACTGAAAAATATTTCCAAAACCTTCGGCAGTATTGTTGCCAATAAAAATGTCAGTCTCACCGTAGATCGCGGCGAGATTCTTTCGCTTTTAGGTGAGAACGGCAGCGGCAAAACAACGCTGATGAACATGATTTCAGGCATCTATTTCCCCGATGAGGGTCAGATTTTTATTAACGGAGAAGAAGTCGTTATCCGTTCCCCCAAGGATGCCTTTGATCACAAAATCGGTATGATTCATCAGCACTTTAAGCTTGTCGATCTGTTTACCGCCGCCGAAAACATTACTCTCGGACTTAACGAAGAGGGCAAATTCAACATCAGGAATGTTGCGAAAAAAGTCGCCGAAATCAGTTCAAAATACGGCTTTGATATCGATCCCAACAAAAAGATATATGAAATGTCCGTTTCCGAAAAGCAGACGGTTGAAATTATCAAGGTGCTTTACAGGGGTGCGGATATCCTCATTCTCGACGAGCCCACAGCCGTTCTCACCCCGCAGGAAACGCAGAAGCTCTTTAACGTTCTCCGCAAAATGAAAGAGGACGGCAAGTCGATTATCATTATCACTCACAAGCTTCATGAGGTTCTTGCAATTTCAGATAAGGTATCCGTTCTTCGCAAGGGCGTTTATATCGGCACTGTCAATACAGCCGAGACAAACGAAAACGAGCTTACCGAAATGATGGTCGGCAAGAAAATTTCACTTAACATCGAAAGAAACGACCCCGTTGACCCCGTTGACAGAATTGTCGTTAATAACATCAACTGCTATGACCGTGAAGGCGTAAAGGTGCTTGATAATGTTTCTTTCACTGCTAAAAGCGGCGAAATTCTCGGCATTGCGGGCATCGCAGGCAGCGGTCAGCGTGAGCTTCTTGAAGCAATCGCCGGTCTTCAGCATATCGAAAACGGCGAAATTCTCTATAATAACCCCAAGACGGGCAAAACGGATAACCTGCGTGATAAAACTCCCCTGCAGATAAGGGAGCTTGGCGTTCGTCTTTCGTTTGTTCCCGAAGACAGACTCGGCATGGGTCTTTGCGGAAACATGGACATTATCGACAATATGATGCTTCGAAGCTACCGCAAGGGCAAATCAATGTTTGTCGAGAGAAAAGCTCCCAAGGATCTTGCAAACGAAATTATAGAACAGCTTGAGGTTGTAACTCCCGGTCCTACAACTCCCGTTCGCCGGCTGTCGGGCGGCAACGTTCAGAAGGTGCTTGTCGGCAGAGAAATAGCCGCCGCTCCCACCGTTCTTATGGCGGCGTACCCCGTAAGAGGACTTGATATCAACTCATCCTATATGATATACAATCTTCTTAATGAGCAGAAGAAAAAAGGCGTTGCCGTTATATTTGTCGGCGAGGACCTTGACGTGCTTATTGAGCTTTGCGACCGCATTATGGTTGTAAGCTCCGGCAAGATTTCAGGTATAGTTGACGGCAGAACAGCCGATAAGAGTGAGCTCGGTCTGCTTATGACAAAATCATCCGACGGAGGTGCCGAAAATGAGTAATAAACCCAAAAAGGTTCGTGAACCCCTCTTTCACATCGCAAAAAGAAACGGAATGCCTCCGCTTCAGGCGTGGCTTATAAGACTTGCTTCAATTGTTGCGGCTCTTATCGTCAGTGCGCTTGTTATCGTTGTGCTGACTAAAGAAAACCCCATTGAAGTTTACGCTTCCATGATTAAGGGCAGTTTCGGCACGTCGAGAAAATTCTGGATTCTGCTTCAGAATATTGCAATTCTTCTGTGTATCGCCCTTGCCGTTACTCCGGCTTTTAAGATGAAATTCTGGAACCTCGGCGCCGAAGGTCAGGTTCTTGTCGGCGGACTTGCGAGTGTTGCCTGTATGTTCTATGTCGGCGATAAGCTTCCGAACTGGCTTCTGCTTGTTGTCATGCTTGTCGTGTCAGTTCTTTCGGGCGTTATATGGGGTCTTATTCCCGCTTACTTCAAATCGAAGTTCGGCACAAACGAAAGTCTGTTTACACTTATGATGAACTATATAGCGATGCAGCTTGTAACGTTCTTTATAAACATATGGGTTCCCAACGGCTCAAACGTTATGGGTCTTGTAAATTCCGACACAAAGGCCGGCTGGATTCCCGATATCTTCGGACAGAAATATCTGTTCAACATCATTGTTGTCGCCGTACTTACAATAGTAATGTTTATTTATCTTAAATATTCCAAGCACGGCTATGAACTGTCGGTTGTCGGCGAGAGTGTCAACACCGCAAAATACTGCGGAATTAACGTAAAGAAGGTTATCATCCGCACAATGGCACTGTCGGGTGCTATATGCGGTCTTGCGGGTTATTTGCTGGTCGCCGGCACAAACCACACCATTTCAAAAGACCTTGCGGGCGGCAACGGCTTCACAGCTATAATGGTTTCGTGGCTTGCCAAGTTTAACCCGATAATAATGGTTGTGTCCTCATTCCTTATTGTTTTCCTTCAGCGCGGCGCAAGTCAGATTGCGACAGAGTTCCGTCTTAACGAATCCGTCGCCGATATACTTACCGGTATAATCATCTTCTTCCTGATAGGCAGTGAATTTTTCATCAACTATCAGATAAAGCGTACTTCAACAAATAAGGAGGACAAATAAATGTTAACTACAATCTTATCATTTATCAATGCCGCAATTATTCAGGGCATTCCTCTTCTTTACGGCTCGGTCGGTGAAATCATTACCGAAAAATCGGGCAACCTGAACCTCGGTATCCCCGGTATCATGTACATGGGCGGTATTTCGGGCATTATCGGCGGTTATCTTTATGAGCATAACGCCGCAGAGCCCAATTCATTCTTGTGCGTCCTTATTTCACTGCTTGCATCCCTTGCCGGAAGCGCTTTGATGTCGCTTATCTATTCATTTCTTACAATCAACCTCAGAGCAAATCAGAATGTTACCGGACTTGCACTTACAACATTCGGTGTCGGTGTCGGCAACTTCTTCGGCGGTTCGCTTTTAAGCTTCTTCGGTGAGAGCGGTTCGATTTCTCTTATTCAGACGGGTCTTGCCTACAAGACAAAGCTTCCGTTTGCGGACAGCCTCGGTCTTTTCGGTTCGACATTCCTGTCATTCGGCTTCCTCGCTTATCTCGCCGTTATAATAGCAATAATCGCTTCCGTTATCCTTAACAGAACAAGAGTGGGACTTAATCTCAGAGCTGTCGGCGAAAACCCCGCGACAGCAGATGCCGCCGGCATTAACGTAACAAGATACAAATATGTTTCAACCGTTCTCGGCGGTATGATAGCAGGTCTCGGCGGACTCTATTTCGTTATGGACTACACCGCAGGCGCATGGACAAACAACGGCTTCGGCGACAGAGGCTGGCTTGCGATTGCCATTGTTATATTCGCACTGTGGAGACCCCGTTCTGCGATATTCAGTTCCTTCATTTTCGGCGGACTTTACATTATCTGCGTTTATATTCCCGGTCTTACATCCGCTACAAAAGAGCTTATAAAAATGCTCCCGTACCTTGTAACGATAATTGTTCTCGTTGCCACAAGCGTACGCAAAAAGCGTGAAAATCAGCCGCCGGCGAGCCTGGGTGTGTCGTATTTCAGAGAAGAAAGATAAAGCAAGGAGCAAGGAGCAAGGAGCAGTGAGCAATTAGCAATTAGCAATTAGCAATTAGCAATGAAGGAAGACACTGCGTGTCTTGGATTGTAATGCTTCGCCTCTTGCAAAACTCCACATTCTACTGTTCACACTCCACTATGCTCTTACACACCACACTCCATTCTTAAACTCACTACTTGGCTTACATTGAAATAATATGAAACTTACCGTGGAGAATGTCGGTTCTCTGCGGTAATTTTTTGACTGTAAACAAAACTCTTGCAAAATATGTTTGTTGTGTGTATAATCATCTTATAACTACAACTCGAGAGGATATCTTAAATGGAAGACAATTCAAACTACACCTATACATACAATGCCGATGACATTGAAAATCAGAAGCCCGAAAAAAGCCTCAAAGCGATTTTCGCGATTATTATAGTTCTTTTTCTGATTGCCGCAGTTGTTCTCGGTGTGTTCTTTGCAAAGAAAAAGGCTCAGAGTGATGCCGAAACAACCACAATACCCGAAACAACAGCAGAGGCAAACATGCCTATGACCGAGCCTACGACTCAGGCTCCCACATATGAAGCCGGCACTTATTCCGTAAATACGGGCGACGTGGGCATTCTGTTCAGAAAAGATCATGCACAGTCCGCCGAGACAATTGTTGAAATTCCCGACAAGACACAGCTTAGCATAACCGAAATTTATACCGATGAAACAGCCTCGTCCGAAGACTACAAATACTGGGGCAAAACAACGTATCTCGGCTATGAAGGCTGGGTTACAATGAAATATCTCAAAAAGGGTCTCCCTGATGATGTCGTAACTCCCGACAGCTACAACACGACCGAAGCGGAAACTGTAGCAACCGTAAATTCCGGCACAACAGTCGGCAATTATACTGCAGGTGAATATAAGGTCGCCGCAGACGGCTCATATCTGCGTTTCAAACAGTCGCCCGGCAGAAATACACAGGTGCTTGGCAGTGTTCCCGACGGCACAACCGTAAATGTTACCGAGATTGTCGAAATAGAAGAAACGGATGAAGATTACCGTTATTGGGGCAAGATTTCCTATAATGGGTATGAGGGGTATATTTCGATGGCGTATCTCACGAAGTGATTGGCTTACTGCAAAATTGTGGTGCAGGTGACAGTAATGCATAATGTAGAATGCATAATGTAGAATGCATAATGCATAATGTCGGAAGACACTGCGTGTCTTGGATTATATAGCTTCGCAGGAGATAAACTGACGGATGTTATTTCTTGTTGCACGAAAAGAAGAATAAAATTTAATGCATCGGCTGCTTTGGCGGCCGTTTGCTTTATATGACAGAGGAGAAAATATATGAATGAAATTGATAAGATGAAAAGAGCGAAAAATTATCTTGAGCTTCTTGCGGTCGGTGTTGATCCGCTGACAGGGGAGCTTATGGACGATAATGAAAGCGTGCTTCTTAATGACAGAATCCGCAACTGTTTTACTTATGTTTCGTCCGTTTTAGACCGTGTTATTGCAAACGGCGGTGAAGTCGGCAGGAAAGTTGCCTCTCCCAAGGCTGTGTTCAGTATTACCGATGAACAGAAAAACAATATCGAGATAAGCGAAAACAGCATAGGGGCGACAATTCTCACAAAGCGTATAAATGAAGTGCTTGATGAAAGTTCCAAAAAAGCAAATGCGGTTCATATTACGAGCTGGCTTCTTAAAGAAGGCTATCTTGTCGAAAATGTTTACGGCAAAAATAAAATAAGAGTAGCCTCCCCAAAAGGAGAGGCTATCGGAATTAAAACAGTTGAACGTCAGAATCAGAACGGCATCTGGTATAAGCAGAACCTTTACAGCCCAGACGCACAGATGCTCATTATCAAAAATATTGAGGAAATTGAAAAGCCGGGAGAATAATTGCAGGCGAAGTGTGGAATGTGGAGTGTGGAGTTAATCTTTTGCGAAGACTTATAATCCAAGGCACTTTGTGCCTTCCGACATTATGCATTATGCATTCTACATTCTTCATTGTGAATATATTGCCGATTATACTATGGTTTCTGCAAATTTAAGGATATCATCGCACACTTCAAACCTTGCATCCTCATTATGTATTTCGTGTCTTAAGCCGTCATAAAGCTTCATGGTTACGTTTTCGTGACCGGTTGCGATGAGCTTGTCATAGACTTCCTTTACGCCTTTGCCGTAGTTGCCGACAGGGTCGTCTGTACCCGCTATAAGATAGACGGGCATTTTTTTCGGAACGTCATTATACCATTTGTCGCCCGAAACGGAATTTAACACACTGAACAGATCTCTGAAGGCGGAAGCCGAGAACATAAATCCGCACTTGGGGTCCGCAACATATTTTTTAACATTTTCTTCATTCACCGACAGCCATTCAAAACCTGTGTTGCCGGTGAATTTTTTGTTGTATGAACCGAATGCAATGTTGTCGATAAACTTTGATTTATACTTAGCACCCTTGGTTTTCGCCACAAGATTTGCTATGAAAATGCCTGCGGGGGCGGCGGGGTTCTTGCCCGAAGTGCCGCATATGACAGCACCGTTAACACTGCCTGCAAATGTGGCGATATAGTTTCGCGCGATAAATGAGCCCATGGAGTGACCCCAAAGTATAATTTTTACTCCGGGCCAGTTCTTTTTTGCGATTTCGGTAACTTCCTTTACGTCCTCAACAAGACGCTTGTAGCCGTCTTTCTCGCAGAAATAACCGTTCATTGAGTCGTCCTTTACCGAGCGGCCGTGACCTGCGTGGTCGTGCATGATGAACACATAGCCGTGGTCGGCAAAATAATCGGCAATTTCAAGATATCTGTCTGTGTGCTCCGCCATGCCGTGCGACAGCTGAATTACGCCCCTGATTTCCGACGGTGCGGCAGGGGAGACGGACTGAACGAAAATATCCGTTGTGCCGGTGTGCGACGGAAAGCTGTATGTATTATGAACATTTTTCATATTTCTTCCTCCGAATTTCTTTTTGTAACATTGTAACATAAATTTCATCCCATGTGAATATCTTTTTGAAAGAATTTTCAAATTACTTATAATTTCATCAAACTCATACCCCAATCACGCATATCTTTCGAAATTATGCATTATGCATTCTACATTCTGCATTCCGTATTATTTTATACTTGCAATCACGCTTAATAATATGCTACTATATAATGTACTTTTATCGGGAGGTGAATCCGCATGCCGGGCGTTCGAATAGGCATTGATTTCGGCTCGTCAAACATTACTCTCTGTCAGGATGACAAGGGTATCATAATAAGTGAGCCGTCCGTTGTTATATGTGACAAATATACAAACAAGCCCGTTGCAGTCGGCAGAGCCGCAAAAAAGATGAAGGGCAAAATTCCCGCTTCAATGCGTGCGGTTTATCCGATAAATGACGGCATTGTCAACGATTATGACATGGCATGCCGTTCGCTTAAATTCTATCTTGACCGCCTTTGCAGACACCATCTTTTAAGACCCAATGTTCTGATGTCCGTGCCGAGCACCGTTACCGAGCTTGAGAGAAAGACAATTCTTGATGTCATATATTCCGCAGGTGCGGGGCGTGCGTGTTTTCTTGATGAGGCACTTGCGTCCGCAATCGGTGCGGGGGTAAGCCTTCGCGAACCGAGAGGCACTTTTGTCTGCGATATCGGCGGCGGCACCACCGACTGTGCCGTGGTGACCATGGGCAACATTGCTGTTTCAAAATGCGTAAAGGTCGGCGGCAACATTTTTACGGATAAAATCCGTGAATATATTCTGCATGAACATAATACCAATATAGGCTTTGATACTGCGGACGAAATTAAAAAGACCGTCGGCACTGCAGTTTTCAGAAATGAAGAGGTCGCCTTTATCGCAGGCGGCAAAAATACCGAAACCGGGCTTCCTGTGCTTTTTGAAATTACTTCGACCGAGGTTTATTGGATATTAAAGCCCTGTGTTGATGAAATTCTCTCTTGCATTCGTTCGGTGCTTGAGATTACTCCCCCCGAGCTTGTGTCCGACATTGCCGAAAACGGTATTATTCTTACGGGCGGCACGTCAAAGCTTTTCGGGCTTGATAAATTTATAGAGAAAAACACAGGCATTCGCACATACCGTGCTCCGCATCCCGAAAAATGCGCCGCTCTGGGGCTTGAGAGAATGCTCGGCGATATGAAATATCTTGAAAACAACGGTTATGTGTTCCGTCCCGGTGACGAACAGACGGATGAATAGGAGAATATAATGCCCGACTTAAACAGCAATACGGTATCGGGAGTTGTCGAAGAGGTTGTTTTTCATAACAGCGTCAGCGGCTTCACGGTGCTCGAAATAAATTGTGCGGGTGAGCTTGTGTCCGCAGTGGGCGTGGTGTCCGAAATCGCCGCAGGTGAAGAAGTAAAGCTCCAAGGCAAATGGGTGTCACACGAGGTTTTTGGCAGACAGTTTAAGTTTGACGCATGCAGGCGTTCACTGCCCGACACGGCGGCAAAGCTTTTCAGATATCTTGCGTCAGGTGCGGTAAAAGGAGTAGGCCCCAAGCTTGCCGCAAAAATTATTGAACGCTTCGGAGAAGAGAGCTTCGATGTTCTCGAAAATGACCCCGAACGCCTTGCCGTTATTAACGGTATCTCAAAAGACAAGGCCCGAAAAATCTCGGACGAATTTCGCAGACTTACTTCTCTGAGACAGGTGCTTCTTGAACTTGAAAATTACGGAGTAACCCCCACCGAGAGCACAACAATCTATAAATATTTCGGCGTAAATGCCGTTAATGTCATAAAAGAAAATCCGTATATACTTTTCGGAACAATCAACGGTTTCACGTTTGAACGCTCCGAGCTGATAGCCGAAGCAATGGGGCTGCCTCCCGATTCGGCTTACCGCCGCAGGGCAGGCATTATTTATGTTGTTACGCACAATCTGTCCAACGGCCATACATGCATTCCCCGAAGAAAGCTTGTCCCTCCGTGCTGTGACAGGCTCGATATGACCGAGGAAGAGACAAACAATACAATTGATGAGCTTATCGACTCAAAACAGCTTGTGTCCGACACCGTGTCGGGTGAAGAGTTTATTTTTCTTCCACGGCTTTATATAGCCGAAAAGCAGATTGCCGAAAAGCTCGCTCTGATGACAAAATTCGCACCATCCGCCATTTCCACAATAGAATCGGATATAGACACAATCGAAGCCGTAACAGGCGTTCACTACGCCGGCAAACAGCGTGAAGCACTCAAAACCGCCGGTGAAAAGGGCATGCTTGTTCTGACAGGCGGACCCGGTACTGGCAAGACCACAGCCGTAAAGGGCATTATAGAGGTATTCAAGAAAAAGCATGTCGATGTGCTTCTTTGCGCACCCACCGGCAGAGCCGCAAAACGCCTTAGTGAAGTGTGTGGGCAGGAAGCGAAAACCATTCACCGCCTTTTGGAGGTCGAGTGGGATGACACCGAAAAGCCGACTTTTAACCGCAATACCGAAAATCCTCTGAGGTGCGGCGCTCTTATTGTCGACGAGATGTCAATGGTTGATGCTGAGCTTTTTGCAAGTCTTCTTGACGCGCTGCCGCTCGGAGCGAGACTTATTCTTGTCGGCGACTCCGACCAGCTGCCGAGTGTAGGCCCCGGGAATGTGCTTACCGATATAATCGGCTCGGAGTGTATCCCCGTTGTGTGTCTTACCGAAATATTCAGACAGGCTCAGAAAAGTCTTGTCGTCATGAACGCACACCGCATTATAACAGGTGAAATGCCCGAGCTTACAAAAACCGACAGCGACTTTTTCTTTATGAAAAGAGATAACTCTCAGACGCCGCAGACTGTCGCACAACTTTTAGCGAAACGCCTGCCCGACGCATACGGATTTGACCCGTTTACGGATATTCAGGTGCTGTGTCCGTCAAGAAAAGGCGACTCGGGCACAGTCAATCTCAACAGACTTTTGCAGTCGTCATTAAACCCCAAGCACAAAACAAAAAACGAGGTCACAACGACAGGCGGCAAGCTTTTTCGTGAGGGCGACCGTGTCATGCAGGTCAAAAATAACTACCGCCTTGAGTGGCACAGAGGTGCAGAAGAGGGCGAGGGTATTTTTAACGGCGATATCGGTATCCTCAAAAAAATCAACTATGCCGCTGGCACAATGACCATTGAATTTGACGATCGCACAGCGGATTACCCCACCGACAATCTGTCGGAGCTTGAGCTTGCATACGCCGTCACGGTTCACAAAAGTCAGGGCAGTGAATACCCGGCGGTTATTCTGCCGCTCTCGGGTGTTCAGCCGATGCTTTTATACAGAAACCTGCTTTATACGGCGGTTACACGTGCCAAAAAGATGCTTGTAATTGTCGGAAACGAAGAAATAATTTTCAGAATGGTTCAAAACAACAGACAAAACAAAAGATATTCCGCACTTAAAGAATTTTTAACACAATAACGGTTTACAAACAGTTTTAATAGTAGTAAAATAGTAAAGCTAACACGCATTTTAGAAAGGTTCGATAATATGAGCAAACAGCTTGATAAACTCTACGATCCCAAAAATGTCGAAGACAGAATATATAAAACATGGCTTGAAAAGAAATATTTTCATGCCAAGTGTGAGGCAAACAAGCCCACATATACAATAGTCATTCCTCCGCCGAACATTACGGGTCAGCTTCACATGGGTCACGCACTCGACAACACTCTGCAGGATATTCTTATCCGCTACAAAAGAATGCAGGGCTTTGACACGCTGTGGCTTCCCGGTACCGATCACGCTTCAATCGCGACCGAAGCCAAAATCGTTGAAGCCATGCGCAAAGAAGGCATTACAAAAGACGACATCGGCAGAGATGCTTTCCTTGTCCGTGCGTGGGACTGGAAAAAGAAATTCGGCGGCAGAATTATAGAACAGCTTAAAAAGATGGGCTCGTCCTGCGACTGGGACCGTGAACGCTTTACTCTTGACGAGGGCTGTTCAAAGGCCGTTAAAGAAGTATTTGTCCGTCTTTACGAAAAAGGACTTATCTATCGCGGCAACAGAATGGTTAACTGGTGCCCCTTCTGCAACACGTCCATTTCAGATGCCGAGGTTGAATATTCGGAGCAGGACAGCAATTTCTGGCACCTTCTCTATACCGTAAAAGAGACGGGCGAACAGCTGGAGCTTGCGACGACCCGTCCCGAGACAATGCTCGGTGATACGGCGGTTGCAATAAATTCCGAGGATGAGAGATACAAGCACCTTCACGGCTGTCACGTTATCCTTCCTCTTCTCAATAAAGAAATTCCCATTGTGTGCGATGAACACGCTGACATGACAAAGGGTACGGGTGTTGTTAAAATCACTCCCGCCCATGACCCCAACGACTTTGAAGTCGGCAGAAGACACAATCTTCCCATGGTTCGCACATTTACATATGACGGTCACCTCACAGGTGCGGCAGAAAAAGCCGAAGCGGATGCTTATATCGCAAGCGGCAAGGCAGCTGCCGATGAGCCCGAGGTGCTCGACTGCGGCAAATACGCCGGCATGACCACACTTGAAGCAAGAAAGGCAATTGTCGCCGATCTTGAAGCGGGCGGATACATAAAGTATATCGAGCCCTTAAAGCACGAAGTCGGCACATGCTACCGCTGTCACACAAGCATCGAACCGATGGTTTCAAAGCAGTGGTTTGTAAAAATGGAACCCCTCGCAAAGCCCGCAATTGAGGCTGTCGAAAAGGGCGAGACCGTTTTTGTCCCCGAACGCTTTACAAAGAACTATCTCAACTGGATGAGAAATACACGCGACTGGTGCATTTCGCGTCAGCTGTGGTGGGGTCACAGAATACCCGCATGGTACTGCGATGACTGCGGTGAAATCACCGTAAGCAAAGAGGATGTCTGCGTTTGCCCCAAGTGCGGCGGCAAGAATCTTACACAGGACCCCGACACACTTGATACATGGTTCTCATCCGCCTTGTGGCCCTTCTCAACTCTGGGCTGGCCCGAGAAAACAGCGGACTTTGAACACTATTATCCCACAAACACGCTTGTCACAGGCTATGATATAATCGGCTTCTGGGTCAGCAGAATGATTTTCTCCGCTCTCGAATATACAGGACGTGTTCCGTTTGACACGGTTCTCATTCACGGCCTTGTAAGAGATGCTCAGGGCAGAAAAATGTCCAAGTCCCTCGGCAACGGCATAGATCCCCTTGAGATTATCGATAAATACGGTGCGGATGCCCTCAGATTTACTCTTGCAACGGGCAACTCCCCCGGA
This sequence comes from uncultured Ruminococcus sp., assembly GCA_964617965.1. Classification (GTDB taxonomy): domain Bacteria; phylum Bacillota; class Clostridia; order Oscillospirales; family Acutalibacteraceae; genus RUG806. Next base: position 2,740 of record CAZTWO010000002.1, on the reverse strand, counting down.
AACGACACACGCTTCTCCGACGAAAAGGTTGAGGCCTCAAGAAACTTTGCAAACAAGCTGTGGAACGCCGCGCGTTTCGTTCTGATGAACCTCGGCGAAAACGAGCCCGCACCGCACATTCCCGAAGAACTCGCACTCGAAGACAAGTGGGTGCTGAGTGTCTATAACGATGTTGTAAAGGCCGTTACCGAAAACCTTGATAAGTTCGAGCTCGGCGTTGCCGTATCAAAGCTCTATGACTTTATATGGGATGTTCTGTGCGACTGGTACATTGAAATATGCAAAATCCGTCTTACGTCCGACGATGAAAAGCTCAAAAACAACGCCCGTGCGGTTCTTGTGTATGTTCTTTCCAATACACTCAAGCTTCTGCATCCGTTTATGCCGTTCATTACCGAAGAAATATGGCAGACACTGCCTCATGACGGCGAGTCGATAATGATTTCCGAGTGGCCCAAATATTCCGATGCTCTTCATTTCCCCGAAGAAGAAGAGAATATGGAAAAGATTATGACCGCTGTAAAAGCTGTCAGAAACCGCCGTGCGGAAATGAATGTTCCGCCTTCAAAAAAGGCTCATATATATGTTGTTTCAAATGAAGCTCAGCTTTATAAGGACGGCACAAAATATTTTGTCCGCCTTGCGTCTGCTTCGGGGCTTGACGCCGCCACCGATGAAAACGCCTTCTCGACAGACGGCACGGTCGGCATAGTTACCGAAAACGCAAAGCTCTATCTGCCTATGGCGGAGCTGGTCGATTTGGCGGCAGAGAAAAAGCGTCTTGAAAAAGAGCTCGGCGATGTCGAAAAGCGTCTGTCTCAGATAGAAAACAAGCTTTCAAATCAGGGCTTCCTCTCTAAAGCTCCCGCCAATGTCATTGAAGAACAGCGTGCGAACGGCGCAAAGCTTTCCGAAAAAGCAAGACTTCTTAAAGAGAGCATCGCAAAGCTCGGTTAAGAGGGAATTTACATGAATTACGATGAAGCCGTCGGTTTTTATCACTCACTTCTGCGTTTCGGAGTAAAGCCCGGGCTTGAACGCACACTCGCACTGTGTGAAGAGCTCGGCTCTCCTCAGAAAAAGCTTAAATGCATTCACGTTGCCGGCACAAACGGCAAGGGGAGCACCTGCACATTTATTGCGAGTGTCCTTAAAAAAGCCGGTTACAGAACGGGGCTTTACACTTCGCCGTATGTAATCGAGTTTCGTGAGCGTATTCGCCTTGACGGTGAATATATTCCAAAAGATGACCTTGTGTCCGTGACAGAGCGTGTCAGAGCCGCATTGCAGAAAGTAAATTCCTTGGGTATTTATCCTACTGAATTTGAAGCGATAACGGCGGCGGCATTTCTGTGGTATGCAGAGCAAAACACAGATGTTGTCGTTTTAGAAACGGGGCTCGGCGGCAGATTTGACGCTACAAATATAATTGAAAATCCGCTTGCCGAGATTATCACATCAATATCCCTTGACCATGTTCGTGTGCTCGGCGATACGATTGACAAAATCGCGTGGGAAAAGGCGGGGATTATAAAACCCGACTCCGCTGTTATCACAAGTGTTAATCAGCACCCCGACGCACTTCGTGTCATAGAGAACGCCGCAAAAGAAAATAACGCAGGGCTTATTTTGGCGGATGACAAAAAAATGTTTTCCGACAAAAGCGTCACTCTTTTCGGCACGGATTTGAAGTACAACGGACAGAATATTCACATTTCAATTCCCGGTGTATGTCAGCCTGAAAATCTTTCACTCTGTCTTGAATGTTTCAGTCTGCTTAAGGCAAAGGGCTATAATATAACCGACAGTGATATTTCAGACGGAATTTCCTCGGCTTTTATCCCCGCTCGAACGGAAATTCTCAGTAAAAAACCGCTTGTAATTCTCGACGGCTCGCATAATGAATCATCTACCAAGGTGCTGTCGGAGCTTCTTAAACAGACGCTTCAGGGCAAAAGAATTTTAGCCGTTATGGGTATGATGGCAGACAAAGACATAAAAACGGCACTTGGCTTTCTTTTGCCGTGCTTTGACGAAGTGATAGCCGTCACTCCCACAAACCCCAGGGCGATGACAGCCGAAAAATTTGCGGAATCAGTCACAGAATATCAAAAGCCCGTCGTTTGCAAAGATAATCCGACAGACGGAATAGATCTCGCACTCAATAAGCTTAATAACTTTGACGCTCTCGTAATTTGCGGTTCGCTGTATCTTGCGTCCGATGTCAGAGAATATACGATACAAAAATTAAATTCGGAGGTAAAATGATATGCCAATGATAGTTGATGCCGCTCTTGTCACCAGGAAGGGAAGAGCCGCCGGCTTTAACACCGGCAGTATAAACGCGGCAGGTAAAACTTGGCCCAGAGAAAGAATACACAGCGACAAGGGTGTTTTTGTCGCCGGTCGTGCAGAAATCGCACCTTTTTACGGTGTTGCGTGCTCGTCCGTTAAAGGAATTGCCGAAAGCGCTGTCGATCTGTTTAACGATGGTGCCGCTGTATTAAAAGAAGACACAACCGATGCTGCAGATACCATTACATCGTTTTTCAAGTCCTTCGCGGATTTTATAAGAGAAAATGCCGATCTCAGTTCTTCGGAGTTCGGTATGGCAGTTTTAGCCGGAAAATATGACAATATTTATGTCGGCATCAGCGGCAATGTTGCGGCTTTTAAGTATGCCGACGGAATTTTAAGCCGTGTCGAGCCCGATTATACAAAATACGAAGACGGTGCTTCC
>CAZTWO010000001.1:4456-52028 GCA_964617965.1 uncultured Ruminococcus sp. | reverse complement strand
AGCGTCTTGTCTTCCCCAATCCCGACCATGCCGTCAAGCACATACTTGTCTCCGTCGGGAGAACATACAAATCCCTTAAGTGAACCGAATGTAATATGATAATCTATATTGATTATGCCGGTTGTAACCTTCATCAGGAATTCGTCGCCGATATCAAAACGCAGGTCAACCATTCCGTATGCGTCGGTTATGTGCCACAGATTCTTGTCCCAATGCTTGAATACAACGGGTGTCAGAAGCGTGGAGTCGCCCTCAAGCCAGATAAGATTCTCGTTAAACTCATCCTGATTTATCGACTGGTTGCGTGTGAGGTTGAAGCCGAAATACTGCTCCTTGCCGTCAAACTCACGGCGGCCCATTGTTGTAACCCAGTCATAGTGGGCGTTTCTGGGATAGTATCCTCTGTGGTCGTCAATGATCGCCGTTGTCATCTTGTTCGCGACATGACGCTCTCCGTTATATTCAAGATAGCCTTCAACCGAGAACAGATCCTTCTGTGAATAGAGCGGTCTGTTTTCGCCGAACGGAATATTAACGATGCTGGGCTTTGAAACTCTTGTGAGCTTGACTCTGTAATCGATAGCTCCGCTCTTTTTGTCGTTGGCGTAGCCCGATACAATAGCCTGACCCCGCTCGAAGTTGTTGACATATCTCAGCCGCACCTTTTTGCCCTTTGATACGGTCTCGGCTGAATTTATGAGGTTAGGGGAGATGCATGCTTTTGATGCGGGGAACATCTCCTGCCATGATGTGCATTTTTTTGTTCTCTTGTCATAGAGCACTGTGAGTGCCGTGCCGAAAAGCGCCATATCGCATACGGCTGTCAGCAGAACGACATTGTCGAAGTTAATTTCCGTTGCCTCCCATAAGGTAAGGCGTGACTTGTTGAAAATGTTCGGCAGCTTTGTCGGATGATTGACATTGAGAAAATTCATGTTCCTGAACTCTTTGTCAAATGTACCGAAGTGGCATTCGCCGTTTGCGTCTACAACGTCGTCCGGTGTGGGAACAGCTGTTCTTTTGCTTGAAAGATATTCTTTGAAGTCCATGCTTATGTCCTCTTTTTGTTGAAATTTGATATTTTAAGTATAGTATAAAATAATTTTTTTGTCAACTTGTTGTGTGAAATTTGTTTTGTCTTGCAAAAAACCACAGATAACGCGAAATTGTTGTTTAATCCCACAATTGCAAAAATGTGTTGTTTTACTGTACAGATGTATTTCTGTCTTTGTATATAATTGATGCTTTGTGTTTGAAAAATTGTAAATTATCTGTTCCGGAGTTACCTACTCACTCGGTTATATTTTTATTTGCCTATTGAAAAAGAAAAAACGGTGTGTTAAAATACATGTGAATAGTTTATTAAGAAATCGAAAGGATTGATACCGATGGGCTTTGTAGCAAACTACAACCTTTTTGTCGGCAAATACGCCTATAAAAAGTTCAGACATTATACTTCATGTGCCATGGAAACACAGCTTAAGTCCCTCATGAAGATTATTGAGGAAAACAAAGACTGCGAACTTGGCAAAAAATATGATTTCGCCAATATTCACTCATTCAAGGATTTTCAGGACAAGGTACCTCTTTCAACTTTCGAGGACTATGCTCCTCTTATCGACAGAATGGTCGAAAAGGGCGAGAAAAATATAATCACATCCAAAAAGATTGTCCGTTACTGCTCTTCATCGGGCAGTGTAGGCAAGCCGAAGCTCCAGCCGAAGACATTCCAGGATGTATGGAATCTTCAGTGCTGCGGACTTGTTCCCACCACAGCCTGCGCCAAGAGATATTTTGATGCAAGAGGCGAAAAGTTCCCGACCTTCTACGGTCCGCTGCTTCTCTCGCTCAACGGTCACAAGCTCCCGAACGGCATGATGAGCAACGGTGCGGGTCAGGTGCCTTACGACAACGTAAAGAGCCTTCTTAAGTTCGTCACCTGCACACCTATGGATATTCTCTATCCCGAAGATGAAGAGAACACAAATATTCCTTATTTCCAGCTTATTTTCGCGCTTCCCAGCAAGAAGGTATCCTTCCTCGGCGGTATGGTTATAACGCTTGTTACAACCATGTTCGAGTATCTTGAAAATAACTGGGAAATGATATGCAACGACATCGAGAAGGGCACAATTGACCCGTCCGTAAAATGCCCCGACTCCCTTCGTAAGAAATACGGCCACAGAAAGCCCAATCCGAAGAGAGCGGACGAACTTCGTGCGGAGTTCAGAAAAGGCTTCGAGACAGAAGTGCCGATAGCAAAGCGTATCTGGCCCAAACTTGCATGGGCATACGGCATGGTTTCTTCCTCCCTCGGTCTGTATATGGACAAGCTCAGAAGATACGTGGGCGACCTTCCCATTCATCATATGGGTTATGCCGCAAGCGAAGGCTTCATGGGCATGTGCGTTGACCTTGACGACGACAATGTTGTTCTGCTTCCCAGAAGTATCATATATGAATTTCTGCCGGTTGACGCTCCCGATGATATGCGTCCTCTCACGCTCGATCAGATTGAAGTCGGCAAGGACTATGAAATTATCGTTACAAACTTCTCGGGTCTTTACAGATACCGTATTCTCGATATAATCAGAGTTACGGGCGAATATCAGGAGTCCAAGAAAATTCGTTTCCTCTATCGCTCCAATATGGGTCTTAACGTCGCGAACGAAAAGACAACAACTCAGATGCTTGACTTCGTTGCCGAGAAAACAGCGGAGCACTTCGGCTATCAGAATGTCGCTTACAGCTTCTACGGCGATATAGACAAAGAAATTCCCAACTATATGCTTCTGGTCGAAAGTGACAAGCCCGAGCTTCTTGCCGAAAAGAAGAAAGAAATTGAGGAGTTCGTCGACCACACCTTCCGTGAGGCAAACGAAAAGTACGAGAAGTACAGACGCTGGGGCATGCTCAGCGATCCCGAGGTCCTTGTTCTTAAGAACGGCTCCAACGAAGAGTATCGTCAGTCTATCGTCGCAAAGGGCATGGCTCTTAACCAGATTAAGCCCGTTGTTGTTCTCAACACCCCCGAAAAGAAGGACTTCTTCTTCTCCCGCGTTGTAAAATAATTGCAGCAACAGTGGATTGACACCAAATTAATTTGATTCCCGAAACCTGACTTAAATTAAAATTGTTTGGCACGGTCTTTATGACCGTGCCGAACAATTTTAAATGCAGATATTTAAAATGTTCCGCAAAAAACCTCTGCTAAAGCCACGTGCTGATAAGGAAGCATTGTTTCAAAACAAAGACAATTCGTCAATTTAATGTGTAACAAATCGGTTGCCTATAACAAATTTATACTACACATTTTTTTAATTTTTGTTTTGAAATGCAAAGCAGTTTCGTAGCCAAGAAAAATTTTTCATATCGAAGTCCTTCAAACGAAGCAATGCTGTCGCATTGTGAGGCTTTCGGACAAAGATATGGGAGATTTTTCGGCGAGAAACCAATACTTCGTTGTCAGTGCGTGGCTAATGCCCTGTCGATTGTTTTGCCGAGTATATTTTCGTTGACAAATTATTTTGTAATTGTTAAAATAATAATAGCAAAACAATTGAATTTTTCAGAATAAGGAGAAGAAAAATGAAGATTTCACTAAGACGTTTATTGGCTTTGTTTCTTTCTGCACTCATGGTTCTTGCATGCATTCCCACTGTCTTTGTGACCGCCTCAGTGACACTGAAAACAGGGGATATTATTGAATTCGGTTCATATCCGCAAAGCGAAGTCACAAAAACAAAACTTAAAAACACCCTTTCCGAGCTTGCCGGGGCAACCGATACATGGACAAGCTACGGTTATTATTCGGGCACCGGCAATGAAGACGGAAAAATGACCGCAAAAAATTATATGAAATATACCGATGTCACATATGACGGCGAAAAATATCGCGGTGTGTATTTCTCTACCTATCGTCCCGATAAAACATACTATAAATCAACCACACAGACGACTTATACAAAAGTATATTCCCGAGACTATACTGAAACCGTAAAATATACATATCAGCAGGATAGCGGCTACTTTGTAAATACCGTTTATTGGTTTAAGTTTGAACCGATAGAGTGGAGGGTGCTTGACCCGTCAAAAGGTCTTGTAATGTCCGAAGCAATTCTTGATTCTCAGCCATATAATAACTGCATACTGTATTCAAGTGACGATAATGAATATTACGGCAGCTTATCAAAAACATATTATTCTAACAACTGGGAAAAATCATCGCTTCGTGCATGGCTTAATAATGACTTCCTTAAAACGGCATTTACTTCCGTCGAACAGGGCAATATAAAAACCGTGACTCTTTCTACGCCGTCATCTTATTCGCAATATGACAGTGCGGATACCGAGGATAAAATTTTTCTTCTGTCCTTGAATGATGCAAAAAATACCTCATACGGTTTTTCAAGTAAAGGTAGCAATATCGCAGGGGATGTGCCTGAAATTAAAGGCGAATCGGGCAATGTTTCCACGAGGTACGCACAGGGTTCTTCATATGCAAAATCGCAGGGACTTCGTGTGTTTGATAACGGCAATTCCGCCTGGCTTCTACGCACAGCAGGTATTTTCGGCTCGAGCTGCGGTATAAATGCATATGGCTACACCGAAGACGGGTTTGAACTTTTTGGCAGCTTAGACGGAAACGGCATTCGCCCCGCATTCTATTTTAAGTCCATTGACAGCATTTCAGACGACAGTTCGGAAGAAAAAGTAAAAATTACTTCGAATTATGTATACGCTGTTCCCGGAACAGATGTCGACAAAATTATTTCCTCGGCAAATGAAAAGGCGGCAGTATATCATAACGGAACCAAAATACAGTCGGGTATTGTTTTAACCGGAATGCAGCATGAAACTTTTTCGAATAACACATCAATAAAAAGAGATATAGTAGTCATAGGCGATTTGGATAATGACGGTCAGGTAAGCGTAGCCGACGCACGATTGGTGCTTCGTGCCGCTGTTAAACTTGACACCTTGAAGGGATTGTCACTTCTCTCGGCAAATGTCAATTTCGTAGATGATGTTTCCGTAGCCGATGCACGTGCTGTGCTCCGAGTTGCCGTAAAGCTTGACGACCCCGCTCTTTGGCTGAATAACATAAAATGATTTTATCTTTTGCAACAATTTTCAGAATTTTAAGTCACCTGATCTGAAATAAATAATCAAAAAAACTGTCAAAAAACGCCCTGCTATACTACGCATAGCAGACTTGCACTTGACAAGCAAGTACAAGTAATTATATGCTGATTATAGGAGGAGTAAAATATGACATGTCCCAAATGCGGTTCCGATAATGTATCCGTTCAGATTGTTACGGAAACAAAAATTAAGCAAAAGAAACATGGCGTTTTCTGGTGGATTTTTGTTGGATTCTGGTGGGTGCCTGTAAAGTGGCTGTTCTTTACCCTGCCGGCACTCATAATAAAAATCTTCAAGCCCAAAAAGTATAAGATCAAGACGACAAACACAAAAACAGCTATCTGTAACAACTGCGGCAACAGCTGGGAATGTGACTGAAAAATTTTTCTCGCAATAATAATACCGCCCTCACTTTTCTTGTAAGTGAAGGCGGTTTTTATGTCTTATGTTTTTCGGTAATTTAATAATCAGCGAAGCTATATAAATCCAAGACACGCAGTGTCTTCCTCAGCCACTGGATACTGGCCACTGGATACTGGCCACTGGATAACGGCCCCCGGCCCCCGGCCCCTGACCCCTGACAGCTTATTTGTTCTTCTCAAGCTCCCCAAGCAGCATCGGTATCGACTGCTCAAAATTTACCCCATACGTCACATGGTTCGGCTCGGACATTGTCTTTATAATCGAGTCAACGGTGTAGTTTGCCGCTGTCTTAAGTGAGTTTTCAAGTGTCAGACCTCTGACCATCGCACCCACGCACGCACTCGCAAAAACATCGCCCGTACCGTGAAAGCTTGCGTCGATTCTTGCTGTGTAGTACTCAAAAAATCTGTCTTCCTCGCTTATATATCCCATAACGCCGACTCTGTCTTTTTGGAAGCTGACACCGGTAAGCACGGCATTTTTCGCACCGAGCTCTGACAGCCCCTTAAGGATATCTGTGATATATTCTCTTGTGTATCCTTCGGCCACATATTCCTTATGAAGCATATAGCACGCCTCGGTAAGATTTGGGACTATTACATCCGCCTTGGAGCAGAGCTTTGCCATTTCGTCGGCAAATTCCTGCGTAAATCCGGGGTACAGCACGCCGTTATCCGCCATTACGGGGTCAACGAAAATAATGTTGTCATCGGTTTTGAAGTCGTCGAAAAAGTCACTCATGAGCTTGACCTGCTCAAACGAACCGAGATAACCCGTGTATATTGCGTCAAATCTGAAGTTTTCTTTTTTCCAGTGCTCCGTTATGGGCTTTATTTCATTCGTAAGATCATGGAATGTAAAGCCCTTAAAAGCGGTATGTGTTGACAGAACGGCAGTCGGTATAACCGCAGTCTCTATTCCGCATGCGGATATGACGGGCAGTGCAACTGTAAGTGAGCATTTGCCGACGCATGAAATATCCTGAATTGTAACTATTCTTTTCATAGAAAACACCTCTTTTGCGGCAGGGGATAAGGATGCCGAATTATTCTTCGCCGCCCTCGGTTTTTGTCTCTTCTTCGGCGGCTTCCTCTTCGGGCTCATCATTGTTCATTTTTTCGTTGATGACGATTTCATCCTTTTCGGGGTCGTCATTGTCAAGAACCTCATTGAGGAACTTTACGCATCTGTTCATGCATTCTTTTGAAGAGGGGAGATTTATCATAAGATGATAGCAATGGTTGCGGATAAGACCCTTAACATAGAATTTTTCCATTCTTATGTTGTTGTCTTCGAGTGCTTTTGCCATTGACGGACCCTGACCCACGCAGATGATATCTTCTTCTGCCCATGTGATGAACGTCGGGCACCAGTCGGGGTTAACAAGGTGTACGGGGCAGATGTATCTTATATATTCATAGTCGTTTATGTTCGACATATCGTTTTTAACCTTGAAGCCCATCATAAGGCTTGCAGTCTCGGGGATAACGCCGAAAAGACGCGGCCCCTGCAAGAGCTGTTCAAGGTCGTATATGCCGCACATAAGGGCGAGAGCGGCGGGCTTGCATGTAACCTCGGGGAGGGACAGCGCCTGTCTTAATTCGTCATCAAACGCGCTTGCGGCAAGCATGGCTGTCTGGAACGCACCCGATGAGTCACCGGATACAACAACCTTTTTCGGGTCAATGTTGTATGTTTTTGCAAGCTCCGGAATAAAGTTTATGGCGTTTATAATGTCTGCGAAGTTGTCGGTAAGCGGCACTTCGGGAGGCATACGGTAGTCTATATTATAGACAAAATAGCCGTGATATGCATAAAACTCGGAGTTTGTAACTCTGTAATCCTTGTCGCCCTTTATAAATCCGCCGCCGTGAATATACAGAAGCACGGGGTGCAGCTTGCCGTCATTAAGAATAGTACGCTTGAAATAAAGGTCACCGATTGTGAATTTTTCGGATGTGTCGGCATAGGGAATGTTCTGTACTCTTACTATGCCGGGGTAGTGAACGGCATTCTGCGGAGCTTCGCCGAAAACATCTATTGCCTTGAAAACAAGTTCTGCCTTATTCATTTTATCTTCCTCCTAAAGTAACAGCCGCCGAAATCCGAAAAGAAAACCGACGGCTGAGTTAATCAGATTATTTGCCTGCGTTCGCTCTTGTGAGCCAGACCTCTGCTATGTCCATTGCGGCATAGAGACCCTTTTTCTCGCTCTTTTTGACAATGCGTTCTCTGGGGCGAACATCGGGGTCGGTGTTCAGCAGCTGAATAAGAACCTTGTCGGCGATTTCAAGGTCGCCTGACTGCTTTGTCGATGCTATCTGAATCATAACCACAAACGGGTCATAGCTGTTGCCGTAATAAATTGTTTTGCCGTTTCTTACAAGGGGATAGCCCTTGTACATAAGAAGGCCGTCTTTCTTTGCCATTGTAATACCGTCCTTTTAAAATTGAGAATGCATAATTAAGAATGCATAATGTCGGAAGACACTTTGTGTCTTGGATTATAAAGCTTCGCAAAATACCGGTTTTTCTGTTCTGCAAACCATCAAAGAAGCTTTTTATTTATCCGACGAAATGTAGTCACGCAGGAGGATTTGAAGAAGCTCAAATCTGTCTACTCTGCGGATAAGGTTTCTTGCGTTGTTGTGAGTTGTAATGTACGTGGGGTCTTCCGACAGAATATAGCCGACAATCTGACTGATGGGATTATAGCCCTTTTCTTTAAGAGCGTCATACACAGTAAGAATAATACGCTTTACCTCCGCCTCATTCTGGCCGGCGAGCTTAATTTCTTTTGTTTCGCTCATCTGGAACACCTCCGTTTTCGATAAGTATTATAAAATACTATGCTTATTAGTAGAGTATACAACGGACAGACATAAAAATCAATAGATATTTTTAAATTTATATTGTTAGCCGAGAAGAATGAAAAGGGGCCGGGAGTCAGGGGCCGGGGGTCGGGGGCTAAGGAAGGCACTGTGTGCCTTGGATTTATAAAGCTTCGCAAAAGCTAAGCACAATTATCACACAAAAAAACACTGCCGTGCGAAGAAAATCCTCAACACGGCAGGTTTTGATTTGAATTATCGTTTTATCATGAAGTTTTTATAAAGGAGCAAAATTACGGAGCAGACAACAGTGTGGCATTTCGCGAAGCCATATAAATCAAGTCCGCAGGACTTCCGACATTCTGCATTATGCATTCTACATTATGCATTTTTTCGATCTCATTGCTAACTGCTAATTGCTAATTTCTAATTATTTTCTCAGGCTTGCCCCTATATTCTCAAGCGCCTCAACAGCTCTCTTCATCGCAGCATCCGCTTCGTCGTCTGTCATTGTGCGGTTGGCGGCTCTCAGACGCAGGCTGAACGCAACACTCTTTTTGCCCTTTTCGATCTGTTCGCCCTGATATACGTCAAACAGCGAAATATGCTCGAGTGTCTCACCGACAGCCTTTGCAATAACCTTTTCGAGCTTAAGTACGGGTGTAATTCTGTCACACACTACAGCCAGGTCTCTTGTAAGAGCGGGGAAGCGTGGGCTGGGCTTATATGTCTTCTTGATGTTCGAAAGCTTATAGAGCTTGTCAAGCGAAACACTTGCCACATAAACCTTTGTGTCTATCGAATAGTTTTCGGCTACATCCGGATGAATTTCACCGAGTATTGCGATACGCTCGCCGTTAACGGTAAATTCGGCTGTTCTGCCGGGGTGGAATGTCGGGTCGTCCGTTACCGGTTCAACATCGTATTCCGCAATGCCCGCACAGTCGAACAGTGCTTCTGTTTTGCCCTTGAGCTCAAAGAAGTCAGCGCCGTTTCCGTACATACCGACAGCGATTGTTCTGTTTTCGTCGGGCAGTTCATCGACACCCTTCGGAATATATACCTTGCCGTTTTCGAAAAGATATGCGGACAGGTTTCTGTTGTTGTAGTTTCTTGAGAGTGTGTCCATCATGCTCGGAATCATCGATGTACGCATAACGCCCGTGTCTTCGCCTAAGGGGTTAGATATGACAACGCACTTTCTCAGCGGTGAATCCGCGGCAAGATTTATTTTGTCGTAAGCCTTGGGGCTTATGAACGAATATGTGACAATCTCGGACAGACCGAGTGAAATGCACTTATTGACAATAAGCTTCTCAAACTTCTGGAAGTCGTTAAGTCCGCCGTCCGCTTCACCCTGAAGGTCACGAACCGCTATTTTGTCAAAGCCGTAGAATCTGGCAATTTCTTCGGATATATCGGCCTTATGCTCAACGTCGCTTCTGAATGACGGAACATATATCTTGCCGTCCTTAACCTCAAATTCAAGGTCGGTCAGAATTTTCTTCTGCTCGTCTGCGCTTACGTTAATGCCGATGAAGTTGTTTACCCAGTCGGGGCAGAAGTCAAGCACAGTCTGCTTCTTGGGATTGGGATACATATCCACAACGCCCTCAACTATATCGCCCGCGTCAAGCTCTTCAACAAGTGAGAGTGCTCTGTCAAGGCACTTAAGGCATCCGTCGGGGTCAAGACCCTTCTCGAATCTGCCCGATGCTTCTGTACGCATACCGAGCTTCTTTGCCGTCTTTCTGATTGACGGGCCATAGAAGCATGCCGATTCAAATACTATTGTGTTTGTGTCGTCCATGATGCCCGAATATTCGCCGCCCATTACACCTGCAACGGCTACGGGCTTGTTTTCGTCCGCTATAACGAGCATTTCAGGGGAGAGCTTTCTTTCGACACCGTCAAGTGTTGTTATGCTTTCGCCCTCTTTTGCGTTTCTGACGATAACCTTGCCGCCGTCAAGATATCTTAAGTCGAAGGCGTGCATGGGCTGACCGTATTCAAGCATTACAAAGTTCGTGATATCGACAATGTTGTTTATGGGACGAACGCCGCACGCTCTGAGTCTCTCTCTTATCCACTTGGGCGAGGGCTTTACACGAACATTCTTTACAACCGCGCCGGCATAACGGAAGCACTTGTCTGCCGCTTCGATTGTAACGGAGTGCAAAAGCTCCTTAACGTCACCGCCGACGGTTTTGTATGTCGTCTTGGGTTCGGTAAGCTTTCTGCCGAATGTAACGGCGGCTTCACGTGCGAGACCCACAACCGACAGACAGTCGGGGCGGTTGGGTGTAATTTCAAATTCGGTAACCGTATCGTTTAAGCCGATTGCTTCTTTGATGCATTTGCCGGGAGTTCTGTCGCAGTCGTCGCCGAGTACGAAAATGCCGTCCTCTATCGCATAGGGGAAGTCGTGCTTTGTAAGTCCGAGTTCGCCTAATGAGCACAGCATGCCGCAGCTTTCAATGCCCCTTAATTTGCCGGACTTTATCTCTTTGCCGCCGTGAACAACCGAATTGTCAAGTGCGGTCGGAACATAATCGCCGACAGACAGATTCTGTGCGCCCGTGACTATCTGAAGGGGAGCATCTGCGCCGACATCAACCATGCAAATCCACATATGGTCGGAGTCGGGGTGTTTTTCGAGTGAGAGAATTTTGCCCACGACAATATTTTTGAGCTCCTCGCCCTCTTTGCCGTAGCATTCAACCTTTGAACCGGACAGTGTCATTTCATCCGCAAAGGTCTTGTCGTCTATATCGGCGACATCAACATAATCAAGCAGCCATCTTCTTGAAAGATCCATTTATCCGCACCTCCTTAAAACTGATTCAAAAATCTTGTGTCATTCTCGTAATAAAGACGCATATCGTCAACCGAGAAACGGAACATTGCAAGTCTTTCAACGCCTACGCCGAACGCAAAGCCGGAATAAACCTCGGGGTCAATGCCGCCGCGTTCAAGCACCTTCGGGTGAACCATACCGGCACCGAGAATCTCAATCCAGCCTTCACCCTTGCACATCGGGCAGCCCTTGCCGCCGCAGCGGAAGCATGAAACGTCAATTTCGCATGACGGCTCCGTGAAGGGGAAGTGATGCGGACGAAGTCTTATCTCGGTGTTTTCGCCGTAAAGCTTCTTTGCAAGCTGAAGCAGATTGCCCTTGAGGTCTGCCATTGTTATGCCCTTGTCAACCACAAGTCCTTCAATCTGATGGAATACGGGTGAGTGTGTGGCGTCCATTGTGTCGGAACGGTAAACTCTGCCGGGCGCAATCATTCTTATGGGCGGCTTGTGACCTTCCATATATCTTATCTGACAGCCTGAGGTCTGTGTACGAAGCAGAACCTTGTCGGAGATATAGAATGTGTCCTGCGTATCTCTCGCCGGGTGTCCTTCGGGAATATTAAGAGCTTCGAAGTTATAATAATCAAGCTCCACCTCGGGGCCGTCGGCTACCTTAAAGCCCATGCCGATGAATATATCCTTGACTTCATCCATAACTATGCTCAGAGGATGTCTGTGTCCTTCGGGCTGTGCCTTGCCGGGCATTGTAACGTCAAGTGTCTCGGCCTTGAGGCGTTCTTCTTTTGCCTTTGATTTAAGCTCCTTCATTTTTTCGTCAACGGCATTTTCTATCATGCTTCTTACTTCGTTGGCGAACTGACCCATAACGGGACGCTCCTCGGGGCTTAATTTGCCCATTTGCTTAAGAATTGCCGTAAGCTCGCCCTTTTTGCCGAGGTATCTTACTCTTATGTCGTCAAGTGAACGAATTTCGGCAACCTTTTTGAGCTCATCTTCGGCTTTCTGGCGTATGGCTTCAAGCTGTGATTTCATGCTGTGTCATCCTTTCGTTTTTATGAAATTTGCGTATGTTACATTTTTTTCGGCGGAAAATAAAAAAACTTCATCCCACAAAAAGGGACGAAGAATCAGCTCCGCGGTACCACCCTTGTTTCCGTCTTTTTTTGATAACGGACGGACTCTCGGCAATCCTTTAACGGTGATCGGCCGTTGCCGCTTACTCTTTTTTCGGCGGCACCGCTCCCGGGTGAACTTCAGCAAAAAATTTAACGAATGTGCTTTCAGCCGACGGCACATACTCTCTGACGAAAATTTCAGGCCTACTCTTCCGTTCTCGGCGTTTGACTTATAACGCAGACAATGTTAACACACATAAAAATAAAAATCAACCCTTTTTTGCGTTTTGTCGCTTTTGTTCTTGCTTTTTCGCCGCAACTAATATATCATATACGAGAATGGGGGCGAATGAGTTAATATGGATAACTCACAACTTTTTGCCGACATAAAGTGCTATATAGTCGATATGGACGGCACATTTTATCTCGGCGACAGCCTTTTGCCCGGCGCACTCGAGTTTGCCGAAGCCGTTAAAAACAAGGGCAAGAGATTTTTCTTTTTCACAAACAACTCGTCACACGACGAAAACGAATGCCTTGAAAGGCTCAATAAATTAGGCTATCCCGCAAAAAAGGGGAGCGTTATAATCTCTTCTCATGTTACAATCGATTTTCTTAAACGCAGTCGCCCCGGCAAAACGGTTTATCTTGTCGGCAATCACAATCTGACAAAGGATTTCAACAAAGCCGGGATACCGCTTACCGAAGAAAACCCCGATATTGTCGTTGTCGGGTTTGATACCGAGCTTACATACAAAAAGCTCGACAAAGCGGCAAATTTCATAGCGAACGGCGCCGAATATATCGTAACGCACCCGGATGTAAACTGTCCGCTCAAAAACGGATTCATGCCGGATGTCGGTTCGTTTATGGCACTCATAAAAGCGTCAACGGGACGCGCCCCCGACCTTATAATGGGCAAGCCCTACGCCTATACGGTTGATTATGTAACGCATCTTATCGGATGCAGAAAAGACGAAATAGCCTTTGTCGGCGACCGACTCGAAACCGACATTGCCATAGGCAGCAAAAACGGGCTTAAAAGCGTCCTGGTCTACACCGGTGTAACAACCCCCGAACTCTACGCTTCATCTCCCATAAAAGCCACCGCCGCCTACTCCGACATCGGCTGCTTCGCCAAAGACCTCTAAAAACACACGCGAATTGTGACATTCTACATTCTGCATTCTGCATTATAGCAGATATATCGAAATAAACTACCGGTTTGTATAAAATTTAGCCTTGCGAAGCTTCTATAATCCAAGACACGAAGTGTCTTCCGACATTATGCATTATGCATTCTACATTCTACATTCTTCATTCTGCTTCTGCATTCTACATTCTGCATTGTCATAAATATGTCGAAAGAAATTACCGGCTTACACAAAAGTTCAGCCCCGCGAAGCTTCTATAAATTCAAGACACGCAGTGTCTTCCGACATTATGCATTATGCATTCTTAATTCTTAATTTGTCCGCTGTTTTCACCGACTAAAATTTTGACAAAAAAATCATATTCGAGCATTCAGCTCTCAGGAGGAAAGAAAAGTGTCCGAAATCAAAAGATCATGGTACAAAGAAATGTCCGTCTACCAGGTGTGGCCCCGCAGCTTCTGCGACGGCAACGGCGACGGCATAGGCGACCTTAAGGGCGTCTTATCAAAGCTTGACTACATAAAGTCATTGGGTGTTGATGCCATATGGTTTTCACCCCTCTATAAATCTCCGCAGAAGGACTACGGCTACGACATTGCCGACTATCGTGCGATTCAGCCCGAGTACGGCACAATGGAGGACTTCAAGGCGGTGCTTGACGGTGCGCACGAAAGAGGACTTCGTGTTATTATGGACCTTGTCGTAAACCACACTTCCGACCAGCATGAATGGTTCTTGGACGGCAAGAAAAACGGTCCCGACAGCCCCTATTTCGACTATTATTTCTGGAGAAAGGGCAAGGGCAAAAACGGCAAACGCCGCCCCAATAACTGGACCAGCACTTTTGCGGGCCCCGCATGGGAATACTGCCCCGAAAACGGCATGTATTACCTTCACCTTTTCGCAATCGAACAGCCAGATCTTAATATGGACAATCCAAAGGTTCGTGAAGAAGTCAAGGACATAATGCGTTTCTGGCTTGATATGGGTGTTGACGGCTTCCGTGAGGATGTTATCACATTCATTTCAAAGCGTAAGGGTCTGCCCTCAAGCCCATATTGGTTCCCGGTTGCGTGCGGCATCGAAAACTACATTCACGGCCCGCATCTTGAAGAGTATCTGTCTGAGTTCAAAAACGATGTTCTGTCAAAATATGACTGCATGACCGTCGGCGAAGCTCCCATGATGACCACAAAGCTTGCATTAAAGCACATAACAGAGGGCGACAATCAGCAGCTTAACATGATGTTCAACTTTGACCATATGGGTGCGGACTGCATCGCTTACAGCTGGTTCAAGACAAAGTTCAGCCTCAAACGCTACAAAAAGGCTCTGTCACACTGGCAGAAGGAGCTTTACGGCAAGGCATGGAACGCCCTTTATATCGAAAATCACGATCAGCCCCGTGTCATAAACAGATACGGCTCGACTACATACAGAGTAGAGAGCGCAAAGGCTCTCGCCGTCTCGTATATGTGCCTCTCGGGTACTCCCTTTATCTATCAGGGGCAGGAGATAGGCATGCTCAACTTAGGGCTTGACAACATTGACGATTATGTTGACGTTTCGAGCATCAACAACTACGGTGTCGCAAAGGCAATTCTCGGAAAAGAAAAAGCCATTAAGCTCACAAAATACGCTTCCCGTGACAACGCCCGCACACCCGTTCAGTGGAACGCCGAGAAAAACGCCGGCTTTACAACGGCCGACAAGCCGTGGTTCTTTGTCAACCCCAACTACAAAAAGATAAATGTCGAGGCCGCCGAAAAAGACCCCAATTCGATTCTCAATTTTTACAGACAGCTTATAAAGTTCCGCAAAGAAAACGATGTCATAATCTACGGCTCATATGAGGAACTGTACAAGAACAGCAGCGAGATTTTCGCCTATGTACGCCGACTTGACAACAAAAAGGCGCTTATCATCTGCTCGTTTACGTCAAAGGCGACGGGCTTCAAGGCTCCCGAGGAGTTTGACCTGTCAGGCGGTCGACTTGCTCTTTGCAACTACGAAAACAACACCGTTCTCAATAACGGCTTTTCACTTCGCCCCTATGAAACAAGAGTTTATATCTGGGACGACTGATTTACGGAGGTAAAGCATGGCAATTATAAAGAAGGATGCCTATTTCCATTCCGACAACGGAATAAACATGATACACACGTCAATATGGCAGAATGACGAAATTTCACCTGTCGGCATTGTGCAGATTGCACACGGCATGGGTGATCATATCGGCAGATATGAAGCACTCGCTCATTTCCTGACGGACTGCGGCTATATCGTATGCGGCAATGACCACATAGGTCACGGCAAATCGGTTGAGTCTGTCGAGGAGCTCGGCAAATGCCCGCCCGACGGCTATGTCACCATGCTTCGTGATATGAACACGCTTTACAGAATAATGCATAAGCGTTACCCGGAGCTGCCCTATTTTATGCTCGGTCACTCAATGGGCAGTCTGCTTGTCAGAGTGTATGCGTCAAAATTCGCCGCCGACTTAAAGGGCATTATTATCTGCGGCACGGTACATTTTCCGTGGCAGATGATGGCGTTTGACAATACCGTCAAAACCGTGCTCAACATTCTTCCGCAAAACGGCGGCAACGTCGATATTTTCGGCAAGGTGACAAAGCTTATGCTCGGTGAGGATGATGATCTGTCGTGGCTTGCAAAAAGCCCGTCCGTGATTGAGAGCTACCGTGCCGACCCGCTGTGCAACGCACCGGCTGACACGGGTATGAAAACTTCGCTTTTCGACCTGGCTCTTCGCGCCTGCAACCCTTCAACAATCGAAGCGCTGCCCTATAATCTCCCCGTGCTTATAATTTCAGGTGCAAAAGACCCCCTGGGAATGTTCGGCAAGGGCATAATAGATTTTGCCGACACGCTTACAAAGAACGGACTTGACCCCGATGTCTATCTTTATCCGGGGCTTCGTCATGCAATACTCTGCGAGGAAGACAACGACAGAGTGTTTGACGATATCCTGTCATTCCTGAACAGAGCTCTGGCGAAATGACCGAGACGAATACAAATGTAAACAAAGTGAGATATCCCTTCATCGATGCGGTGAGGGGAGTCTGCATTTTGGGCATGATTATATACCACACGATATTTGACGTTGTCACGGTTTTCGGCTTCGACTATGAAAAGATAATGAACAGTTGGTTTCTGCTGTTTATCCGTGATTTCGGTGCGGGACTGTTTATCTTTCTGTCCGGATTGTGCTTTCACTTTTCATCCCATCACATAAAGCGGTTTGCCGTTTTGTTCTGTGCCGGGCTTGCCGTAACGGGCGTGTCGTTCATAGTATCTCCCAATGCCCCCGTATATTTCGGAATACTCACATTTATGGCTGTGTCCGGACTGCTTTTGTATCTGCTCGACAGACTGTTAAAGCATCTGCCGCCAAAAACAATGTGTGTTGCAAATATTCTGCTTTTCTGGGTATTTGACAGAATGAACTACGCCTATGTCGGCACTTATAAAAAAGTGCTGTTTTATCTGCCGACGGCGCTGTACAGAAACTATATAACTGCGTTTTTCGGTTTTCCGTTCAGCGGCTTTGTGTCATCGGATTATTTCGCCGTTTTTCCGTGGTTTTTCATGTGCCTTGCGGGGTATTTCTTCTATAATGCCGTTAAAGAAAATAACACCGCACGTCGTCTCGGGTGTGTCAGACTGCCGCTTTTTCCGAAAATAGGAAAATACAGCCTCTATATCTATCTTGCTCATCAGCCGATTATCTACGGAATTGTCGTGTTTGTCGATTTTTTGCTCAAAAAAGTCGGCGTGATATGCTAAAAAATCATAAAATTAACAAAATTTGGGTTGAATAAATTAAAAATATAGTTTATAATTTTCCCCGAAAAATCCAATTTTTCGCAAAGGAGTACAGATATGAAATATATCGAATTTGACAAATCAAAAAAGTATGATCTCATTCTTGTCGGCAGAGTAGCGGTTGACCTTAACCCTGTCGATTATTATTGTCCGCTCAACGAGAGCACAACCTTCAAGCGTTATCTCGGCGGCTCTCCCGCAAATATCGCCGTAGGTCTTGCGCGTCTCGGCAAAAAGTGCGGCTTCTTCGCAAGAGTGTCCGATGATCAGCTCGGCACATTCGTAACCGATTTCTTTGATAAAGAAGGAATCGACACCTCAAGAATCGTCCGCTGCAAAAACGGCGAAAAGATCGGCCTTACCTTCACCGAGATTAAGAGCGAAACCGAGAGCAGCATCGTTATGTACAGAAATGAAGCCGCCGACTTAAAGCTCGAGTGTGCCGACATTGACGAAGAATACATAAAGCAGGGCGCCGCTGTTCTTATCTCCGGTGTTGCCCTTGCCGAAAGCCCCTCAAGAGAAGCTTCTCTCAAGGCTATGCTCCTTGCCAAGAAAAACAATATCCCCGTAATCTTCGTTCTCGACTACCGTGCATACAACTGGAAGAACGATGACGAAATCGCCGTCTATTATTCACTGGTCGCTTCTCAGTCCGACATTATCATCGGCTCACGTGAAGAGTATGACTTCGCCGAAAAGCTTACGGACCTCGACGGCACGGATGCCGCATCCGCAAAATACTGGCAGGCCAAGGGTGCAAAAATCTGCATCGTAACTCACGGCAAGCAGGGCTCAACCGCTTACACAAACGACGGTCAGAGCTTCTCGATAAAGCCCTTCCCCGTAAAGCTTCTAAAGTCCTTCGGCGGCGGAGACGGCTACACTTCCGCATTCCTTTTCAGCCTGTTCGAGGGCAAAGAGATTATCGACTGCCTCGAGTTCGGTTCTGCTTCAGCCGCTATGCTTGTCGCTTCTCACGCATGCTCTCAGGATATGCCGAGCGTAAAGCAGGTTGAGGACTTCATAGCCGCCGAAAAGAAAGAATACGGCGAAATGGTCGCAAGAGTTTAATTAAACGGAGTGATTAGATATGTTTGAGCGTCCCGAATTTGACGCAAACGGCAAAAAGGTTCTGTGCGAGATAAACGGCAAAAACGCCGATATGCACATGAATATATATGTTAAAAAAATGAAAAAGGGCGAGACTCTCGAAATTCTCGACGACAAAAACGAAACGGCCGTGCTGCTGCTTCAGGGCAAGGTTACATTCGCTTTTGACGGCAAGACCGAGTCGGGCGAAAGAGCAAATCCCTTCGAGAAAAAGCCCTATGCTCTGCATGTTGCCAAAAACAGCAAAATCGCCGTTACATGCGACGAGGATGCCGAAATCATCGTAGAGCAGACCGACAACGACAATGTTTTCCCGGCTGAGTTCTACACCCCCGAAAACTGCCTTTATCAGGAGTTCGGCAAGGGTCAGTGGAACGGCACGGGTCACAGAATCGTATCCACAATGTTCGACTACGACAACGCCCCCAAGTCAAATCTTGTATTGGGCGAAGTCTTCACACAGCCCGGCCGCTGGTCGAGCTATCCGCCGCATCATCATCCGCAGCCCGAAGTATATTATTATCGCTTCGACAAGCCTCAGGGCTTCGGTGCGTGCTATCTCGGTGATGATGTGTTCAAAAGCACCGACGGCTCATATTGCTGCATAGAACCCGGCAAGGATCACGAACAGGCGGCGGCTCCGTGCTATGAAATGTATTATGTATGGATGATTCGTCACATTGACGGCGACCCGTGGTACAAGACCACCCGCATCGTCGGTGAAGATCATCAGTGGATTGTAAACGCCAAATAACCAAGAGGAGGAGAAAATATGGCAGTAATGACTACGGCACAGGCTCTTGTTAAGTTCCTTGACAATCAGTATGTGTCATTTGACGGCGTAGAGTCAAAATTTGTCGAGGGTATTTTTACCATATTCGGCCACGGCATTGTCTGCGGACTCGGTCAGGCTCTCGATGAAAATCCCGGTTCGCTCAAGGTCTTTCAGGGCAAAAACGAGCAGGGCATGGCACACGCCGCAACTTCCTTCGCAAAGCAGAACAACAGACGCAAGATAATAGCGTGTTCTTCGTCAATAGGTCCCGGCGCCGCTAACATGATTACAGCGGCGGCTACGGCTACCGTCAACAATGTTCCGCTTCTTCTGTTCCCGGCTGACACATTTTCAACCCGTCAGCCCGACCCCGTTTTGCAGCAGTTTGAACAGAGCGACTCGCTCTCCGTCACAACAAACGACGCATACAGAGCCGTCTGCAAATATTGGGACAGAATTGCCCGTCCCGAGCACCTTATGTCGGCTATGATTAACGCCATGCGTGTTCTGACCGACACAGCTTCAACGGGTGCGGTGTGCATTTCTCTTTGTCAGGATGTCGAGGGTGAGAGCTATGATTACCCCGATTCATTCTTCAAAAAGAGAGTTCATAAAATCACAAGAATTGTTCCGTCACTTGACGAAATATCCGATATAGCCGAGATTATCGCAAACGCCAAAAAGCCCCTGCTTATCGCCGGCGGCGGCGTAAGATATTCCGAAGCGGGCGAGCAGGTTGAAGCCTTCTGCGAGGAGTTCAACATTCCGTTCTCCGAGACGCAGTCGGGCAAAAGCTCCGTTCTGTCTTCTCACAGGCTCAACCTCGGCGGTGTCGGCGTTACGGGCAACCTTGCCGCTAACACAATAGCCAAGGATGCGGATGTAATTATCGGTGTCGGCACACGTTTTTCGGATTTCACCACAGCTTCAAAGTCGCTTTTCCAAAATCCCGATGTTAAGTTTGTCACAATAAACACCGACCGCTTCGACGCTTATAAGCTCGATGCCACAAAGTGCGTTGCAGATGCAAAATTAGGTCTGTCAGCTCTCGGTGCTGTGCTTGCCGGCATGAACTATAAGACTTCTTATACCGACGAAATAGCAAACGCCAAGGCCGCATGGGATGAAGAGATGAAACGCCTTGCCGCATATTCATACGGCGACGACTTTAAGCCCCTCATTGCCGCACGTGACGAAAAGACAATTCCCGAATATATCAAAATGTACGGCTCGTGCCTCACTCAGACACAGGTGCTCGCATACATCCGTGCTCACATTGCACCTGACGCAATCGCAGTTGCCGCCGCAGGATCACTGCCCGGCTGCATGCAGAGAATGTGGACAACGGACGCAAGATATACGTATAATATGGAATACGGCTACTCCTGCATGGGCTACGAAATTGCAGGCGCTCTCGGTTCAAAGCTTGCCGCTCCCGACAGGGAAGTCTACGCATTCTGCGGTGACGGCAGCTATCTTATGCTTCACTCCGAACTTGTCACATCCCTTCAGGAGGGTGCGAAGATTAACGTAATGCTGTTCGATAACTCCGGTTTCGGCTGCATAAACAACCTTGAAATGGGCAACGGTATAGGCAACCTTGCTACCGAATTCCGCCACAGAGACGAAAACGGCAAGCTCATGGGTCCGCTTCTCAACATCGACTTTGCCGCCTGTGCCGCAGGATACGGCTGCAAGACATACAAGGTCAGAAGCATGGAAGATCTTGCTTTCGCACTTGAAGACGCCAAAAAGCAGACCGTTTCAACACTCCTTGACATCAAGGTATTACCCAAGACAATGACAGACGGCTACGGCGCATGGTGGCACGTAGGCATCGCCTCCACCTCAGCCAAGGAGTCTGTTCAGAACGCATATAAAGCCAAAGAAGAAAATTTAAGCAAAGCGAGGAAATATTGATATGCTCGACAAAAACAAAGTAAAACTCGGCATAGCCCCCATTGCATGGACCAATGACGATATGCCCGATTTAGGCGCGGAAAACACATTTGAACAGTGCATTTCCGAAATGGCACTTGCGGGCTTCACAGGCTGTGAAGTGGGCAACAAGTATCCCAAAGATCCTGCCGTTCTCAAGAAGGCTCTTGATCTCAGAGGAATGCAGATTTGCAACGCATGGTTCTCTTCATTCCTTATCACAAAGCCCTATGAAGAGGTTGAGGCTGATTTCATAAAGCACATTACATTCCTTAAAGAAATGGGTGCAAAGGTAGTCGGCATCTCGGAGCAGAGCCACTCAATCCAGGGCACAGACAAGCCCATTTTCGAGTGCAAATATGTTATGAACGATGACGAGTGGAAGGTTTTCACCGACGGTCTTAACAAGCTCGGCAAGGTCGCAAAAGACATGGGCATCGCTCTTACACTTCATCATCACATGGGCACGGTTGTTCAGACCGAGGCCGAAATCGACAGAATGATGGAGAACACAGACCCCGAGCTGTTCAGCCTTCTGTTTGACTCGGGTCACCTTGCATACTGCGGTGAGGACTATATGTCCGTTCTCAAGAAGTACGCAAAGCGCATCAAGCACGTTCACCTTAAAGACATTCGCCCCGATAAGGTAGCGGAAGTCAAGGCAAATCACATGAGCTTCCTGCAGGGTGTGCGTCTCGGCACATTCACAGTCCCCGGTGACGGTGCTATAGACTTCGCTCCCATTTTCGACGTTCTCGCCGAAACAGGCTACGAGGGATATGTTCTTGTTGAAGCAGAGCAGGATCCCGCAATCGCAAATCCCTTCGAGTATGCTCTTAAAGCACGCAAATACATTGCCGAAAAGGCAGGACTTTAATAAAGGAGTCATAAGACAATGGCAGAAAAACTCAAATATTTCGTAAACGGTCAGTACGTTGAGTCCAAGACCGACAAGTACTATGACCTTCACAACCCTTCAACGGGTGAAGTTACCGGCTACGCTCCCAACTGCACAGCAGAGGAAGTTAACGCCGCAATCGCCGCCGCAAAGGCAGCATATCCGGGCTGGAGCTCAACTCCCGCTATCAAGCGTTCACAGATTCTCTATAAAGTAAGAGATCTTCTTATAGAGCACATGGAAGAGCTCACATACCTCGTAGCCGAAGAAAACGGCAAGGTATGGGCAGAGGCAGAGGGCGACGTTCTCAAGGCCAAAGAGGGCACAGAGCTTGCAACTCAGGTTCCGTCACTCATGATGGGCGAGAGCATGATGGATGCTTCCCGCGGCTACGACACAGTAAAATACCGTGAGTCTCTCGGCGTTTTTGCAGGCATCGTTCCCGTAAACTTCCCGGCTATGATTCCTTTCGGCTGGATGGTTCCCGTTTGCGTTGCGACAGGCAACACAATCGTTCTTAAGGCGGCTTCGCTTACTCCCCGTACGGCTCTTCGCATTGCCGAGCTCTACAAAGAAGCAGGCATGCCCGACGGCGTTGTAAACGTTGTCACATGTTCCCGTCACGAAATCGATGTTATCCTTGAGCATCCCGATGTCAAGGGTATCACATTCGTAGGTTCAACACCTGTCGGCAAGCTTATCTATGAAAAGGCCGCACGTGCCGGCAAGCGTGTACAGTGCCTGTGCCAGGCTAAGAACCACGCTCTTGTTATGTCCGATACACCCATTGAAAGAACGGTCGCGGGTGTTATCAACTCCGCTTTCGGCTGTGCCGGTCAGCGCTGCATGGCTCTCGCCGCCTGTGTTGTTGAAGAGTCAATCGCAGATCAGTTTGTTGCCGAGCTTAAGAAGCAGGCTTCAAAAATCAAGGTCGGCCCCGCTTATGACAAGACCTCAAAACTCGGACCTATCACTTACGAAAAGCACTATAAAGAGGTTCTCGCCGACATCGATAAGGGTGTCGCAGAGGGCGCAGAGCTTGTTCTTGACGGCAGAAACTGCGTAGTTGAGGGCTATGAGAACGGCTACTATGTCGGCCCCACAGTATTTGATCACGTAACAGAGGATATGACCATCGGCAGAGATGAGGTTTTCGGACCCGTTCTTTGCATCAAACGCTGCAAGGATTTCAACGACGGTCTCAGAATCATGAACGCCAACCCCTATGCAAACGGCTCCGTTATCTTCACGCAGAACGGCCACTTTGCACGTGAGTTCACACGCCACACAGACGGCGGCATGGTCGGCGTAAACGTCGGCATTCCCGTACCCGTCGGCTTCTTCCCGTTCGCAGGTCACAAGAATTCCTTCTTCGGTGATCTTCACTGCCTCGGCAAGGATGCATACCGCTTCTTCACAGAGTCAAAGTGCGTAACAACACGCTGGTTCGACGAAGAAGAAAAGACCAACACAGTTGTCTCCACATGGGACGGCACCATCTGATTTAATAGCCGTAAATCCGCAATAAATTATTCTCATATAAAAATTTAAGGAGAGTTAAAATGCTTACAATAGGTATTATCGGCGCGGGCAGAATTGGCAAGGTTCATCTTGAGTCCATTTCTTACCACGTAAAGAACGCAACAGTCAAGGCTGTCGCAGATCCCTTTATGAATGACGAAACCAAGGCTTTTATCGAGAGCTTCGGCGTAAAGGACATTTACTCCGACTACAAGAACATTCTTGCAGATCCCGAGATAGACGCTGTTCTTGTCTGCTCCTCAACCGACACACACGCTTCCATTTCAATTGAAGCCATCAACGCCGGCAAGCACGTTTTCTGCGAGAAGCCCGTTGACCATTCAATCGAAAAGATTCAGGCTGTTGCCGACGCTCTTGCGGCACATCCCGGCATCAAGTTCCAGGTCGGCTTCAACCGCCGCTTTGACCACAACTTCGCCGCAATCCGCAAGGCTTATGACGAAGGCAAAATCGGTGAGGCCCATATCCTCAAGATTACATCACGTGACCCCGAGCCGCCGAACCCCAAGTATATTGCCGTATCTGGCGGTATCTTCCTTGATATGACCATTCATGATTTTGATATGGCATGCTTCCTTACAAACAGCGATGTTGAAGAACTCTATGTCAACTCCGCAGTTCTTGTCGATCCCGCTATCGGCGAGCAGGGCGATGTTGACACCGCTATCATCTCAATGAAGATGGCAAACGGCGCACTGGCTGTTATCGATAACTCCAGAAAGGCCGCTTACGGCTACGATCAGAGAGCTGAGCTCTTCGGTTCAAAGGGTATGGTCGCTACATCCAACGACACTCTTTCATCCGCCGTTCTTTCTAACGCTGACGGCGTAACAGGCGAAAAGCCCCTGTTCTTCTTCCTTGAGAGATACATGGAGTCCTTCTCAGAAGAAATGCGTCAGTTCGTTAACGCTGTCGAGAACAACACAGAAGTTCCCGTCGGCATTCACGCAGGTATGCAGAGCGTAAAAATCGGCCTTGCGGCTAAGAAGTCCGTTGCCGAGCATCGCCCCGTTGCCCTGTCTGAGATAAAGTAATTTATCAATAATAATAAACCCGCCCGGCAGAGGATTTGCAGGTCCTTTGTCGGGCGGTTTTTTTGTTGCTTTTTTGTCGGTAGCTGAATTTTGTAGGAAGTTTCAAACGCAAATGGTTATAAGTGCAATATTATGATAAACTTTGCAGATGATTACATATGGTTTTAATGCTATCAAAATCGCTCATTTCAACTGAAATTGTGTATGTAACATCGGACCGAATTTGCTGTAGTACTCCTATGGCCTGAAGTACTCTTTTCAAAAATAGATTATTGATTGGAAGTAATGGTGAATGATAGTCAATTTTAATGATTAACTCTTCGAGTGTTTCCAATAAAAGCATCTGATTTGAAATAATCGAAAGATTATATGTTAAGAGTTCAGAAGCTAATTGCATGCGTCTGCAATGCGGGAAATCAAACAAGTTAAACTCAGCATTTATAGGAAATAACTTTTCATACTCGTGCACCTGAATTTTTACCTGAACATTTTTTGCGAGTGGCTTGCCGTCCAGGTGTGCAGACAAAATCTTATAGGTGGATTTCATTGACATTCCTCCTTAAAAATCGAAACTTATTCCCGTGTTATATTCGATTGCAAGATTTGTCATGTTCAGCATGGTATCATATACTTCTTTTAGTGTATTATTTGTCGTATTTTTTAATTTCTGTTCAAGCCATGCTTTGAATTTAATACATTTTTCGGGATAAAAATAGTCACAGTCTCCCCAATCAAATAACGCGTCAAGTTTTGACCACATTTCCGAAAGAAAACCGTCTTCTTCCAATAGCTTTGCGGTTTCATCATCAAAGTAAAATTCTTTAATACTTTCACCGTCAACATAGGTATATTCGGGACTTTTTCCGCAGTGTACGGCATTGTTATCAAGTGCAACTCGAATCCACATGCTCACATCTCCTCTCGGCGTTTGATTTTGAAATGTGTTCTTTCCGGATCCTTTGATGGTGTTCCATCCGGCAAACAATAGGATTTTGCTTTTTTGTCATAAATTCTCAGGTAACCGGATACTTTATCACACTTAATAGCGTAGCGACTGCCTTCAAAAATATATTTAACACCACCTTCTGTGCGACGTGTTACAACATCGCTGTTTTCCGGAATAAATCGATCAACAATTTCATTCAGATTAACTTTTTGTTTAACCCAGTTTTCATTGTTTTTCCTTTCGCGATCTTTGCTGCGGTTATAGCGAGATTGTTCCAAAGAACTTGCGGGAACCAAAATTTCAATGTATTTTTTTGAAATATCGGAGTAAGGAGACTTGTAATCTGACATTATGCAACATCCCCCTTTTCTGTTAAACGGGAATTATGCTTGCTTCGAGTATGAAAGTCCGGATAATAGCGATAGTTAATACCTAAAACATCTAATTGATTGTTTACTATAACGTCATGTTTGCCGTATATCAGCAGTTTATCAGGCATCAGCCGAAGAATTTTGTTTATATACGGTGCGGCTGAAATGGTATTCTTTTCATTGTTGCATCCTAAAAAGCCTGAAGCACACATTACATGTCTTGGTATATGTTTAAAATGATCAGATGTCGTGCTATTTCCGTTTCGGGTGTTAAACACAATCTTGATGTTATTGACTGCAAGTACTGCTGAAAAAAGTTGATTTACAAGCATTATCATTTCCTGCATTTCAAGATCCATATCTTTTGTGACGGTTATATCAGGTACGACTACACCTAAGTATCGTTGATAGATGGAAATGTCATTAAACAAATTTTTAAAACGACGGAAATTTGAAATATCACCCATATAGAAGCAAAGTACTGTTTCTGTTTCCGCTTTGATTAGATGACTCGTTCTGTTCTCAAATGTGACCATGTCATGAGGCCACTTTTCAAGAAAATGTTCTTTTCGAAAAACAGGCCATCCGTCTGAATCGAACTCGATTTTTTCATTTGCATATTGGTAAAGCTTATCTGCAATATGCATCAATTTAATTAAATTCATAATTGCTTCTTTCTGACGATCGATAAAACGTCAATTGATAAAATTTTTTGTGTAAAAAGTCAATTGTAATCTCATGTCAGATATGCTAAAATGGCAGTCGTCGGATTTGCAAATTGCATATCTGTTTGAAACACATTGAATTGCTGTTGCCGCGGCTTTTCAGTGTGTTTTATTTGTTTACAATCATACGCATCACCAACTTTTTATTATGTGAATATTACTGTGTTCTTGCCAAATCCAAAAGCTGCATGAAATAATATCTTCTGCCGCGTTTGCGGTCGTCGCCAAAAAGAATTTGAGCTTCCTCTAATTTATCAAGATATCGTTTTGCCTGTCCGGTTGTTACAGAAAGCTGTTCGGCTAAATAAACAACGGTTTGAACCGGCTGTGTAAAGATACATTCGATTATTTTGTCAAATTTAGGACTGTTTATTGTATTCTTGATTTCGCACTTAGTTTTTTCGTATAGCTTGTTAAGAGCATCAATGTAACCATTTAGCCTTTTTGCTTGTACAACGCACTTTTGCAAAAAGAACCGAATCCATTCATCATAGCTATTTGAACGTGAATCTGTCAATTTCTTATAATAAACACCTTTATCTTGACTTATTGCTTCGCTGATGTAGAAAAACGGAAAATTAATGACACATGATTTGTAAAGGTATAAACTTACAAGTAACCGTCCTACTCGTCCGTTACCGTCTTCAAATGGATGAATGGATTCAAATTGACTATGTATAATAGCGGCTTTTATCAATGGATTTATTTCATCTGTTGTGTCATTCATAAATTTCAGCAAATCCTTCATATATGCCTGTGTTTCGGTGTGAGACGGCGGAGTAAAAACAACTGTTCCTACACTGTTTACTATAAAGTTGTCTTTTTCTTTGTATTTTCCGACACAAGATTGTTTTCCTGTAGGAAGAATACCGCTCATCATTATTTTGTGAAGTTCATACATTAATTCATTTGTAAATCCGCTTGAACGCAGATAATCTGTCCCGTAAAGAATGGCATTCGTGTGATTGCGATATTCAAGAATAACTTTGTCTTTTGTGTCTTTTGTTGTACGGATATTATCTTCAAGAACATCCGTAATTGTTGTTTCGCTGCCTTCAATAGACATTGAAGAGATCGCTTCCTTGTTGCGAAACATCGGAATTAAAATACTATTAAACTGATAACTGCTGATTTTCGCTTCGAGGGCTCCAAGGAGTTTTGAAGCTTCAAACAATTCATTAATAAAAAAGTTCGCATTGAAGTCATTTTTTCGTTCATTTAATGTTGCTAAAACCATTGTATTTACCTCTTTTCTTATAGTATAACATTAAATATCACTGAAATCAATATCTAACCTGCATGTTTTTCAAAAAGATGCAGAAAGTATTGTAACTTTAGAAAATTATGCCTAAAATAAACATAAAATTGATAGTAATAACTGTAGTTAGCAAGAATCAGTGTATGCAAATTGCTAAATTGATGCTTACGGATAAAACGGTAACGGCTTTTTATACTGTAAGCCTGATATGATTTTTGTTATACTCAATCAACCCCTCTTTTTGCATCTTGCCGAGTTCCGAAGACAGGCCGCTGCGGTCGACTGCGAGGAAGTCGGCTAATTGCTGGCGTGAGAACGGTATATCAAATTCATTCGAGTTCGCTCTTTGCGCCGTTGCGGAAAAATATGACATAAGCTTGTCACGGGTTGAGCGTTTGCTAATGTGCGTCAGTTTTTCGTTCATCTTAAGATTTTTTTCGGCAAGCTCGCTTAACAGATTTCGTACGATTATGCTGTGATGAGTGCAGGCGGAGGAGCAGACATTCAGAATCTTGTTTACATTTACAAAAAGAATTTCGGTATCGTTTTCGGCAATTATATTTACATTAAGCGTCGCACCTGCGGCACAGGCGAAAACGGACGCAAAGCTCTCACCGACCTTTACTTTTGACAGAATATTTCTGTTGCCCCATATGTCATCCTGAATGACAAGCACATTGCCCGAAAGAACAAAGCCTATTTCATTTGTAGTGTCGCCCGAATACATTATGGTTTCATCTTTTGCGAATTTTTTTGTTCTCGCTTCAAGGCAGGACAGGACGGACTTAAGCTCGTTTTCGCTTATTCCCGCAAAAAGTCTTGATGAGAGAAGAATATTATAATAATTTTCCGTAAAAATCATCCTTTTGTTGAAAATTCAACAGACATTACGACTTTATTGTACTATAATAAGCCTACAAAAGCAAGGAGGCTTATATCATGAAAAGAAAAATTATTGAAATAAACGAAGAAAAGTGCAATGGCTGCGGTGCGTGTGCTGCCGCCTGCCATGAGGGCGCAATCGGTATGGTTAACGGCAAGGCAAAACTTATGCGTGACGATTACTGTGACGGTCTCGGTGACTGCCTGCCCGCATGCCCCACTAACGCCATAAGCTTTGTTGAGCGTGAAGCCGCCGCTTATGACGAAAAAGCGGTTCTTGAAAACAAGCAGAAGAAAATGCAGGAACAGCCCGAAACTCTGCCCTGCGGCTGCCCCGGCACAAAGTCCCGTTCGATAGTTCACGATGAGCCCGAAACCGCTTCATCATGCTGCTCGGAGCAGGTGAGCCGCCTTTCTCAGTGGCCCGTACAGATTAAGCTTGTTCCCGTAAGAGCGCCTTATTTTAACGGCGCAAAGCTTCTTATCGCCGCTGACTGCACTGCGTATGCCTACGGTGCGTTCCATGAGAAGTTCATTAAGGGTCATATTACGCTTGTCGGCTGCCCCAAGCTTGACGATATCGATTATTCCGTAAAGCTTACCGAGATTATCAAGAACAACGACATAAAGAGTGTTACGGTTGTCCGTATGGAAGTGCCCTGCTGCGGCGGTCTTGAGCAGGCTGCAAAAACAGCGCTTCAGAACAGCGGCAAATTTATTCCGTGGCAGGTTGTGACAATTTCCACCGACGGCAAAATTCTTGATGAATAATCTTACACCCATCAAAAATACTATGCTCGGTGCTTTAATCGGCACTGTGAGAGCCACAGGCGGCGGGGAAGTGACAACCGAAAAAACTTTTCCGCTTGTCCTGAAGGCCGTCTTAGGTCTATCCGATGACGGTGTTTCCGATAATGAAATACAGACACTGACAGACAGTCTTACGACCGAAAAGCATACGCTTGCCCCCGACTGCTCCGTGTGCCCGATTCCGTGCGGCAGAACCGCCGACTATGATATAAATACAGAAACGGACATCGAAATTCGTTCGCTTAAAACAGATATCGCAAAAGCTGTCGGCGAGTATGTGCGACAAACACAAAATCCCGATTGTATTTTTGTTGCCGTAACTCTCTTTAATATCGGTGAAAGTCTTACAAAAGACGAGCTGACGGCGATTTACAACGAAATCCTGTCTAAAATCACAAAGTAAATTGTAAATTTTTTTAAAACATCTTGCTTTTTACTCTTGTAAACAATATAATAATTACATTATGTTAACCGGAGGGTAAAATTGATGGTATTTAATTTGCTCAGTAATTTCTTTGGCTCTTCAAGCACAGCGGCAAGCTCCACAACAGGCACAACTTCAGGCTCGGGCAGCTCTGCTTCCATGATTATCATGCTTGTTCTTATGGTTGCCGTTATGTATTTCATAATGATCAGACCTCAGAAGAAAAAACAGCAGGAAGAGCAGAAGCTTCGTGATTCAATCCAGATAGGCGACGAAATCACAACAATCGGCGGCATCAGCGGCAGAATTGTTACAGTAAAAGAAGATTCAATCGTTATCGAAACAGGTGCCGACAGAACAAAGGTCAAGTTCATGCGTTGGGCTATTCAGACCAATGACACCGCAAACGCCCGTCTTGCCGAAGAAAAGGCAGCTCTTGAAGCCGCAAAGCAGGCAGAAAAAGAAGAGAAAAAGGCCGGCAAGAGAAAGTCCAAGAATGAAGCTCCCGCTTCCGACGACACCAAAAAAGACGCCGAATAATCCCGCAAAAATCTAATCAACCATATTCAGTGGTCAGTATCCAGTGGCCGGAGGATAAGGAAAACGCATGGCGTTTTGGATTATAAAGCGTTGCGGCTGCAAAAAGAGAAAACTAAAGGACAGCTTATCTGCATAGGCTGTCCTTTTTTTGTTATATAGAAAAAGTAAGTAAAAGTGGCATTTATGTGTCAATAAAGATAATCCTTCGGTCACAGGTAACTGTTCACCGATAACTGCTCCTTGCTCCTTGCTCCTTGCTCCTTGCTAACTGTTTGCCTCGTCATTTTTCTCCGTCGACGACTTATCCTTCCTATCCGAAAACTTTACAACAACAGTTCCGTCAATCACCTTAATGCTGTCATTATCGGGGAACGCCGGCATATTTTCAAGATTGTTTTTATCATAAATCTCAACTGCCTCTTTGTTCTTCACGACATTTATATCAACCTTAAGAATCATGCTGAAATACTTTTTGTAAATATTCGGATATGTTATCACCGACTTATATCCTACACCTGTTATGAAAATCTGATCTTCAAATTCCTCATATTCCGTAAGATATTTGTTAGGGGTTCCCATAAACGCTACGGGTGTCACGCCGGGCTCATAGCCGTCAATGGATTCAATTCTGTCAAGCACTCTTGTCATGACCGAAAGTGTCGCCTGTTGTTCCGTTGTTTTCTTTACATACGCGGCATTTGCAACCTGTATATTTGCGAAAATCAGACAGCACAAAAGCAGTGCGGTTACTCTTTCAAAGAACATTTTGCTTTTTATTTTCGTAAAATGCTTTGTAAACAGTATCGCTATAATATAAGTAAACCAGAATGAATAAATCATAACGGCGTGCGTTACGCCGCCAAGCAGATTTACTATATTCATCGCAAACGGAATCATCAGAAAGAAAAATACAACCGATATTCTTGTGCTTTTCTTCGCTTTGTTCTTTCTCAGATTTCTGACAGCTATTATAAAGCAGATAACCATTGCGGCAAATATAGCTATGCTTATCGCGGAAGTTACATATGTCGGATAGGTGTAATAGGGTGCCGTAAATATGTATTTGAAGACATATGAAAAAGTCTCGGACAGGAGCTCCGGTACCGACAGCTCACTTGAAAACAGCTTTCCAAGACTGTTATAGTTAGAGGTGTTCATTTCAATTCCGGTCACAAGCAAAACAAGCTTGTATACACCGTAATACAGCACACTTCCGACAATAACCGAGCCTGCACCCCAGAAGTCGTAAGTCCATACCTTTTTGCATTCGGCCTCTTCGTTTAACAGTCTCATTATAGAAATTATCAGCACAAGTGTAATAAGCACGCTTACAAACGCCTGATAAATTCCCATTGAGACAAATACACAAATGGCGGCCGCAAGCGAGAGCAGAATCTTCTTTTTGACGCCGAGGTCATCGTACCTGTTTGTCATGTCGAACCATATATGCGTGCCGACAAGCGACAGAAACAGTGCAAACATATTTGCGCTCAGATCCTGAAAATACGTCGCCGACATGCTTATAACCGTAATGTTGGTTGTAAGTATTCCGCAGAACAGACCTATATCACGCCGTCTTTCGATTCTGAACATATCCGTGACAATATATGCCGACAAAGACAGCCAGAAAAGCGCAATAAGGCCGTTTATCCACGGAAAGCTCGCAAACTTTCCGAGCACCATATCACACAAAGGCTTTATGTATCTGCCGTACTCAATTTTCATTTCCCAATAATCGGAATTTGAAACCGCCTCATACAGTGAGTCATGGCTCGGCTGATAATTGAGATACGCATACGCATGACAGATTAAACCTATCACAAACGTAAGCACAAAGCAGTACATAAGCCTTTGTTTGTCAATATGATTTTTCGCATTGTCCAAAAGCAAACTTCTCTTTTCCTTATTCATAAATTACTCCCTCTGCCGTTTTTTAGTGTAATCCTTACAAATCCAAGTCCGCAGGACTTCCGATATTGCTAATTGCTAACTGCTAATTGCTAATTGTTATGCAACTCCCGATCACCCGGTGACTTCATCAGTCCCCGGCCCCCGGTTCCCGGTCCCTGACCCCTTACCTGTAAATGGGGTACTTCTCACACAGCTTCCTTACTTCATCTCTTACATAATCCTTACTGTTTTCAAAATCAAAAGCCGTAAGAGCGAAAAGATGTGCCAGCGTCTTCATATCGTCCTCATTAAGACCTCTTGTCGTAACACTCGGAGTGCCGACTCTTATGCCGCCCGCAATTGTGGGCTTATAGGGGTCATTGGGAACCGAGTTTTTGTTGACTGTAATATGCACTTCGTCAAGTCTTGCCTCAAGCTCCTTGCCTGTAATGTTCGTCTTTGTAAGGTCAATGAGTATAAGATGATTGTCCGTGCCGCCCGATACAAGGTTAAAGCCCTCTTTCTTGAGGCTCTCGGCAAGCACAGCGGCATTTTTAACTACATTCTGCTGATAGACCTTGAAGTCATCCTTTAACGCTTCACCGAAGCACACGGCCTTTGCTGCGATTATGTGCTCAAGCGGACCGCCCTGTGAACCCGGGAAAACAGCCTTGTCTATCTGCTTTGCAAGCTCTTCCCTGCACAGAATTATGCCGCCTCTGGGTCCTCTTAAAGTCTTGTGTGTGGTGCTTGTTACCACATCGGCATAGGGAATGGGTGACGGATGAAGCCCCGCTGCGACAAGACCCGCAATGTGAGCCATGTCAACCATAAGATAAGCACCGACCGAATGGGCAATTTTTGCCATTCTTTCAAAATCTATTATTCTCGGGTAAGCGGAAGCACCTGCTATAATAAGCTTGGGCTTGCATTCGTTTGCCTTTTTCTCGACCTCGTCATAATCGATAAAGCCGTCGCCGTTTACACCGTAGGGAACAACCTTAAAATATTTGCCGGAGAAATTTACGGGACTGCCGTGTGTCAGATGACCGCCTTCGGACAGATTCATGCCCATAATTGTGTCGCCGGGTGTCAGAAGAGCGATAAACACCGCCATATTTGCCTGTGCGCCCGAGTGCGGCTGAACATTTGCATGCTCCGCACCATAGAGCTTCTTAAGACGCTCTCTTGCAAGCTCCTCAACCTCGTCAACAGCTGAGCATCCGCCGTAGTATCTGTGTGAAGGATAGCCCTCTGCGTATTTGTTGGTCATCGGGTTTGCCATTGCGAGCATTACGCCTTCTGAAACAAGGTTTTCGCTTGCGATAAGCTCAAGGCCGTCCGTTTCACGGATAAACTCATGCTCAATCGCGTTTCCGACCTCACTGTCATACCTCTTGAGAAAGTCAATTACTTCGGTAACCATAAAAAATCCTCCGCTTTCATAATATATTTTATACTTTCAAGAAAAACACACAGAGCAGTTAGCAAGGAGCAGGGAGTAAGGAGCAGTGAAGCTTCGCAAAGCAAAAATGTTGTCTGTGTTGATTTGCTTTAATGTCTGCGCAGCTTATAAATCCAAGTCCGCAGGACTTCCGATATTATGCATTATGCATTCTACATTATGCATTAAAAGTATAGCTCTGATTTCCTCGTGAAAATATATGTTACAGTATATCATGCAAGCGGAGAATTATCAAGTATCAGTATTTATGAATAGACATACCCGTATGTAAGCACGCCCATTGATGCGGCGGCAAGTCTTACCGTCTTGTACAGTGCGTTATAGTTTACATAATTCAGGTTGTCTTTATAGGTGTGAATAACCGACGGGGATGTAAGGCTGTAATCGTTGCCCTTACCCGAAGAGCTTACACGCCTCCATGACAGCGTAATTGCGGGAAGTCCCGCTTTTCTGAACGGGACTATGTCGTGCATGCCTGCCGCAATCGGCGAATAAAATGCCTTTTCACCGCAGCTGCCCATAATGTTATGTGCTTCTCTTACGGCGTTGCTGCCGGCGTTGTTGTACGCCTTTCTCCACCGATAGTTCTGTGTGACAGGCTCGGTGCTTACACACAGATAGCTCTCTTTATCGGCCGTTGACGGTGCCGCCATGTCGATATTAAAGAAAACTATGTGGCGGTTCTTTTCGTCCTGCGACAGTGAAGAACGGTATTTATACGCGCCGTAGTAGCCGTTTTCCTCACCCGTGAAGAACGCAAAACGAAGCTCCACGCCGAAGTCCATATTTTTGCTCTTTGCTATTCTCGCAAGTTCCAGAATTGCCGCGACACCCGAGGCGTTATCCACCGCGCCGACACTCTGCGAGCTGCAGTCATAGTGTGCCGAGAATGTGATTATTTTCGGATTCTTTTTCGCTGTCGGAATTTTTACTATCAGATTATATGAAGTATAGCCTTTGCTTGTTACGCTTACATATTGTTCCGTAACATTGCTGTATCCGTAGCTTGAAAGCTGTTTCTTTATCCAGTTTTTAGCCGTGAAGCAGTTGTTTGAACCGACATATCTTGTGCCTATGGTGTTGCATAATGACTTCATCGTATTATCAATGTGACCTGTCCACACGCTGTTGCCCATCGATTTTGCATATTCCGCTTTTGTGGGATTTTTCTTGACGGGAGTCGGCTGTGTTGTCGGTTCCGGCTTCTTTGTGGTCGGCTCGGGCTTTTTTGTAGTCGGTTCGGGCTTCTTTGTGGTCGGTTCGGTTGTGGTCACGGGAACGGTTGTGGTCTCTTCCTCGGTTTCTTCCTCTGTTTCGGGTTCGACATAGTCCGCAGGGAGCTTTACCGCAATTCTGAGGGCAATTCTCGCATCCATGACATCAACCGAATTGTTGTTGTCAAGATCGTAGTATTCGATTTTCTTCTCGTCGTATTTGTCTAACTTTACGGCAAAACGCAGAATCATTCTTGCGTCCGTTACGTTTACATCGCCGTTTTCGTCCGCATCGGCAAAAATATGCTCGGTGAGAGCTTCGGTCGTTGTCTCTTTTGCCGTTGTCGTATCCGTGTCCGTTTCGGTCTCTTCTGCCGTTGTCCCGGTCTCTTCCGCCGCAGTTGCCGTCTCTTCCGCTATCGTTGCCGTTTCTTCGGCTGTCGTTCCGGTTTCTTCCGCAAAGGCGGGCAATACCGTCAGCATCAGCGACACAGCCGCTAAAAGGCAGCACACAGATTTTTTAAATGTGTTTTTCATATCTGTCACTCCCGAAAAAATTTCTCTGAATATAATACAACCGAAAAGGGGATGTTTCAATATTGTTCTTATTAAGAATTAATTAATTTTCACGCCTCGAATTATTGAAATTGAATTTTACATTGAAATCCTCAAGCATAAGCTCCGCATCAAACATCTTTCCCGCCTTAGAAATGAACCCCGTAAGCTTTTCGCACCTGCCGTTTTCGATAAGCGATTTTGCCGCCGACACCGGTATTGCCTTCTTGCACAGAACGGTCGGAATCTTAAAATCACATTCGCCCGATTTTTGCCCCGCGCACGAAAAAGAATATCTGTTTTTTGTGACATCTTTTCCGCATTTTGGGCAGACGCCTATTTTTTCACCGTAAAATCCGGTGTAGCATTTCTCCGACGTGTTGTTGTCGGGGGAGTCAAACGCTTCTTTTATCTCGTTGCAGGCGAGTCTTACACTGTCGTCAACCGTTATTTCGCCTCTGTAAACCTTTTTAAGAGCCTGACCCAAGGTGCTTGTCTTATATTTATCCATGCTGATGCCCATGGCACTCAGCGACTCGATAAGATACTGTCCGCCGGGCAGAAGAGTATATACATCCTTTTTTAGCTCAATATATTTGCTCTTTATGGCGTTCTCGATTATGCCCGTACGTGTGGCTTCCGTTCCAAGCTCCAGCCCCTCGAAAATCGCCTTGTAGTCCTCGGTGTCGTCATCCTTTTCGGCAGCCTCGGCTTTTTCGGTTCTGAACGGATTTTTAAGATAGTTATTTAGTGTCTCAATCGTATAGTGCTTTGGCGGAGAAGTCTTTTTCTCCTTCGGCTCAAAGTGAATGTTGACCGTGTCGCCCTTTTCGAGTGAGGGCAGAACCTTAATCGTGGATGACGGCTCCTCGAATTTTGTCCAGCCGGGTACAAGAATTACCGTACCTTTGAGTGTATAGTCCTCGCATTCGCCGACGCTTATAGTAAGCTCGTTTTTCTGTGCAACGCAGTCCTCGGCGCAGAATACCGCCGCAAATCTTCGCATAATCGCCGAATATACCTGTTTTTCGGTCTCATTCAGCGAGTCGGGCGACGGGATTTTATATGTCGGAGTAAGTGCCGAGTGCGATTCTATTTTGCTGTCATCGAATATGTTTTTGCCGTCACGGAATTTTACGGGATACCCTTTTTTGCTTACTATATCTATTATTTTTTTAACCTTGTCTTTTTCGGCTGTTGCCATATATTCGGAGTTTGTTCTGGGATAGGTGACATATCCCGCTTCATAGAGCTTCTGAACAGTCGCAAGAGATACATCCATGCTCATCTTGTACTTTTTTCCGAGATAGCTCTGAAGCTTCGAGAGTGAAAAAAGCTTCGGCGGCTTAAGGGTATCCTTTTTCGTTTTCTTCGCCGTTACCGTCGCCGTCTGAGCATTTAATTTGTCGCACGCACGCTTTGCCGTGTTAAGCTTCTCTTTCGGGAATTTGTGCTTTGACACAAGCTCGATTTTTTCTCCGTTTGTCTCGGCGTTTGAAACAAGTGCGTAGTAAATGTCGGGCACAAAATTCTTTATCGCCATATCTCTGTCATAAATCGCCTTGACTATCGGCACAATAACTCTGCCGACACGAAGCAGAACGCCTGTTTTGAGCGTTGCAAGCCGTGTCAGATTTACGCCGTAAAGCCAGTCTGTGTATGTTCTGGCAAATCCTTCATTTGCGAGTGAATTGTATTCGTCCTCGCTTTTAAGGTCGTCAAGAGCTGCTCTTATGGTCTCGGGTGTCTGATCGGGGAGCCACAGACGCATAAAGCTTTTTTGCTCTTTTCCTTCGAAAGCGTTGCTGACACAAAGGCGAACTATAATTTCACCTTCTCGGTCGGCGTCCCCGGCGTTTATTATCGTGTCGACATCATCACGAAGACACAACGCCTTAATCGTTTCAAACTGCTTTATAATGCCTGCATCGGGCTTTTTGTCCGCACCGTTTTTAAGCTTGAATCTGAATTCTTTCGGAAAGCACGGAAGATTTTCCATGCTCCAGAAGCCGGTGGAGGTTTTGCCTGTGTAGTCTTCTATATCGCACAGCGAAAACAGGTGACCGAACGCCCATGTAACGATATAATCCTTCCCGGTGAAAAATCCGGAATTTTTCTTCATATCTCCGATTGCGCCCGATATGTTTCTCGCAAGGCTCGGCTTCTCCGCTATAATTACTTTCATTATTTTCTTCCCATTCATTAGTGATTGTATGCCATAAAATTTTACTCTGAAATTTGGGATTTGTAAAGACTTTATCGGAAAAGAGTGGAGTGTGGAGTTTTTTTCAATGTAGAATGCAGAATGCATAATGCATAATTAAGGAAAACGCTTTGCGTTTTGGATTATAAAGCTACGCGAATTGTGATACTTTTACAGGAAATCAGGGTAAAAGACTGCAGAGCTATATAATCCAAGTCCGCAGGACAAAACAATGTGGAATGCAGCATGCATAATGCATAATTAAGGAAAACGCTTTGCGTTTTGATTTATAAAGCTACGCGAATTGTGATACTTTTACAGGAAATCAGGGTAAAAGACTGTAGAGCTATATAATCCAAGTCCGCAGGACAAAACAATGTAGAATGCAGAATGCATAATGCATAATTAAGGAAAACGCTTTGCGTTTTGGATTATAAAGCTACGCGAATTGTGATACTTTTACAGGAAATCAGGGTAAAAGACTGCAGAGCTATATAATCCAAGTCCGCAGGACTTCCGCAGTCACTGGCCCCTGGCCCCTGGCCCCTGGCCCCTGGCCCCTGGCCCCTGACCCCCGGCCACTTGCTTCTTATTCCCGACAAAAAATAAATTTATTATATTGATTTTATACTAAAATGATTGTATTATATCAGTATGGATTGGAGGATTAACTATGCCCGATATAAAAAAAGAACTCAAAAAGCTTCATCTGTGCCCTGTGTGCATTGCCAAAAAGGTCATGTCCGCAAACAACATTCACGTTGACGGTCACGACAGATTTTCAAACGGCGTCGCACTCACACCCCCTATGGGCTGGGCGAGCTGGAACTTGTTCCGCAATCATATTGACGAAAAGCTTATAGAAGAAATTGCCGTTGCGATGAAAAAAAGCGGTCTTGCCGAGCTCGGTTATCAGTATGTAAATATTGACGACTGCTGGATGGCAAGCGTGCGTGACGAAAACGGCAGACTCAGTGCCGACCCCGCGACATTCCCATCGGGTATTCCGTCACTTGTCAAAAAGGTTAATGACTTGGGACTTAAGCTCGGTATATACAATTCAAACGGCACGCTCACATGCGAGGACCTGCCCGGTACTCTTTATCATGAACGCACTGATGCCGAGACGTTTGCCGAGTGGGGAATTGAATACTTTAAGTATGATTTCTGCCACAATGTCGCAATTCCCACAACAGCACCCGAAAT
Source organism: uncultured Ruminococcus sp. (assembly GCA_964617965.1). Lineage (GTDB taxonomy): Bacteria > Bacillota > Clostridia > Oscillospirales > Acutalibacteraceae > RUG806. The sequence goes on along the minus strand of CAZTWO010000001.1, from coordinate 12,905 downwards.
TACAAAGCTTATGTTCGCCGTACCCGGTGAAAACGACAGCATATTTGTCCCGGCGGCCATGGCGGAGCTTCGCGGAAATGCCGAAATCATCACCGATGAAAAGCTCCCCGAACCGCACGAATTTATAAGAGGTCTCGATTTCGCAGGCGGCTCGGCTGTATTCTGCGATGTTGAAATTCCGGAAGAGGGCGACTATAACCTGACTCTCGGTATCCGCAAATACGGTCTTATGCGTAAATATGCCGAAATTACCGTTAACGGCACGGATGTTTATACCGTTGATGTTCCCGGCACAAGAAGCCCCACAGCGGACGGCAGAGCGTTTGTCGGTCTTGTTCACCTCAAAAAAGGCAAGAACAGCCTCATAATAACAAACCCCGTTGCGTCTCGTTTCGATTCCGCCGCAAAGCAGTATCGTGCGATGGGCAAGGAGCTTAAGCGTGCAACGGCTCTTGTCGCCGAAAAAACAGGCAAGCCCGAAAAGCCTATCTGTTTCTCAATCTGCGAATGGGGATTCAATCAGCCCTGGCGTTGGGGCATGACCGCAGGCAACCTGTGGAGAACAACTCCCGATATCATGGCAAACTGGGCGTCAATTGTCGGCATATATGAGTGCAATGTTCGCAGATACGCTTCCGCCGGTGTCGGCAACTGGAATGACCCGGATATGCTCGAAGTTGGCAACGGAAATCTTACCGATTATGAGAACAGAGCGCATTTTTCACTCTGGTGCATGATGAGTGCTCCGCTTATCCTCGGCAACGACATACGCAAGTTTGTCAAAGAGGACGGCACACCCGACTATACAAACGAGACATACAAGACCGTTACAAACAAGGCCGCAATTTCAATCGATCAGGATCCGCTCGGCGTTCAGTGCCGCCGTGTAAAGACAAACGGTGTTGCCGACGTGCTTGTAAAGCCGCTTAAAGACAACAAAATCGCGGTATGTCTGTTTAATAAAGTCAACTCCACGCAGATTATCTCGTTCAGCACGGACGAGCTGACACAGAAAGAATATGTATCCCTCCCGAAATGCGAAAGATATAATATCTATGATGTATGGGAGGATTACAATTTCACATCGCTCGGTGAAATAAGCGAAGCCGTGTCAAAGCACAGCGTAAAGCTCTATATCATCGAAGCAAAAGAAGACTAAAAGAGAGGAAAAACGATGAATAATCACAAACTGTTTCTGTTAACTCCCGCAAAGAAGTGGGAGACTGCATTCCCCGTCGGCAACGGCAGCATGGGCGCAATGCTTTTCGGCGACCCCTACGAAGAAAAAATCTATCTGAGTGAGGAGTCAATCTGGAACGGCGGCGTTCAGGATATCGAAAACATTAACTTCAAAGAAAAAATACAGGAAATGCACCGTATGTATCTGGACGGTGTGCGTGAGTTTGACGACTGGGCAAAGGCCAATCTCAACGAGGGCATTTTCCATGTAAAGTCAAACGAGTATGCGGGCCTTGTAAAAATCACCTTTGCAGACAAAACACCCGTCGAAAACTATAAGCGTGAGCTTGATCTGGTTGAAGGCTATTATACGGCTACATTTAAAAAAAGGGAGTGCGAGGTCATCGAAACGGCGTTTTCCTCCTACTCATCCGAAGTTACGGCTCTGTGTATTGACTCAACCGAAAAAATTGCCTTTGCACTTGAATACACAAGAGAGAATGTCCGCAAAATCTCCTTTGACGGCGACACTCTGAGTGTTCTTGCGACAACTCAGAACGGCGAGCATGATTTTGCCGTCGGCATAAAAATTCAGGGCGACTGCAAGGTGTCCTACATTGACAACAAAATCCTTGTGTCCGACAGCAAATCGGCGTTTATCACATTTGCCGTTACAACACAGTACAGCATAGGTGACAATTTTGCCGATGTCTGCACGGATATTCTTGAAGAAGCCGACGACCGTGAAGACCTGTTTGAACAGCACAAAAAGGATTTTTCGGAGCTTGCAAACGCTTCCGATATCGTTTTCGAGTCAACCGATGAGATTGAAGCGATGCCCGCAGACGAACGTCTTCGCCGCCTTCGTGAGGATGATAACGCAGACGATCCCGGACTTGCGGCTCTCTATTTTGCTTTTGGCAAATATCTTATGATATCGTCATCCCGTGACGGAACACTGCCGGCAAACCTTCAGGGCGTATGGGTAGAAAAACTCGAAAACGCATGGAACGCCGACTATCATACAAACATAAATATACAGATGAACTACTGGCTGCCCGAGGTTGCCAATATTTCGGAATGCACTTCTGCCCTGTTTGACTATATGAACAACAATCTTCTTGAGTCGGGCAAAAAGACAGCGGAGAAATATTACGGCTGCCGCGGCACCGTTACACATCACCTGTCCGACATCTACGGCTACACCGCACCTGCGGACGGACTCTGGGGCGTGTGGCCTCTCGGCGGCGCATGGCTTGCAACACATATGTGGGAGCACTGGCTCTTTACCGAAGACAAGGAATTTCTGTCCGATGTTGCCTATAACTTTATGCGTGAATCCGCACTGTTCTTCATAGACTATATGTTTGAGGCCGATGACGGCACTCTTCGTTCAGGCCCCTCAATGAGCCCCGAGCTTGACTATTTTGTCGACACTCCCAACCACACAAAAACACAGTATATCGCTTTCTCTCCCACAATGGATGTTGAGATTATAACGGCGGTTCTTCGCAACTATATAGCATGCGAGGATGTCCTTAAGCGTGACAAGCGTCTTAAAGAAAAGGCACAGCAGACACTTGACAAAATGCCTAAGCTCAAAGTCGGCAAATACGGCCGTCTTGCGGAGTGGCTTGAAGACTATGACGAAGCCGAGCCCGGTCACAGACACATTTCTCACGCTTTCGCACTCTATCCCGACTGCCTTATAAACAAAGAGACACCGGAGCTTTTCAACGCTATAAAAACAACAATGGAGCGTCGTCTTTCAAGCGGCGGCGGCCACACGGGCTGGTCACGCGCATGGCTTATAAATCTCTATTCCCGTCTCGGTGACGGCGAGAACGTGAAGAAGCACATAAGACTTCTGTTTACAAAGTCCACAATCGACAACCTGTTCGACACGCATCCGCCGTTCCAGATAGACGGCAACTTCGGCGGTGCGGCAGGCATTGCGGAAATGCTTATACAGAGCCATATGGACTATATCACGCTTCTTCCGGCTGTCACAAATGAACTCAGCGGTTCGTTTACAAAGCTTAAGGCAAGAGGAAATATAGAAGTGTCCGTTGATTTCAAGAACGGCAAGGCGCTTTCCGTTACACTCTGCCCCGCCAAAAAGCGTACAATCAGGCTTGAAGCGAACAACGGTATAAAGTCGCTTAAGACCGACAGCGGGGAAGTCATTTACCCTGTTGACGGCAAATTCGTGCTTGACTTTTCGGCGAATAAAGCACAGCACTTTGAAATCTGCTATTAAAAATATCGCTTGACAACAGTTCAAAAAGAGTTTATAATTTGTTTACGGAAAATTAATAACACTTATTTGAGGAAGGCGTTTATTTATGATTACTGTCAGCACAATCGTTTTAGCGGTAAAGGTACTTGTAAAGTTTATTAAGCTCGGCATTATCGGAATTAAAATCGGCACAAACCCGTTCTTCGGATCGGTGCTTGAGGATCTGTATAATCAGTACATGGAATCCCAGACCGAGGAAGAGACAACTACTGAGGCCGTGTCGGAATAATTCCCACAGTTAATTAGCTCTTGACAAAACAGCGGATAGAGTGTATACTTTATCCGTTGTTTGATTTTGCCGGTGTGGCGGAATTGGCAGACGCCCGGGACTTAAAATCCCGTGATAGCAATATCGTACCGGTTCAAGCCCGGTCACCGGCACCATGAAAAAAGCGTTCCTTAACGGAACGCTTTTTTCAATGATATCCGTTCCTGTCGGAACGGGTGATATATCTTCGATATGATATCGCACTGCGTGCGGTGATACAAGCCTAACAGCATATGACGGAACGGAAATTATATCATGCTTGCGAAGCAAGTATATCATATTGCGTCAGCAATATATCATATCGCGTCAGCGATATATCATTCCTTCTTAGCCCGGAGGCCAGCCGAAATCTCTTCCGCCGAGGATGTGGAAATGCAGGTGCAGAACGGACTGTCCGGCACTTTCGCCGCAGTTGTTTATTACTCTGTATCCGTTTGTAAGTCCCTGCTCTTTTGCGATAACGGGAATCATCTCGAAAATGTGTGCAACCACAGCACTGTTTTCGGGTGTAATGTCATATCCCCATTTGATATGCTCCTTGGGTACAACGAGAATGTGAACGGGTGCCTGAGGGTTAAGATCCTTAAACGCCAGTATTGTGTCATCCTCATAAACCTTTGTTGAGGGGATTTCTCCGTTTGCAATCGCACAGAATACGCAATCCATAATTTCGCCACCTTTCTTTCAATTAGCAATTAGCAATGAGCAATGAGCAATGTTGATTAGCAATTAACAATTTCAACTCAGACCAATCAATGAAGAATGCATAATGTAGAATGCATAATGCATAATGTCGGAAGGCACAGCGTGCCTTGAATTATATTGCTTCGCCTTTTGCAAAACTGAATTGTTATGTAAAACAACATTGCGAAGCCAACTGCTCCTTGCTCTTTACTCACTTTTTTTGCCAATCTGCAATTAGCAATGAACAATGCATCTTGTTCAGCTTGTTTGTCTTATGCGAAGCCAACTGCTCCTTGCTCCTTGCTCACTTTATTTTATAAACTTCTCCGCAATGCCCTTGACTGCTTCAAGAGCTTCGCCTATTTTTGTAATATCCTTGCCGCCTGCCATAGCGCTGTCGGGCTTGCCGCCGCCTGCGCCGCCTGCTATTTTTGCGGTTTCACGAACTATGTTGCCTGCGTGAGCACCCTTCGCGACTGCGTTTTTGCCGCATGCACACGCAAACGAGCAGGTGCCTTTTTCGGAATTTTTGCCGGCTACCATAACAACGCTGTCGTCATCCTTTGCGCTGTCGAGCATTGTTCTGAGCGCGTTTGCGTCCGCTTCGCCCATGTCGGCAGTCTTTATCGCTATACCGTTGATTTCGCCGACTGTCTTAAACAGATCACCGGCTTTTGCGGATGCGATTTCACCCTTGAGCTTTTCAATCTCTTTTTCGGCTGTCTTAAGCTCGGTCTGAATTGCAGCCGCCTTGTCGGGCAGTGCTTCAACCGTGCCGCATTTAAGAACCGATGCCGCCTTAAGTGCGTTTTCGCATACCGAATTTACGTACTTAAGAGCGTTAAGTCCCGTTACGGCTTCAATTCTTCTGACACCCGATGCAACCGACGACTCGGAAATTATCTTGAACATTCCTATTTCGCCCGTGTTCTTTACGTGTGTGCCGCCGCAAAGTTCCAGCGAATAGCCGCCGATGTTTACGACACGAACCTTGTCGCCGTATTTTTCTCCGAACAGAGCCATAGCGCCCATCGCTTTAGCTTCCGCAAGAGTTTTTTCTTCTGTAACAACATCAACTGCGGACAGAATTACTTCATTTACATTATGTTCAATCTCTGCTATCTGCTCGCTTGTAAGAGCCTCGAAATGTGTAAAGTCAAAACGCATGACATCACGGTTTACAAGCTGGCCCGCCTGTTCAATATGACTGCCGAATGTCTTTCTGAGTGCCGCCTGCAAAAGGTGAGCCGACGTATGGTTGCGAGCCGTTGCCGCTCTGCAGTGAGGACATACATTTGTCGTGACTTCATCATTTACAGCCACAGCACCGTCAATAACATTGCCTTTGTGGAAGAACAGTCCGTTTGAATTTTTGGTGGTGTCGGTTACCTTAAACACAAAGCCGTTGCCCTTTATCTTGCCTCTGTCACCCGTCTGTCCGCCGCTCTCAGCATAAAAACAGGTCTTGTCAAGAATAAGTGTCGCCTCGGTATCTGCATCCGCACTGTCAATCTTTTCACCCTTGCCGTTCAGGATAGCGAGAACCTTTCCGCTGTCGGTTGTTGTCTCGTACCCCGTAAACACGGTAGCCGGAATTCCCTTGAGCGTTGCGCCGGTGTCTTTCCATGCGTCCGCACCCGCGTCTTTTCTTGCGCTTCTTGCGGTGTCCTTCTGCTTTTTGACAAGTGCATTAAACTCGTCCTCGTCGACATCCATGCCCTTTTCTTCGAGAATTTCTTTTGTAAGATCAATGGGGAATCCGAATGTGTCGGAAAGCTTGAACGCATCCGCACCCGAAAGCGTCTTGCCTTCACTCTTTTCGATCATTTCTTCAAGAAGCTTAAGTCCCGAATCGAGTGTGCGGTTGAAGCTGTCCTCTTCTACGGATATAATTTTAACAATATAGTCATGCTTTTCGACAAGTGCCGGGTATGCCTTTCCGCTCTCGGTTATAACCGTTTCGCAAAGGTCTGCAAGGAAGGGCTTGTCAATCCCTAAAAGTCTGCCGTGACGTGCGGCACGTCTTAAAAGTCGTCTTAAAACATAGCCTCTGCCTTCGTTTGAGGGCATAACGCCGTCTGAAATCATCATTGCTGTTGAACGGATATGGTCGGTAATAACACGAAGAGAAATATCCTTTTTCTCGTCCTCGTGATATTTTACGCCGGCGATTTCCATAACACGCTTCATAATGTTGCGAACCGTGTCAACCTCAAAAAGATTGTCAACCCCCTGAGAAATGCACGCAAGTCTCTCAAGCCCCATACCGGTGTCGATGTTGGGGTGCTTTAAGCGTGTGTAATTGCCGTTGCCGTCATTTTCAAACTGAGTGAAAACAAGGTTCCAGAACTCAACATATCTGTCGCAGTCACAGCCGACCTTGCAGTCGGGTTTGCCGCAGCCGTGCTCCGGACCTCTGTCATAATAAAGCTCCGAGCAAGGGCCGCAGGGACCCGCACCGTGCTCCCAGAAGTTGTCTTCCTTGCCGAAACGAACCATATGATCGGGCTTTACGCCGACTTCCTTTGTCCAGATGTCATATGCCTCGTCATCGTCAAGATAAATGCTTACATATATTTTTTCGGGGTCCATCTGCATTTCTTTGGTGCAGAATTCCCATGCCCACGCAGTGGCCTCATGCTTAAAATAGTCACCGAATGAGAAGTTGCCGAGCATCTCGAAAAATGTGCCGTGACGCGCGGTGTGACCGACTCTTTCAATATCGGGAGTACGAATGCACTTCTGACAGGTGGTAACTCTCTTTGAAGGGGGAGTGACTTCACCGGTAAAATATTTTTTCATGGGCGCCATGCCGGCGTTTATGAGCAGAAGGCTTTTGTCGCCCTGCGGAACAAGCGAAAAGCTGTCAAGACGCAGATGTCCTTTGCTCTCAAAAAATCTGAGGTACTTTTCACGAAGCTCGTTAAGTCCCGTCCATTCCATGTTATATCATCTTCTTTCGTGTTGTCTTGATTATTCTTCGTCGCTGTCTGTGTCGGAATCGTCTTCTCTTATTTCACCCTGGTTCGAGAAGAAATACAGCTGATTTAACTTCTTGTCAAGTGTCTTTTCACATGCGGCACTGAGCAGGGGCATCATGCGGGACTCTGCAATGCAGTTGATGTTTGCAAGGTCAAGCAGAATCCTGAGCTGACCGACATAGAAATCATTGTCTTTATCTGCGAAAAAGCTGTCGTCGACTTCGCCTATCTCGGCACCCGAGAGGGACATATAATCGGAATAAACCTTTCTGTACTTTTCAAGAACCTTCTGGAGCATATTGTGCATCTGCTCCTTGTCGCCGCTCTTTATGGCGTTGTTGATTGCCGTTGTTTTCATCTGCACCTTAAAAGAAAGGCGGCAGGTTTTTACAATCGCGTGGGCGAGCTTCGCAAGCTCTCTGCCGATTTCATCGGGGATATAAGGCTCACCGTCACGAACATAAAAAAGACTCATTAAAAAACCTCCGTTTGCCGACCTGCAATTAATTTTTTGTCGGCTTTTATATATACCGTAATATAATAGCACCGATTGCTTATTTTTTCAATATCAAATTCAGACAGAAAAAAAGGAGCAAGGGGCAAGGAGCAAGGAGCAGTTAGGCTTCGCAAGAGGCGAAGCTTATAAATCAAGTCCGTAGGACTTCCTACATTATGCATTCTGCATTATGCATTCTACATTCTACGTTGTGCATTCTACATTGATTTGCCCGGAGTGCAAATTGCTCATTGCTAATTGCCGGTTGACAAAAAAGTCAGCAAGGAGCAGTTAGGCTTCGCAAGAGGCGAAGCTATATAAATCAAGTCCGTAGGACTTCCTCACCCCCGACCCCCGGTCCCCGGTCCCCGACCCCTCATACATTGCAAATTGCTAATTGCTAATTTTTGTCGTCACTTTCCCCAAATCCCCCCCCGAGATTTGTGCAATACACAGAAAATCATCAAAATCAATTATGAACTGTATGTTAACTCTTGACATTGTCTTGAAAATCTGTTATGAATCTATTGTATGTTTTGTGA
>CAZTWO010000001.1:0-4356 GCA_964617965.1 uncultured Ruminococcus sp. | reverse complement strand
TTAACTCTTGACATTGTCTTGAAAATCTGTTATGAATCTATTGTATGTTTTGTGAGAATTTTGAGAAGAGGAACGAAAAATTATGTTGCATTTCACTTATTACGAGAGTTATTGTCTGTCTTTTGTTCCCTTCTCGTATTATTCGTTAATATCATAAATTAATCGTCAGCGGTATTATTATTTTTACCGTCGGCGGTTTTTTTATACAAATAAGAAAAGAGGAAATTAAAATGAGAAAAATGCGAAAACCTATTGCATTACTGCTTACCGTGCTTATGCTCATAAGTGCGGCTCCCGTCTTCGCCTTTGCCGAGGACACGACAGTCGAAGGCTCCGTTACATGGAGCTTTGACGACGCCACAGGCACATTGACCCTTTCGGGTACAGGTGCAACACCCTCTGTGGATTTGGATAATATTGGTGATGAACTTCCGACAGAATGGTTTCCCTGGGGTGACCATCTTCTTGACATTAAAGCCGTAGTCATTGAGGAAGGAATTACCGAAATCGGTTATTGCGGACTGTGTTATCTTATTCGTTGTGAAACTGTTTCCCTTCCTTCTACGCTTAAAACCATTGGAACGTGTGCTTTTTCACTTGATGTAAGCGTAAAAGAGCTTATCATCCCCGAGGGTGTTACAACTTTAGGAGGTAGTTGTTTCCAGTTTATGTATTCTCTTGATAATCTTGTTTTGCCTGAAGGTCTGACGATTGCGGACGAAATTTTCGGAACTCAAGGTGGTGATATGTATTTGGATTCGCTTACAATTCCGTCGACACTGAAAAGCTTCAACTCTAATTATGTTAAAGTGTTTGATACTGTTTATAACAAATCGGATGATATTGTTATAGATACCACTTCGGAGTTTTTTACTTCTTCCGGAACTAAAGAGTACCGTTACTTTATGCGAGCCGAATTCCTTGTGTCATATGACTTCTATCTTTCACACGGAGATGATGATGAAACTGCCGATGAAAAAATCGAGGCTATGATAGTCAGTGAGTTTAATGACGAATGCGGCACGTCATTTGAAACTGTGGATGAAATTGAGGCTTATGTAGACAGTCTTGACGGTTTCGATGCAAATGTTAACCTTACCGTGTATTGCAATGAAAATTCCGCACAGCACGAATTTTGCGAAAGTCATTTTCAAAAGCATGTCCTTTTCGGTACGGATACCGAGCACACCTCCTGTTACACCATGTCGGCTGATGCTGTCGACTCAAACGGCAACTCTTTCAGTTATGCGATAGATACCGAAAACCGCACACTTACACTTGACGCAGCCGGAAAACTTTATTTTGGTGAAGATGCATTGCCCGCTTTCAGCTATGCGTACAGATTTTATGATAAAGTTGTTATCGGCGAAGGCATCACTGAAATAGACAGTTACGAAAATAATCTTTTCGGCAGGTTTACCGATTTGCAATTGCCTTCAACCTATTCCGTCAGTTCATATCCCGGTGATATCGTACAAAATAGCGGAGTGAAGAATATTACCGTTGCATCCGGAAATACAAAACTGGTTGCAATTGATAATGTTCTGTATGAAATTCTTGACAGCGATACTGTTTCAAACTATAAGACACAGTATGGTGTTGATGAAATGGGTGATCTTGCACTTGTTTATTACCCCGCAAATCGAACTGAGCTCAATTTAAGCGACCGCACATCCATTATAAAATACTATTCAATTTCAGTTAATAATATAACCGAGCTTGTTATTCCCGATTCTGTCATATTTGCAGATTTGGATGTATATTTCAGAAAAAATTCTTCACTGAAAAAAATAAAATTCGGGGCAAATCTAAAGGATTTCAATATTCAAAGCTCTCAGATGCAAACTCTCTGTGAAGTTGAAGTTTCGGAAGAAAATACCGTTTATTCTTCAAAAGACGGTGTCCTCTATTCGAAGGATATGTCAACTCTTATTCTTTATCCGTGCGGCAAGACAGACGCAGTTCTTGATTTACCCGATACGGTAACAAAGATTAAATGCCCGGGAATTTATAATTCCGGTTCGCTCAAAGAAGTATATATCAGGAACAAGGATTGTGATATTGAAAAGTCATCTGTTTACTGTGGTCTTGAGCTTGTTATGCACGGATATCTTGATTCCACAGCCGAAACTTATGCCGAGAATAACTATATTACTTTTGCGACGATTGAAACAAAAGAAGTGGAAAGCATTGAAATAAAAACAATGCCGTCAAAGACAACTTATACAACGAATAATTACGACTTAAGAACAAACGGTCTTGTGATTACCGTTACTTTTACCGACGGAACAACCGTTGACAGGTCGAAAGGCTTTTTCACTACGGGGTACAATTTAAACAAAGTCGGCAAGCAAAGTGTTACCGTAAACTATTCGCATAACACTTCATGCACATATGATATAAATGTCATTGAAAAATATGTCGCTTCAACAGATGAATCACTTACAATCAGGGCACACAAAAAAGATACGGAGCATATATACTTTTATCCTACGGATACAGCGGAATATAAATTCACCATTGATGATGAAAATGCTAAGTTCTCGCCTTCTTCTTACCTTTACGATGATTTTACTAAAGATGTATTCTATCCCTTTGAAGCAAATGAGGACTACTTATTCTATCTGAATAACAATTCTCAGACCGAAGATTTTGTAGACTATACAATAACGGTCGAAAAACGTGACCACACTTATAAATACGAAGTAAAAACTCCCGCAACCTGCACCGAGGAGGGTGTAAGACTTGTATCCTGCGAAACATGCTCTTATACAGCCGAAGAAGTCATTCCCGCAACAGGTCACACCCCCGGCGAATGGGAAATAACCTCCGCCGCCACATGTACAAAAGAGGGCTTAAAGGTTCGCAAGTGTACCGAATGCGGTGAAACAGTCGAGACACAGAAGATAGACAAAACAGCGCACACAATGTCCGCCTGGAATCAGAGTGCCGCCCCGACATGCACCGAGGCAGGCTCACGTGTACGCACATGCACTCTCTGCGGATACACAGAGACCGAAGCCGTTAACGCAATCGGGCACATCGACGCCGACAATGACGGCACATGCGACGTATGCGGCAAAGACTTCGGCACAAATCCCGCAAAGAACTGCAGTCACCTCTGCCACAAAACAAGCGGCATTCAGGCATTCTTCTGGAAGATAATAAACTTCTTTAATAAGCTTTTCAAAATCAATCAGGACTGCGAATGCGGTGCAAAACACTGGTAAAAGAGGAAAAGGAGCAAGGAGCAGTTAGCTTCGCCTTATGTATTCTTCTCATAAAAACTGTTATTTGTCTTCTTTAAACTCTATCCTTCACAGCAACTGACTTCTGATGTTATTCAAAAAACCGCCTCTCGGAATAATCTCCCGGGAGGCGATTTTGTCTGTAATAATAATTAAATTCGGCAAAAGGCGAAGCTATATAATCCAAGTCCGCAGGACTTCCGACATTATGCATTCTACATTCTACATTATGCATTCAGAATTAATGTTCACTGTTATCTTCTGCCGCCTTAATCCTTTTATACATATCCTGCATCTGTTTATCAATCTCGGCTATCTTATGAGAGCAGGCGAGCATCTCTTCGTTTATCCCCGCGGGGAGCTTTGAAACATCCGCTTTATAACGAATGTCATGCTCAAGGCTTGCCCAGAAGTCCATTGCAATTGTGCGAAGCTGAATTTCAGCACCTACATATTCGGTTCTGTCCGAGAGATAAACCGGGACTATTATATCAATATGAAGCGAACGATAGCCGTTGTAGTTCGGATTTGCGATATAGTCCTGAATTTTTACTATTTCTATATCCTTCTGCCTCATGAACATCTCGGCGACATTGTAAACATCGTCAATATAGTTGCACACGACTCTTACACCTGCAATGTCGTTAACATTCTTTTTTGCGGATTCAATGGTAACAGGCTTGTTTCGTTTTGTAAGCTTTGCGGCTATGCTTTCGGGTGACTTTACACGGCCGTCTATATGATGAATGGGATTGCGTGCGTACAGAACATTAAACTCACTGTTTAGCACCTCAAATTTGAGTGTGAGCTGCTTTACGGCACATTCATACAGATTTTCTAAAATTCTGAATTGACGAGGCTCAAACACCTCGCCGACTTCATTTCCTTCGGGTTTCATAACTCTCTCCGTAAAATCTTTTTTTCTTATAATACCAATTTTCGGCGCCGTATTCAATAGCAAAAAATTATTTTTGTATTCAAGAAAAAAGGAAAGCGGGCAGTTGCAGGTTCAAAAACGGATATTATTGAAAAAAAGCGTCTTCGAAAAGACGCTTTTTTCATGGTCCGAGTGGCGAGACTTGAACTCACGGCCTCTTGACCCCCAGTC